>NZ_LUKD01000001.1:943939-1257218 GCF_001592745.1 Bdellovibrio bacteriovorus
GCCTTATCCGAAGACTTTTGCATCTCGTTCACACTGCTGACAGCGTCCTTCAGGGTGTCGGCGAAGCTCTTGCCAGTATCTGCTGTAGAACTCGTTGATTTAGGACCCTCGATGCTTAAAGACTTGGAGTCACGAATGACACCAGTATCGAGAAACCTGTTTGCATTTGATACAGTAAAACCCTCCATGGCTTCACCTTCTCCTCTTACAAAAATTGTATAAAACTAAACTAAAAAAGTCCTTAAAATTTGCCCCAGTCTAGGAAAATTCCTCCTGGGCTTTCAGTCTTAGCGACCTATCTCCAAAGCACTCAGCGCCATATCTTTTGACGCTTGAAGAGCCGTCACATTCGCCTCATAGGAGCGAGTGGCCTGTATCATATTGGTCATCTCTTCCATAAGGTTGATATTGGGATAAGCGACGTATCCATCGGCATTTGCATCAGGATGATCTGGTTCATATTTCAACAATGGGGCTTTGCGATCCGAGATAATATCGGTGACCTGGACCCTTTGGAAATTTCCTTTGGGATCGGTCGAGGTGATGATCTCACCAAAATTTTTGGCGTCGGGCATCGACTCGAAAACCACATCCTTACGGCGATACGGACCGCCTTCAGGTGTCTGAGTCGTATTGATATTCGCGATGTTGCTCGCAATAGTATTCATGCGCATTCTTTGCGCTGCCATACCACTGCTACTTACTCTCATCCCTGTCAGAAAATCAGCCATCCTGGCCTCCTCTCAGAACTCTCAAATCCTAAGTTCTATCTGCCGTCGTTCGCCGCGTATTTAAGAGCGGCCATTTTTTTATTGATCAGTTGCAGAGCTGCTTTGTACAGAACCGCATTTTCTGATAACGCCGACATTTCTTTTTCTACGTCCACTGTGTTGCCATCGTTATTCACGGCACCTTCAGGGTCTTCATAGATATCAGGTCTAGTTTTTGAAACAGAAACCCCACCGATGCCGAAGTGCTGTGAATCACTTGTGCTTAGGGAGTTTGCGCCATCTAAATCCAGGGCTCTTTGCAACGCGCCTTCGAAATCCATTTTCTTAGCGTGATAGCCCGGAGTCTCGGCATTCGCGATATTCGAAGCCGTGACGTTGTGGCGGAGTTGTCTCATCGCCAACGATGTGGCGAGGGCATTGGTTGTTTTATCAAAAATTCCGTTACTCATAAAACACCGGCCTCCTTGTATTCGTTTAATTTATTTCTCAATGTTCTAATACTAATCCCTAACATCTGAGCGGCTCGAGTACGGTTCTGCGCCGTCAACTCCAAGGTCTGTATGATAAGACGCTTTTCCACCTCAGAAAGGGACATTCCAGGGGCAAAATCCAGCTCCATATCCTCAACAATGGCCTCAAATTGAATAGATTCGGGGCCAATCAGTGAAGATTTTGCAAGAACGACGGATCTTTCAAGAACGTTTTCAAGTTCACGGATGTTTCCCGGCCAGTTCCATGCCGTCAAACGCTCGTAAGCTTCGGCCGTCAAACGCAAGCCAGACTTCCCGTGCATGATTTGCGCGACTTCTAAAATAAAAGTCACAATATTCTGAAAATCAGCCAAACGATCTTCAAGGCGAGGAACTTCTAAATGAACCACTGCTAATTTATAGAACAAATCCTGACGGAACTGTTCTTGCTTAACCAACGAGCGAAGATCACGTCGTGAAGTAGAAATAAAACGTGGGCGAGAAGAGCCCGCTCTTTCCACAAGCCTCATCAATTCATTTTGCAAAGCAGGATTTGCACAATCCAAATCCTCAATCAAAAGAGTGCCACCATCGACCTTTGAAAAATCAAAACCGCCGGCATTCTTACAGTCCAAAGTGTACAAACGGGCCGAACGGCTTTTAGCATAAATATAGCGAGCTAAACTGGTTTTTCCCACACCGGCTTCACCAAGAATCAGCAGGCTTGCTTGCGTTGCCGCCAACTGCAAACTTAGCTGCTTTACTTCGTGCATTCTTCTGTCTTCGATGTGTATCGCATCAAAATCAAAGTACGACATCAAATCTCCCTATTGCCCTTGCTCGTTCTCAGACATCGCTGGAATTCTTTGGATATATTTCTTGTAACCGTCGCGCCATTCGGAATTCTTCAGCTGCTCTTGCGCTAAGTTTTTCCAAAAGCCACTTTTTTCACCTTTAAATTCATTCCAAACTTCGGCGGCTTTTTGCACTTCACCGCGTTTGAAATAAATTTGTCCAAGTTTGTAACGAATCGAAGAAAGAGGACGGCTTTCTTCGTACTTTTCCAAAAGCTTTCCGTAAGCTTCGGTGGCTTTGGCTTCGTCGCCTTTATTGAGGTAAAGGTCGCCAATATTTTCTAAGGCTTTCGCATGCACGACAGTCGAAACCTTGCCAGAATCTTTTTGCAATTGATCCACCACTTCCAAAGCTTGCAATGCTTCGGTAGGGCGGTTTTGTTTCTGCTGAAGTTCTGCCAATTTCAAATACGGTTCAGCCACTAGTTCCGGTTGGCCTTTCCATGTGCGAAGAAGTTCGCCTAAGTAGCGAATCGCTGATTCATTGTCACCGCGCTTTTCAAGAAGACGAACGGCAATGTTCACTCTTTCAATTTGCGCTGCTTCGGAAAGTTTCTCCGGAGTTTTGATGTTTTTTAGGTACTCATAGCCAAGATTCGATTTTCCTTCTTGAGTGAACACGGCCGCCAAACGAAGGTTCAATTCGTCTTCTGTTGGAATTTCTTCTTTTACTTGAACTTCTTTAGCTTCCGGAGTTCCACGAATGGCATACACACGGTTTAAAACATCTTTATAATATTTTTCGGCTTCAACCGGAGCTCCGCCCATTTCAAATGCCCGACCCACATTGTAACGAGTGTCCAGACGCTTAGAGTTTTTCAACCATGTGTCGGCATATTGACTGTGAGTTTTCAAAGCCTCGATGAAGTTCCCACGGTTCACTTCGGATTCAAGCTTCGCGTTGATATTCGAAATAATTCTGTTCGTGATCAAAGGAACATCCACAGAAGTCGGATGCTCTTTGTAATACTTAGAAAGAAGATCAATAGACTTTTGGAATTCGTTACGTTGCGTGTAACCATCCGCCACCATCACAGTTGCGAACTGTTCCATGTTAGGCAAATCCACCTTTTTCGCCAGTGACATGATCTCACCAACGGCATTGTTCACTTCTTTCGGTTTCATACCTTTCATGCGACCGCTCAGTAAACGCAAACGAGAAATCACGGCACTTGGGCTTTCACCATAGCGGAAATAAGTTTCTAGATAAGCACCCATCACGCGGGATTTATCGGCACCAAAGATATCCAACAATTCTCCCATACGAGTCATCGCGTAAGGGGCATTGGCATTACTTGGGAATTTTTTAATAAATTCAAGGTAAGTATCCAAGCTTTGATTGTACTTATTCATCCAGAACAAAGATTCAGCCTGGTTGTAGTATGCATTCGGATAAGAGTTTTGACCTTCTGGGTATTTCTTAAGCGCACGCTGATATTCTTCAACAGCTTTAGAGTAATTTTTACCGCGCACCCACACATCACCACGACGGAAAGCGGCTTCCACTTTCAGATCCCGATTCGTAGAGTTTTTCTCTATATCATCAAACTGAGCGACGGCTTCATTGTAGCGATTGAGCTTCATATAAGCCAAGGCAGTGCCCAAGCGAGCTAAGTCTTTCGACAATGCATTTTTATCCGGAAAGTTTTTATTACCAATATGCTCATTGAAAAGACGAAGCGCTCCAAGGAAGTCGCCTCTTTCCAAAGCCAAATAGCCAATTTTCAAAGACGTTCTTTCGGCCAACGGAGAACGCGGATACTTTTCAATCGCTTCCTTATAACGTTGGACAGCTTCATCGTAATTTTGACTGTTGCCAGAGTCCTGCCATAAAGCCAGGTGTACATCGGCCGTCATATAATCAATGATTTCGTTGTACTCAGATTTTGGATATTTATCTTTAAACCAATTCTGAGTTTTCAAATAAACCGCATATCTTTGCTTTTCAAAAAGAGTCAGAAGCAAACGCGCCTGTTTATTTTCGTCCGTTGATTTTGCGGAAATTTCGTAAATCGTCGGAGTGACTTTCATCCTCTCCCAGTAACTCACCGGAGTTTCCAACATCGGAAACGGGATGTAGTAATTGTCCTTAGCGCGGATCAAAGCTTCTTCTTTGATCTCGTAGTCTTTGATAGAAAAGCGCTCATAATTAGGATCGCCGCCATCAAAGATTCCTGACTTCACGGGATCTGAATTCATCGCCACTGCGGTACCTTGATTTGCGATATTCAAGACATCTGCCGTAGCGGGTTTTCTTTTCTTATCAGTTTTAGCTTTTGCCACCGATTTTGCAGGCTTAGCACTCTCTTCTGCGGGTGCTGTTTCGGATTTTTTGGCAACGGCTTTGATTTCTTTTTTAGGCTTGCTGTTTGGATTTACATAGAAATCCATAATCAGTCTAGAGGGTTGGTCTGTTAGGTAATCAAAAGTGTCGATGTCATCGCCAGACAATGTGAAAGAGATCACGTGTTTACCATCTGGACCTTTACGATCAACAGCAACACCCGTTACAAAATCACTTTTAAATGAAGAAAGAGCTTTGATGGTCGCATCATCCATCGCTGGCACCGTCATTTCGACAATAGTTTGGTTCTTTACTTCCAAACGTTTCACGTCGTAATCCCAGTTTTGCTGACCTGAGAGTTCCAAATGAACAGTATCGCCCTGATAATTAATCAAGCCACTGACTGTTTGAGCCTGTGCCGAAGCTAGACTTAAGATGAGGCATCCTGCCGCAACGAAAAATCGCAAAGTGTTCACTCCTTGAACCCTACCTTTTCCCTTCCTTGTGCTGTTGCACATACGGTGCCAGCATTTCTTTGGTCTATTGGCAAATATGTTCCAGATGGGCAAAAAGTTTCATAGATTTTCTGTCAGGCCTGACAAATGGATGACAGTGGACTTAGGTCCTGTTTGCCAACGTCAGGACTGAATATTTACCTTAAGTATTCCGATAGATAGGTGCTATGAGAAACCACGTCTTTGTCTGCATCATGTTTTTGCTTCTTGGAAGTTGTGTGTCGGTTCAATTACCCGGCGGGAAAGTCACGTCTGCAAAGGATGTCAGCTTTTCGGCTCCTTCCTCTCCGTTCAACGAAATAAAATCTGACAGCTCTGACAAAGCCTGGATCAGCGGAAAAACGGGAAATACGATTTCATATCTTTCCGAATGTGGCGGCAAGAATGAGCCTACTTTGCAACAGTTGGAAAGTGATTCTTTGAGCGCGCTGAACTCTTTGAAAGTCCTAAAATCTGAAGACACCTCCTTCAACGGCCGAGCCGCCCGCCAAACTTTAGCACAAGGGTTTGTCGATGGCGTCTCTGTCCAACTTTCTCTTCTCGTATTTAAAAAGAACGGGTGCAATTACACGCTGACTTACGGAGGCGTTGAAAAAAACTTTCAAAATGAACTCGGCACTTTTGAAAACTTCAAAACGAACTTCAAGGCACCTTAATGAATTCAATTAATACGCCTCTGACAGCCTTTATGCTTGAGATCCTCCGCTTCGTCGGGGGTGTGGGCCTATTGTCTGCAGATGTGTTTAAGCAAATTTTCAAGGGCCGTTTCTATTGGAAGCTCTTGGTGGAGCAAATCTATCAAATTGGGATTCGCTCTATGCCTTTAATCATCGTCACGGCCGTCAGTATCGGGATGGTGATGTCTTTGCAGTTTGGTTTGGGTCTAGAAAAATTTGGCGGAAAGCTTTACGTCCCAAAACTTTTAGCCGTCACCATCTTGCGAGAAATCGGTCCGGTTTTTACAAGTCTTATGCTCGCCGCTCGTGTTGGTGCGGGTATCGCCAGTGAAATTGGGAGTATGGTCGTCACTCAGCAAATCGATGCGATTCGCGCATTAGGCACTTCACCAATTAAAAAAATCGTGATCCCAAGAGTGCTGGCTTGCCTAATCGTACTTCCTATCTTGGTGTCGATTGCCAATATCGTAGGAAATGCAGGCGGCCTTTTAGTCGGCGCGACAGAGCTGAATCTGGATCCTAATTTTTATCTGCTTAAAGTAATCACGACTTCCAGCATGCAAGATTACCTTTCTGGTTTTGGAAAGACGTTCTTCTTTGCTTTATTTATTGCAATTCCATCTTGTTACTTCGGACTTAATGTCAAAGAAGGTACGAAAGAAGTGGGTATTGCGACGACGAAGGCTGTCGTCGTTTCTTCGATTCTGATTTTAGTGGGCGACTTCTTCTTATCAAAACTTTTCTGGATCGTGGAGAAACTATGAACGAATCCAGGAAAGGCTTTATCGAAGTCGTAAACTTTCACAAATCCTTCGGCTCTAAAAAAGTTCATAGCGGTGTGAGCTTTTATGTTCGTAAAGGCGAATGCCTTGGACTTATCGGGGGCTCTGGAACCGGAAAGAGCGTGTTACTGCGCAGCTTGGTGGGTCTTGAAAAGCCGGATCAAGGACAAATCATTATTGATGGTACTGATATCGCACGCATGAGAGAACGAGAACTCAACGAGATTCGCAAAAAAGTGGCTTACGCCTTCCAAGGAGGCGCTCTTTTTGACTCTATGAGCGTTTATGAAAACCTCGCCTACCCTTTACGCGAACACTTTAATTTGAGTGAAAAAGAAATCGCCGATAAAATCCGCGAACAACTGGCAGAATTTGGGCTAGCCGGTTCGGAGCATTTGTTGCCCGGCAATATTTCAGGCGGTATGCAAAAGCGCGTGGGGTTAGCACGAGCCATGATGATGCATCCTGAAGTCGTTCTGTACGATGAACCGACAGCGGGTTTAGACCCCTACAATACGAAACGTATTCAAGAATCTATCCTGGCTTTAAAGGCCAAGGGTGTGACTTCTATCCTCGTTACTCACGATATGCCGACGGTCTATGCGGTTTGTGACAAAGTCGCATTGCTACAACACGGTAAAATCGGAGAGCAATACACTATTGATAAGTTGAAAGAGGCTCCAGATGACGGAGCCATGAGCCAGTTCATTAACGGAGAAAGTGCCTAATGGAATCACAAACAAGCACCCAATTGAAAGTCGGAATCTTTCTTTCTATCGGGATCATCTTCATTTTGGGATCCATCTTTCTGCTGGGTGCGGATCGCGCCCTTTTCACGAGCTACATCCGAGTGCATGCACACTTTGATCAGGTCCAAGGTCTTTCGGAGGGCAGCGTGGTTTCTTTATCCGGTGTTCCCGTCGGTAACGTCGAGAAAATTACTTTCTTGTCAGAGAAGAATGCTCTGGATGTGCAGATGCGCATTAATGAAGAATTCATCGGACGCGTTCGTCAAGGTTCTCAGGTTGAAGTGCGCACTCAAGGTGCGCTGGGTGATAAGTTTGTCTTCATTATTCCGGGTGATCCCTCAAGCCCCGTGGTTAAAGAAGGCGAAGTCTTAGATATCGCAAAACCCACCGATTTGATTGGCATTATTTCTGAACGCGGTAACGAAACTAACCGAATCTTTGATACCATCAACGAGCTCTATAAGCTGACGGCAAGTTTGAATGCTGACAATCGCCTGGTGCGCATTATGGGTAATCTAGAAACAGCGAGCTCTAACATGAGCCAGATGAGCAAAGAGGCTCATCGTGTCCTTACCAATATGAATGAAGGCGGCACGGGTGATAAGCTGACTCGCTCTGTGGAAAAGCTAGACTCTATCCTTACGAAAATTGATAAAGGCCAAGGCACATTAGGTGCTTTGATCAACGATCCTAGCGTCCACAATCAATTAAAAGCGATGCTTGGCGGATCGACTCAGCAAAATCGTGTGAAGTCATTGCTTCGTACTTCCATCGAAAAAGAGACGAAGGACTAAGCTCCAGTGTTAAGAATCTAAGCTTTCAATGTGTGAAAAAAATTGAATCGTCGTTAGCATGAGGGTGAAAACAAGGAGGGCCATCATGCCTAGAGGTTCAAAAGAAAAATACACGAGCAAACAAAAACGCCAAGCAGAACACATCGAAGAGAGCGCGAAAAAACGCGGCTATTCAGCAAAGCGCGCCGCCCAAATCGGCTGGGCCACAGTGAATAAAGAAACTGGCGGCGCAGGTAAAAAAGTTTCTAACACCGAGCCTTCGAAACTCGGCGGTAAAAGAGGCGGAAAAGCCGCGGCGAAATCCAAGTCATCTTCTTCCACTAAATCGGCTTCTTCAAAATCAGCCTCATCCAGATCATCTTCAAAATCTTCATCAAAATCGACACAATCACATGCATCACGCGTGCGTGCTGCGAAGAAGGGCTGGCAAACAAGACGCCACAGCGGCGGCGCTACTCACCACGCTTCCCACTAACCTCTATTCCACTAAGGCCCTTCCTGAAAAGTAAGGGCCATTCATTTCGCACCTTTTTTGTCACCGTGTACAACTTCGAAGCTTCGTAATCAAAACAATCTGTTCTTGGATAGGTTCGTTAATTGCTTTGCTCTTAAGAATACGAATATTTCATTGTGTTTCATTGTGAGACGAAGGGAAAGTATGAAAACGGCCGTGGTCTTTTTTATCTTATTGAATGGTCTCAATTCCATTGCACTTGCGGATAGGCCGACTTCACGGACGGGAGTTATTCCGGCACCCCCGGTTCAAAACAGCGGCATCTCTTTTGGACCTGTCAGAGAAGTCACTCGTTGCAAAACCTACGTCGTTAATCCCGAAGCATCGAAAGCAGATGAAGGATTGATGGACGCTGGAAACATGGACCACCTTGTGAACACCACCAAAGACATCACAAAAAGAAACCAGCTAAATCGCATCGCCCTTCAACAATGTGTTACCTGCGACTTCTATGACCTTAGCAAAGGCGACAGTGCCTCGGACAAAATGACTTGCTTAAAAGCGCAGGCCGACAGATTGATGAATGTAAAAAAACGCAATTGGTATCCTTATCCGGGTCAATGGTTCGAAGCATTGCTGTTAAATTCGGTGGAGCAAAACGTCTTAACTAAGAATGCGTATGACCCGAACTACAAAAACTTTCAACGCCTTTTCGCAGAGGAAAGGAACACTCCTTTTTACAACATAGATGGCACCGGTGGATATGTGAACTACTACACCCAAGACAATGCCCGCTTGTGGTTCGTAGAACCCTATCGCTCTTTGATATTTCATGGTTTTGTCTTCGCTCAGAAGAAAGACAGCTTTACTAAATATTTCAACACACTTTCTGCTGACGACCAAAGAACTGTGCTGCGTGGATTTTTGAACAAGGTCCTGGAGGGATGGAACTTTGGCGATGAAGTGGGGCGCCTGATGGGTCAATCGAAGCTGTTCGATGAAATAGCTTCAACTAAAATGGATCAAATTGAACGCACCTACTTGGAAAGAGGCGCTTCCTCAGGATTGGATTTGTGGTTGGTATCGACATATTCCGATTCCAAGCTAGAACGAATCAAAAAATCAATTCAAGTGGAAGCCGATCTGCATGCCATGAGATTGCATATTTTGAAGGGCACAACCGGTTTGACCTTGAGCCAGGAAAACCTAGATGCACTCGGTGCAGACTCACGAAAGAAAGTGGAAGAGCTTCTTGCGAGAATCAATAGCTCTGGCGCCGATTCTCAATTTGCAATGGTGCAACATCTGAACAGAGTGATCACGCAGTTAGCTTTAAAAAATGATTTGGATCTGAGTGCCTATCTTAAAAATCTAAAAAAGATGACCGAACATATGCATGTTGACGGTCGCGCAGTTACGTTGAAGGCCCTGCTGTGGACGGGACAAGGTGAATACTTTGCTTATGAATCCGCAGAAATTATTAAGTCACTTCCCTACGCATTTAACAAAGAAGATCTTTATCTGAAATTAAAAAAGGATTTGCCGGAATTTAAATCTGTGCTTCGTCGTCTGGGGGCTTTACTTCAAGACGTAGATACATTGGAAATAAACGACTCTGACAGCGTTGATGCGGCCGTAGAATCGCTAATCAATCTTTTGTCGGAAAATAACGAGTTTGGCGACTCTGACGTGCGCGCCAATCTTTTAAGTGAATTAACAAATTCAATTATGGATGACTCTGCAACAAAGCTTGAAGTATTTCGCACAGTGAAGGCACATTATCGAGAACGCATCGCCGCTTTTCATGCAGATATCACAAAAGGACTTCAAGCACTTGATGGATTAGACGCAGCCTATGCGATCGTGCCCCAAGCGCCCAAGGGTCTTCCCTGTCCACCGAATCAGCCCTGCATTCCAGGACCGATGAGATAGTTATGAAAGCACTTCTGGCGTTGATAATCATCTTTACGGTCGTTGAAGGACAAGCAAATTGCTATGCTAATCCCTCTCGCGAAACCTTAAAAAGCAAGCAAGGCGAAAAAGTCACGGGTGACATCGTGGCCGCCTGTCAGGCGGAAGGCGAGCCCGTTCGCATGGGCATTAAGGAACTCACTAACGTTCAAAACCTTATTAATGCGGCGGAAAAAGACCGTAAGTATCTAGATGAATATTTCGACACGCTGACACAGCTCTTAAATCTGCAAGCACAAAGCAATAATCTCGTCTCTGAAATATCCAACTTCAAAGGAAGCTATGAAACAGAGACAGCACAAATCAGTCTTTGGAGCGCACAGCTGGGTTATATCTCTGGCGCCACATCGAAATTGATCGGAACATACGAAAAAGCCACCGTCTTGCCGGAAGAACATCCACTTAAAAAACTTCTGGCAGCTCAACGTGCGGCGGAATTTGATGAGACCTTCGAGATCATCGAGGAATATTTAAAAAGATATCCTGAAGGGCTCCTCAAAGCAAAAACTGCAGATTGGACCCCAATAAAGAAGCTGGAAAAAGACGTCGCCGACGCTAAAGCCGCATTTGCGCTGGCTCGTCAGCGTTTAGATAAGAGGTCTGCAGATTTCTATAACGGGTTGACGCAGATTCACGGCCCCGAAGTCTCAGCAGTTCGCATCCAAAGCATTTACTCGAAATTCCGTGACGAAAGTCAGTTGAGTGAGCTTGTTCGTTCTTATCGCTTGCTCCTAGCTCAAGGCATCTATTTGACGGTCAAGGACGATATTGAAGGTCAAAAGATTCGCCTCAAAGCGGTGATCGAACGATTAGGTAAGAACGCGCAGTATGTTGACACTGAAATTCAACGAGACCTGAATCTGCTTATGAAGGCAGAGACGGTATCTGCCGCAAGCACCGCTGAAAAAAGCTATAAACTTCTTCAATCAGCATTAAAGGCTCAGAAGAGTTCACTGCAAAAGAGCAAACTAACGGCATCTTCAATTGTCAGTCAAAAGATCGAGAGCTGGTTGAAAGAGTCAAACGAAAAGGGTTATGCAACTATTCTTCAACTGAAAGGCGAGATCCTCTATCGTGAAGCGCAGGCCGCTCTGAAAGTTTCAAAGGTGGCAAAATGAGATTCCTCGTTTTGCTTTTGATTTCATTCTTCACCGCCGCGACTGCACTGGCTGCGGATTATGGCCGTATAAAAGTGCGCGTCCTTTCACCCAATACGGCCCATCATTGGAAGGTCAGCTTAGCGGCCAACCGCAGTTCTTTGGCTCAATTTGCTCACGCAACTAGCGGCGATCTCACCGTCAGCTTGAGTCGTCATCATTTGAACTCTTATGGAAGTACGACTGAAATTAGCGCGAACTATGGTGAGTTTGGTCACCAAGACCAATGTAGTTTTGAATATATCTTGATGTTTTCTTTAGACGGCAAAAGTTGGATGAACATCGGACAGTTCTCGGCACCAAATGCAGGGGATAGGACGACCATTCCCATCGGTCTTTGCGGTGGAGAGATTTGTTCTTCTGACGGCCGTTTACAAGCCAATATTGACCAACAAAAAATTGAGATACGACAGCAGCGCATTCAAAATGCTCGCAATAATCTGCAAGCTCAGTATCGACAGTTAGAAAACTTAAAAAATTCTTTGAAGAACAAAGCGAAAAGTCCAGATCTTACAAAAGGATCTCGTGAGCTGGATTTACGCATGAAAGAAAACGAAAAGGACGCCTCAGATAAAAAGAAGCTAGAAGAGCTTAAAAAACTTGAAGAACAGATGAAACAGGATGTGCCCACAGAGGGACTGGCTGATGAAGCCATGGCGGAAGCCTTGCTTACTGAATCTAACAAGGCTCTAGCTAAAGAACAAATGGCGGATCTTAACGGCGTTCTGCCAGAAGAAGCGAGCGATTTAACAGAAGCGTTAAGCGGAGAAAAAGCCCTGTCGGAATTGTCGGCCCAAGAACAAGCCGCACAAAGAAAGCTGCGAGACTCAGAACCCGAAGACGTTATGGATCTGCTGGAAGATATGTCCATGGCAAAGGCTCAACGCTACTTAATGACTCATCCCGAAGTCTTTAAAGAGGCCTTGGCTCTGGGCATTCGTTTAACGCCTGCAGGGGACCTCATAGACGCGTGCGAGGCAATCACCGGAACCGAGAACTGTATGCCGGGCGGTCGCAAGCTCAGCACCACAGAACGCGTTTATGCTGCTGCGGGTGTCGCTATGGGGAATCGACAGATTTGGTCTGGGGTTTCCAAAGGCATCTCAAAGATGGTGGATGATGTCGGTGATGGTGTTGTTCGAGGATTAGGAAATATCGGCGACTCACCGACCGCACGTGCGATGATGCGACAAGAGGAAGTCACGTTCAAAGTCGCAGACCGTGTTCAAGGCCAACTGAGTGACCCAAGACTGAAACACCTTCAAGGGAAGTTGACCGTCGACGACATCCAAAAAATGGTTCGTAACAAAAATGCGACAGTTGTATATGATACAGAACGAGCTACCATTAACGTGTATCAGCACGTGGACGGCGTACCCGTCAGAATCACGGTCGTGGGTGATCAGTATAAAATCATCAGTGTTGGACCCTATAATGAAGCCAACACACTAAACCGATTGAAAAGAGGTCGTGATATCCCGATCAATCCAGAAGCAAGGAAGTTGGACTATGAGTAAGTTTGAAATGGGTTCTGATGTCGAAATTAAGAAGCGACAAAATGACCTTGAAAAACTTTTGATTCTGGTTGAGCCCAATAAGGAGCTTTGGCCGTGGTTTCTTGCTGACGAAGCCACGTTTATGGACATTTATGATGGAAGCTCCGCCGAAGGGGTGGAGCTCTTGCAGAAAAGCTTCCCAGATAAAAAAATCCGTCTTGAACATGTTTCCTGGGACCTTCCCCGACTTCTAGATTTTCTGTTCGACAAAAAAGCCCTTATCTAGAGTTGCATTTTAGGTCGCCTATCAAAACTTTAGACACCTAATAAAGAACCTGTTTTCGCTCTGCCGAGCCAGTTTTTTGCAAGTCTCCGTCGACATGAGAAAATGGCTCGTTCTTTCCCTTTTGTTAAGTGCCTGTCAAAGCGACATCCAACCCTCCCCGGCCTTGATTGCGCACGCGGATTCACCGGCTATTGTGGGTGGCGCTGAAGTTTCACATGAAGACGCCATGACTCGAAAAGCGCTGCACCTTCGTTCCCTTTACAATAAGCAGGTGAAAGACGATGGCAACAAGATCACCACATCCTACAAAGTGCAAGAGTGCACGGCGGCGGCTATTTCACCAAGAATCATCCTGACAGCGGCTCATTGTATCGTTGAAAATGCCAACATCGTTCGTATTGAGTTGCCAGTGGAAGACAAAAAGGCGCTTTATAACGTCATAAAAATCGTGCCCCACCCCGACTACCCCAAAGAAGATACGTCAGACTTGGCTATGATGCTTTTAGAGATTTCGTTGCCTGAAGATATAACTATCATGACCTTGCCTGACGCTAAAAAAAACTTAGAACTTAAAACCGTCACGGCCGCAGGTTTTGGCCGAACCAACGGAAAAAAATCTTTGCCAGGAAATGCAGGGATACTTAGAACCGTCGATCTTGAGATCGCCTCTTATGATCCTAACCTTCCCACTTTTGAAGTCGATCAAACAAAAGGGAGAGGCGTTTGCCAAGGCGATTCTGGTGGACCGGCAATGGTCACCACCGGCAACGACACGATGATTGTCGGCGTAGTTTCAAAGTCTTTGATTCCACAAACGGAAGATCCAGATCCCGATTGGTGCAGTTATCGCGGTCAGTACATCAATGTTCAGAACCATATGGACTGGATTCAAAAAACTTTTAACGCTTTATCTTTAGAGTAGAGATACATGAAACAAGTCAAAGCCTTCTTAATTTTATTAGGACTTTGTGGTGCCATGAGCGCCCAGGCTTTGACGTCCACGAACGTTCTTCCCGAAGGCATCAACAGTCCTTCCTTCCGCTTTGGCAAAATTGATGGCATCGATGAAAAGTACATCGAAGACGGTACGCTGATGAAGCTCGGTGACTATAAGTCCGTCGTCTTTGATGCGCCGACTTTAGCTAAGTTTAATTCCGATGCGAAAAGATTGATCGATGCTTTGAATAGTTTCGGCGCTCACAGCTTGGGAAGCGATTTCAATTTAGGTGTTTTACGTGTTCACACGAAACCCACCGTCCAATATTTTGCTCCGGTCTTCGCAAGAGGTCTCACTAAAAAATGGACTCTGGGCCTAGGGCTTCCTGTTGTCACCTATAAAAACACCGTTTCGATTTCCCAGCAGTTTTCCAACATCGAATACTACCGCGAGCAATTTTCCGGACTCAGTGCAGAGCTCGATAGCGCTTTAAATACGAATTTAGCCGTGGCTACTCAACAGACGCTGAAGCAAAAAGGTTATCAACCTTTAGCAAATCAGGACGAAACTTTTTTAGGGGACGTGCAACTTGCCAGCGTTTACAAGTTTTATGAAGACGGCAAACAAGCCATTGTCTATCAAGCCCAGGTGAATTTACCGACGGGACCCGCCTACGATCCAGACAATCTTGCTGCTTTAAATATTTTTGGAAGAACAAATATCAATAACACGATCGCCTATTCACGAAAAATGGGAAAGAGTTTCAGCCTCGTTCCCTATCTTTCTTATATCTATAACGTTCCAGATAAAATCACGGCGCGTGTTCCTTTGGACGAGGACGACACTTTGCCAGATCTCGCATCCAAAGAAGAAGTGAATCGCGCCTTGGGTGATACCACAACACTGGGAAGCAACTTGTTTTATGAAATGAGTGACAGTTGGACCTTTGGTGGTGGCTATGAATACTCCACAAAGTTTGAAGATCAATTCTCAGGAACAAAAAATTCTCGCTATGATCTGCTGGCGCTGAACACCGAGATGCGCGCGCAAAGGGTGAAAGCGGAAGTTTCTTACAGTTCCGTGAAATCGTATTTCAAAAAAACCGCGGTCATTCCAATGATTGTGTCCCTGGAAGTTTCTGACGTGATTGCGGGCGTGAATGTAGAGCGCCAGTTAGTGCAAGAGCTGAACTTGATGATGTTTTTTTAAAGGATTTTAAATGAAAGCCGGCATTAAAATTCTTATTTCATCCCTTCTCGCTTTGAGTGCATGTGCGCCGAAGCCCGAAGAGCGTCGTTTCGAGAGTCCACGAAGCACTTTTGGTCCCAAGTCGAAGGATGCTGATTTAAACGCACGTCTTCGCTCTTTCAATCGGGAAGCGCCTCCCCTGACGTGGCAGGGCACTGTTTTAACTGCTGACTTCTTTGAACAAGCTGAAAATCTAATTGCGCTTGGCAACCTTCGCGACGATGAAGCCTTAAAGAATAAAGGACTTCAATGGATTCAAAATTTCTATGCGCAACCGAATGCAACGACGTTGGTGCCTTTGGCTCAAACTCCGTTTGCCTCTTTGGCTGCCGCCCAAACTCAGGAAGAAGTCCGAAAGACCTTAGAAGAAGTCGCTATTGACCTAGAAAAATCAAGACTTGTTCTTTCAGGAGCCATCTTAAATTTGGGCCATGGCTACCCCTGGCCTCAGCAGCCAGAAACTCTGGCGGGACTGCTTTTACATGTAGAAAGATTCGCCGAAGCCATTCTTGGTTCGATCGACGGGTTGGACATGCCTGACATGATTAAGGATGGCGTGAAAACAGAACTTCGTCTTCAAACGAAGCCTTTGTTTTCAGACCTTCAGCGCTTGATGGTCGATTTGCAAAACGCTAAGACCCTGAATCAAACTTTAAACCTTGTTGAAAAAGTCATTAAAGACTTCGAAGTGGCAGTTCCCCCGGAACTTCAAAAAAGCTTACAGCAGGGCCGCCTGATCGCAACGGGTTTAGATGCAATTCAAGAAGAACCTCAAGCCGGACTCACAGTCCTCATCGATATCTGGAAAATTCTTACCCCGGCCGAAAAGGAAAGTTACTTTAAGCCGGTCAATGAAGACCTTTACGACTTCCTGACAAATCAAGACGACAAAGAACTGGATTGCCTAAGAAAAGAAGGCTGTTCGGGTGGCCTGTTTAAAGGTATTGCGAAGAAAGTCTTCATTCTGCCAAAAATAAAAAAGTATGGACTGCAACAACTACGTCAAGAGATGAACGAAAAGACCAAGGGTTATGTTCAATCTGAAATTGAGAAGTTTGCGCAAAATTTCGTGAAAGAGCTTCCAGCCCTCTTCGTGGAAAAAATTGATGCGGGCTTGGTTGCAAAAAGCAAAGAGCTTGCCGGCGTACAATCAAATTATGGTGATTACATCAAAAAGCTTTTTGCGACCTGGTCCGAAAAAGTTCTGCCAGAGACGAAAGGTCAATTGCCTGGTTTTGAAGCCTCGCACATCAAAGTTCAGCTTTCGAACAAAACAGCGCTGACCTTGCAGCCTCAAGGTTCCATCACAGAAGTCCAAGCTGAAAATATTGGACCTTCTTTAAGTGCAAATAGCATTCTTCTGGAATACGGTGCTCCGGAAACAGCTCAAAGTTTTCAGGCGGCGTTATCCCAAGTTAACAAGCTTGTCAGCATTGGCGGGTATCGTGATGTGAACGGCAACTTGATCCCGGCTCTTCTGTCTCCGGTAGAATCGGCGAAGACACCTTTAGACATCATGAATCTCGCTGAGTCCGAATTTTCATACCGCATTCCCGACAAGATCCGTCTGCAGGATGGCTTTCATGCGAATGAAGAAATGGCTTACGAAAAGAACTTTTCAGCGGCTGCCTTTGCGTCACAAATTCACGGTCTCAGCCGCATGATGCGCGTGATGGCAGACTGGAAGGATACGAATTTTGATAAAACACTGGGAAAAATTAAAGCGCAAGAATTGACCGGTGAAATTCAGGCCGAGGCTTTGAACCGGTCTCTTTTCCCCAAAGATATGCTCTTCACTTTGAATTTGGGTGACGTTGCGGTTTTGCTTCAAGATATTACAAAAAAATCGACACCGGTGTTTTTACTAACACTCGATAAAAAATTATTGTGGGCCGATCAATATGCGACGACCACAGAGACAGCGGTGATGGGTGGAATTGTCGACATTAAGGCCGGAAGAAAATCCAATGCCGTAAAAACTCGAGACATGGCTAAGTTTATCCTCGCCATTGCCGAGTTCTTAGAGGCCACAGAAGGTGTAGAGAACACCAAATCGTCAATTCTTCGAGAAAAGAACGCGGAAGGATTAAGTGCCTTAGACACATTGCTGGACGGACGACGCGACCTCAAACTTCTGACCGTAGCCCTTGCTAACTTTTTATCGAATCAATTGATGAATGAAAAGTCATTGCTACCGTCTTATTATTATCTCAATAAGCTTCAACCTTCGAATAATCCCGAAGTGAATGCCGAAGAGCAGGCCCTGAGCATCCGCGCGCTTCTGAAGGCGGCAGAAGTAACCGAGTTAGAAACATACAAGTGGTCGGCGCTCGAAATTTATTACGGCATGAATAGGCATCTTTATAACGATAAAGAGGGGTTTTATATTCATGGCGATGGAACGAAACTGGATTTCCCGCAGAAGGTGAACGTAATCCTAGCGTTAGAAACAGTTCGTCCACATCTGAACAAAGAAAGCCGTCAGCAATTGGATAAAATCCAACTGCCGTGGATTCGCTCTTTACAGTCTTTGAAGTGATTTAGTCGTTGTCGTCTTCGGGAGCGATCTTTTGAATCATCTCTCGGAAACCCTGTTGATCCGCCGAAGGAACTTCGCGGCGGTCCAGAGTGAACTTGATATATTTTACAAAATTCTTCTCAAATTTTTGGTTGATGGTGTCACGAATGTGATTCCCCATAAAACTCATCTGTTGCATCCAGGTTGAGTTTCGCACCCAAACATACAAAACACCGCGCTGAAAACCGACAGGCTCGGCATTTTTCGCAATGGTGGGCCCCACGACTTCTTCCCATTTCGCCCACAATTTCCAACGCATAAATTGCTCTGACAATGGCGACTTGCCATTTTCAAAAAGACTCTGTAGTACTTCCGAGCCGATAGAAAATTTACGCTTGGGTTTGTTTGTGTAATCCATCTCAGAAAAGGTCTACCACAAAGATGACAAATTTCACTCAAAATCAAAAAATTACAGTGGTTGGTGCAGGGCTCGCAGGCTCGGAATGCGCATTACAATTGGCTGACATGGGATATCAAGTCGTTCTTTACGAAATGCGCGACAAAACCATGACGCCTGCTCATAAAACTCACAAGTTCGCAGAGCTTGTTTGTTCGAATTCTTTTGGCAGTTTGGGAGAGCACTCCGCACCAGGACAATTGAAGTGGGAAGCAAAAAAAATGAATTCCCACATCTTGGATGCGGCCTTCAAAGCTCAAGTTCCAGCAGGCCAAGCTTTAGGAATGGACCGCGAAGTCTTTTCTGAAATCGTCACCGAGAAAATTAAAAATCATCCTCGAATCGAAGTTCGCAACGATGTGGTAACATCGCTGAGTTCACTTCCGCGCCCGACCGTCATCGCCACGGGCCCTTTGACTCATGACGAACTCGCCGAAGACATGCGCAAACATTTCGGCGACGAATTTCTTTACTTCTTCGACGCCATTGCGCCAATCATTGACGCCGATACCATCAACACGGAAATCGCGTGGAAAGCCGACCGTTACGATAAAGGCACGGGCGACTACTACAACTGTCCGATGAACAAAGAAGAATACAATCGGTTCATCGAAGAAATCAAAAACGCACGTAAGATCGAACCAAAACATTTCGAGACGACGAACTTTTTTGAAGGCTGCATGCCGATTGAAGTGATGGTGGACCGTGGTCCTCAGACTCTGCGTTTCGGTCCCATGAAACCGATCGGCTTGGATGATCCACGCACAGGTCGTTATCCTTGGGCCGTCGTCCAATTAAGACAAGACAACAAAGAAGGCACGGCCTACAACATGGTCGGCTTTCAAACTCGCATGGCGTACGGAGAACAAGTGCGCGTCTTCCGCATGATTCCAGGGTTAGAAAATGCAGAGTTCCTAAAGCTAGGAAGCATTCACCGCAACCTCTTCATCAATTCTCCGAAAAGATTGAATCAAGATTTGTCCTCCAAGAATGATCCTTGGTTGTTCTTTGCGGGCCAAATCACAGGTGTCGAAGGATACTTCGAATCGACGTGTACGGGACTGATGGTCGCGCATTTCTTGAATCAAAAACTTCAAGACCGCCCTTTCACACCACCACCAAGAGCCAGCGCCTTTGGTTCTTTGTTAGAAGCAATCACGGATCCTACAAGAGCAGAGCACTTCCAACCTACGAACATCAACTTCGCCCTTCTTCCACCATTGGCAGAAAAAGAGCGCGACAAAGAACTTCGCAAGAAAAAGCAAATCACTTTAGCTCGCGAAGCTTTGCAAAACTGGAATCCCTAAGGGCCAAAGCCTTTAGGAGATTTCCATTTCACGTTTTAATTTCCAATCTAATGTCGGCTGATCCACTTCAGGCTTGAAGTGGTCACGGCAACGAGCTTCATAAGAATCATGAGCCCCAACAAGAACCTGATTGTCTCCACCTGAAGTTCTTTGCGTACGGCTAGCTTGAGCACCACAAACCACGCACACCGCGTGTTGCTTCGTCACGCTTTCAGCAATCGCCATCAAAGTCGGCATCGGCTCAAAAGGCTTCCCCTGCCAATCCGTATCCAAACCCGCAATAATCACACGAAGCCCACGATCAGCAAGATCCTGGGCCACCTGCACCAGGTTCGCAGAAAAGAACTGCCCCTCATCAATACCGACAACTTTAGTTCCCGGCTTCAAATGACTCCAAATCTCTTCCGCATCATGAATCGGCAAAGAATCCATCGTCGTCATATTATGAGAAGTCACTGCCATCTCATTATAACGTTTATCAATAATAGGCTTAAAAACCTGAATCTGAAGCCGAGCAAACTCCGCCCGACGCAATCGACGAATCAACTCTTCAGTCTTCCCACTGAACATCGACCCAACAACGATTTCAATCCACCCTCTACTTTGAACATAAGAAAACTCAGACACTTGACCCCTCACTGTCTTCAGCCAAAGACGATCCAAGAATCCCCACCGCGAGTCACCAACTAACGCAAACCGTCCCCACCAAAAAATCCCAAGAAAGCATGTCTATATATAGAGAAGACCAAAAAATAAAACTGCCGCTCTTTTAAGCTGCAACACTTCGAAAACCACTTCATCCAATTCACTGGCCCAAATACAAATCGGAAGAACCCAAGAACCTGGTTTCGATTCCGTGGATTGGCGAAGGCATTTTCCCTGGCAGATGACGAAGGGACCTCCGGCCCGCCAGGATGGCGTATTCAAGGCCGGCGAGGGCAGGATGCCCGCGTCCCGAAGTCAGCTGACAGGGAAAATGCCTTCGACAAGCCGCGGAATCGAAGGACCCGCGTTACAATCGCGAGCTTCTCCCAATTTCGTAACACGGGACCGCAACCCCACACTGAGACTGAAGTTTTTTCTAATTCACCACGGAGTTCTTCCAAAAACCGTCAGTTTTTCACAATTTTAAGGGTCTGAACCACCCTTATGGCTTGCGACTGCGGCGCGTCGTCGGATACTCAGGGCGAACACATGGGAATGTTTTTAAGATTTCGACAGAAATTAACCAAGGTCGCTCTAGTCAGCGCTTTGGGTTTTACGACGATCGCAATGAATGGCTGTGACGCCATTTATTGGGACGAGCAAGAAACTTTGTCCCGTGTTCAAGCTAAAGGCGAAGTTGTTGTCCTCACCACGCAAAGTCCTCTTATATATAGTAAGCCGAAAAAAGGGGTGGCGTTCGGAATCGACCACGATCTGTTAGAAAACTTCGCTCACCGCTACAACCTCAAGATCCGTTACGTGGTTCTTCCTGATGAAGACTCGGTGATAAGGGCTTTGATGAAGGGTGAGGGCGATATTGCGGCCGCTCGTTTGAGGACTCCTCGCAATAATACAGGCTTTTTGAAAAGCCCGGCCTATGAAGAGACTTTCTTAAGTCTTTACTGCCACAAAAAATCCCAAGTTCAAAATATCCAGGATCTTAACGGCAAACGCATCCAGCTTCTTAATAAAGACAACTACTTCGGTCTTTCACAACGCCTGCTTCAACTTTCTCCGTCAGTCCAACTTGAAATTTTAGAAAACACGAAAACTCAGGATTTATTCACGGGTCTTCCGCAACGTAAAACGGATTGCGTGATCGCTGAAAACTTCAGTGGAGATTTCTATACGCGCTATCACACCTCCGTAGAAAAAGTGACGGCCCTGACGGAGTCTTATTCATTAAGCTGGCTTTTAACTCCAGATAATTATGATCTCGTGCAGTTAATGAATGCTTGGTATCAGCAAGCCTCTCGCGATGATGAAATCATGCGTACCTTGGATCGTTACAAAACTTATCTGGCACAACTGGATAAACGCGACATCGCTCAATTCTTTAAAAAGATTCGTTCGACACTTCCTCTTTACCGCCAGGCTTTCAAAGATGCCGGTGAAGAGCATGGTCTTCCTTGGCAGTTGATTGCTTCCGTAGCTTATCAAGAATCTCATTGGAATCCCGATGCTCGCAGTTTTACTGGCGTGCGCGGACTGATGCAGCTAACGACAGAGACAGCCGATCACGTGGGAATCGAAGATCGCACCGACCCTATGCAAAGTATTTGGGGCGGATCGAAGTATCTTCGTTACTTGTGGAATCGCACTCCGAATGATTTAAATCCCAAAGACCGCCTGGCTTTAACTTTAGCGGCTTATAATGTCGGCGTCGCGCACTTGAAAGATGCTCAGAAGTTGGCTGAAAAAATGGGGCGAAATCCGAATTCCTGGAGACACTTGCGTGAAGTACTTCCGCTTCTAGCAAATCCTGATTATGCGGCTGAGCTTGAATACGGGCCGGCACGTGGTTACGAAACGGTGGATTTTGTAGAGCGAGTGAAGTCCTTCTATAACTTGATGAATTCTGGCGTTTAAATCTTTTGAAATTCAGAAATAAAAAAGCCCTCTTTTTAGAGGGCTTTTTCGTTTATTCAACAGTCACTGATTTTGCGAGGTTGCGTGGTTGATCCACATCGTAACCAAGGTTGCAAGCCAAGTGGTAAGACATCAGCTGCAATGGGATAACCGTCAAGATAGACTCTACGGTCCAGTGAGCTTTTGGAATAGCCAAATAGTATTCACTGATCGCACGAAGTTTTTCATTTTCGCCAGTCCCGATAGAAATCACTTTACCGCCACGGGCACGCGCTTCTTCCAGATTGCTGATCGTTTTTTCATAAAGGTGATCTGTCGGAGCCACCATGACAATAGCCATGCGCTCGTCAATCAACGCCAACGGACCGTGCTTCATTTCACCTGCGGCATAACCTTCAGCGTGCATGTAAGCAAGTTCCTTCAACTTCAAAGCACCTTCCATTGCGATCGGGAAGCTTGTGCCACGACCCATATACAAGAAGCCGCGGAACAGCTTCAAACCTGAAGCGGCTTCTTCGAAATATTTGTCATAAGCCAACACACCTTCCATCTGACTTGGAACCGCTAGCAAAGATTTCACCAATTCTTTTTCGGTTGCTTCATCCATCGCACCACGAGCGCGCGCCAATGAAATCGCGAAGCAGTTAAGAACAGCCATTGTACTGGTGAAAGCTTTTGTCGACGCCACACCAATCTCTGGGCCCGAGTTCATGTACAAGTGACCATGAGCTTCACGATCAATTGTCGAGTTGCGCACGTTACAGATACTCAAAGTCGTCGCACCCAGCTCTTTCGCCATACGAATCGCCGCCAAAGTATCGGCAGTTTCACCACTTTGAGAGATCGTCATTACCAAGCTGCGAGGAGGAATCACCGGATTGCGATAACGGAATTCACTTGCGATATCACATTCAACTGGAACTTTCGCCAACTGTTCGATCAGGTATTTACCGACCATGCCGGCATAATTACTTGTACCGCAGGCAATGATGAAAACGCGATCGATGTTCTTAAAGACTTCCTGAGTTTTAGCCCAGTCTGCCTTCGCATCAAGCTCATCCAATTTTTGAACAGGCTGGCCGCCAAAGCCGACATTTTTTAGAGCCACAGAGAAATTCTCTGGATTCACGTGCGGCTCAATCGCTGCCGCGACGGCGCGAGGCTGCTCATAAATTTCTTTAAGCATGTAGTGAGCATAACCCTGTTTTTCAACCATCTCTGGATTCCAGTTCAGCTCAACCACTTTCTTTTGAATGGGGAAGCCATTGGCAGAGAAGAATTGAACATCGGCACCTTTGATCGACACGATTTCGCGGTCATCCAAATAAACGAATTTTTTCGTGTACTGAATCAAGGCTTGCACGTCGCTAGCCACAAACATTTCTTTTTCACCGATACCAACAACAAGCGGTGGACCGTCTTTGAAAGCCACAAGGCGATCCGGATCCTGTTCCCACATCACAAGGATCGAGAACGCACCACGAATCTTTTGCAGAACACCTTCAACGGCTTTGAAAAGATCTTTTGTCACTTCCACTTCGTTGGCGATCAAATGCGCGACAAGTTCAGAGTCTGTGTCTGAAGTGATCTCAGCGCCTTGAGCCAGAAGCTCTTCACGAATTTCAAGGTAGTTTTCGATAATACCATTGTGAACAAGATTGATGCCGCGAACTTGGTGAGGATGGGCATTTCTTTCAGAAGGTTTACCATGAGTCGCCCAACGAGTATGCCCGATGCCAATACGGCCATCGAATTTCTCGGACGTCAGTTTTTCTTCCAAATTCTTAAGTTTACCTTGAGCGCGCACACGTTTTGTTTTGCCGCCGTCAAGAATAGCCACACCCGCGCTGTCGTATCCACGGTATTCTAATTTTTTAAGACCGCTGATAATGACATCTTTTGGATTTTGAGGGCCTAAATAGCCAACGATACCACACATAACTTCACCTATTTGCTTTCAGTCTCGGCCACTTCTTGTTCAGCGGCTTTGACAGCGTAGTTTTCTTTAACGAATTGTTTGCCACGAGCGACGGCCAAAGCTTTCGCTGGGACATTTTTAGTAATCGTCGATCCGGAACCGATGATGGCGTCATCACCGACTTCGATAGGAGCCACGAACTGAGTGTCACTGCCTACGAAGACACGGTTTCCAATCTTCGTTTTATATTTCTTTCTGTCAGCTGCGTAATTACAAGTTATAGTTCCGCAACCTACATTCACTTCTTCACCGATCTCGGCGTCGCCAAGATACGTCAGGTGACCCGCTTTCGACTTTTTACCGAACTTCACTTTCTTCATCTCGACGAAGTTTCCAACGTGGGCTTCTTCAAAGATTTCTGTCTCAGGACGAAGACGAGCGTAAGGTCCGACAGAAACCTTATTGTGAAGCTTTGATTGCTCAAGGTAGCTTCCGCCGCGCACTTGAACGCTGTCGCCGATTTCAGAATCAGAAATAAAACTGTTCGACTCGATCACCGTGAAAGAGCCCACTTTGGAACGACCACGAATAAAGACGTTCGGGTAAAGCACTGTGCCCGCGCCGATCTCCACACTGTCTTCCACATAGACCGTGCGAGGATCAATCATCAAAACGCCTTCTTCCATTAAGCGCAAAGCTTTGCGCTTAAACAAAAGACGCGTCGCTTTCGCCAGCTCCACTTGGTTGTTTACACCCACAGCGACTTTCGGAGTCGACTGAATAGCTTGAACACGCAACTTGTCCGAGATGCACAAGGAAATAAGATCCGTGATGTAGAATTCTTTTTTCGCGTTGTTATTTGAAATCTTCGGAAGGTATTCCGCAAGTACAGAGCCCTTTACGACATAAATGCCAGTGTTGATCTCTTTGATCTTCAGAGTTTCAGCCGAAGCATCTTTTGCTTCAACAATGGCCGCCAGCTCACCACGGTGGCGTACGATACGTCCGAACTCGCCCGGAGTTTTAATAACTGCTGTTACTACCGCAAGATCACATTTTTCATCACGGAAGTGACGGACGAAGTCTTTGATATCCGAAGCTTCAATCAAAGGATGGTCGCCGTTCATGATAACAACGTCACCTTCGATGGTTTCTGGTTTTGCGCAACGAACCGCGTGGGCGGTGCCCAATTGTTCGTCTTGAACATAACATGCGACACCCATGGGCTCGACGACCTGGCGGACGAGATTTTGTCCATGACCTACGATCACACGAACTTCGGCAGCACCGGCCCCTTTAGAAGCCTGGATTACTTTTTCAATCATCGGGCGTCCTGCCACGGGATGAAGAACTTTAGGAAGTGGTGATTTCATACGTGTGCCCTTACCGGCAGCAAGAGCGATCACAGTTAACTTCTCAGATGAATTGACTGACATTTAGAAACATCCTTTTAAAAGCTTTTCTTCTCTGAAAAAAACAGGCTTAATTGTCTCATGCAAGGAAAAATTTTTCACCAAACTTCTTGGGCTCAAACCTCTCTTGGAACTTCTATCGAATTGTATAAAAAATCACACAGTTTGAGTGACTTTTCCGAACGGCCCATTTTGTTTATCGGAGGAGTTCATGGTGACGAGCCCGAGGGGGTTCGTCTGGCTCAAGAACTGATCCAATGGCTGAAACAGGCCGAGACCACGCACTATGAATCCATCCGCCCTTGGCTGCTCATTCCCTGCATCAATCCCGACGGCTACGCGAAAAACCAAAGGGTGAATGCCCGTGGTGTGGACCTCAACCGTAATTTTCCTTCTCGGGACTGGTCCTCGGAAGCCAAGGCACCCCGATATTATCCTGGCCCTTCGCCTGGAAGTGAGAAGGAAGTGCAGGCCTTGGTAAAACTCATTGAGGACGAAAAGCCACAGCTCATAGTACACTTTCACTCGTGGGAGCCTTGCGTTGTCTATACGGGCCAACCGGGAAAAAAAGCCGCCGAGATTTTGGCGACTGACACAGGTTACGAGGCGCGCGAAGATATTGGCTATCCGACGCCGGGAAGCCTTGGACAGTACGGCTGGATGGAGCATCAGATTCCGGTGATCTGCATTGAAGAACAAGAACACATAGACCTGAATTTGGTATGGCCTCACTTTAAAAAAGGTTTGGAACTTCTGCTAACAGGAAAGTCAATTTCATGAGTAAGTATAAATCCATCGCCTTCGACCTCGACGACACCTTGCTGGACACCTCTGGTATTCTGGTTCCAGCAGCGGCCCGTCGTTCTTGTGAAGCCATGCTGGCTGCCGGCTTGCGATGTGATTTAGAGACTTGTTTGCAGATGCGCCATGAATTGGCCTCGCAATTTTCTCATACGGAAATTTTCACAAAAATCGTCGATAAATTCGGTACGAATCAAAAAGGCAAAGCCATCCACGACGCCTTAGAGCATTTTTATAATCCCGAGATTCCTGAAAAACTTCCGCTGATGCCCGGTTCCTTGGAAAACATCCAAAAACTGCGCGAGTCTCACAATTTATTTTTAGTGACGATGGGTTCGCCCGAAGCGCAGGCACAAAAGATTCGTTCTTTGGGCATCGCTCCCCTTTTCAAAAAAATTTACATTCTGAATGGTTTTATCGGAGAGAAAAAAGAATCCGCATTCTTAGACATCGTGCAAAGTGAAGGTCATAGACCCGAGGAACTTCTCAGTATCGGAAATCGTCTTTCTAGTGAAATTCGTGATGGCAAAAGAATAGGTGCAGACACTTGCTACTTTGCCTACGGCGAACACGTGGGCGAAATCCCACAGTACCCTGAAGATCATCCTGATTTTACAATCACTCAACACCAGGATTTAATCCCGACATGCGGACTTTAAAAGCCAGTTTTCTTTTGATCGGTCCGTGGGACGCGCGTTTGCAAGAGTTAGGAGCGCATATTGCGACTGACCTACAGCAGGCCTGGCATTGGATTCAAGATTCCACTTACGATGTTGTTGCCGTGTCGATCACGTTGGTTTTAGGAAAAAAGTTTCCCGAATTTTATCAGGCCATCAAAGAAAGTTCGCCTTCAACACAATTTATCGCAGTCGTGCCAGAGGATTTTTCCGCTCATCAGCTTTCATTCTTGCATGAAGAGTTTTCATTTTTCCGAGTGATGTCGAGCTACCAAGATGCCGACTTGGAAACTCATTTGTTTTCCGCCTTGGAAGAAGCAAATCAACGCAAGCAGGATGAAAATTTAGCTCTTTTGATTCGCGAGCAGACGGCGCAACTCAAGCGTTTGCAAATTGAACTTGAAGAGCGCGTGCAAAAAAGAACAAAGTTCCTGACAGAAGCGCGCCGCAAACTATTTTTGACTAATTCCCGCATTGAGGGTTTCAAACGAGCGTTGATGGCTGTGCATCAGGCAAGTTCCGTCGGTGAAATTGAACAACTCCTTAATGAATCGATGGCGGCGACAGTTCATACATCCTGGATCCGATTGTTTTATCATCCTCAAGATGAACTGTTTTCAAGACAAGTGCAGGCGCAGCTGAATTTCACTCAATTGCAAGTGCCCCTGTTCCGTCATCACGAAAAAGTCGGTTCGATCTTTTTCTTGCGAGGCCCCGATCACCCTTTCACTAAGGAAGAAAGTGATTTTTTAACTCGTGTGGCTGAAGCCGTCGCCTTGGCGCTAGATAGAATTCAGAAACTTAAAGAATCAGAATCATTGAAAGAACAGTGGGAAGCGACCTTCAACTCGATGTCGGACCCTGTCGTTCTTATTGATACCAATTACGACATCATTCAGTCGAACAAAGCATTAGATGATCGCCTTCGTGAACAAAATCGCGAACACACTTCGCGCAAATGCTATCAAGTTTTGTACAACCGAGAAGAGCCATGTCCGGGTTGCCAGCGCGGAACCAATTTCCGCGTGCAAAGCCAAAGCTCTTCACCCCGAACTTTTGAAGTCTTCAGCCAAAGTCTGCCGCTGGATTCCGAAAAACCACCTGTATTCGTAAATCTTTATCACGATGTGACCCAGCAGCTGAAAATGGAAAAGCAGATCTTAGAATCCGCAAAAATGGCGGAGCTAGGAACCATCGGATCCAGCATTGCGCATGAGCTGAACAATCCCTTAGGCGGCATACTATCTTTCACTCAGTTGATTAAGATGGACATGAGTCCAGACAATCCCCTTTACCCGGATATCGTCGAAATGGAAGCCGGCGTTCAACGCTGCAAAGAGATCGTGCAAAATCTGTTGGGCTTTACTCGTAATCCCAACGCCGATCAGATTGGTGATATCAGTCTAAAAGAGGCCTGCCTGCGCGCTCTTAAGATCGTCGAGCTGCAAACCAAATCACAGGGCATTGAAGTGAAGCTGCACTTCCCGGGGGATGAAATCTTAGTGCGCGGACATTTGAACTTACTAGCCCAAGCCTTGAAAAATGTCCTGCAGAGTGCGATTGACCACGTGACAGATCGTTCACGCAATGAAAAGGGCTTTCGTCCAATTCTAGATATCGAAATTTCTTCTGGCGCCGAACTGACATATATTTTAGTCAAGGATAACGGTACGCCAGAAAAAAACCCTAGTCTTCCTATCGGCTTAGGCCTTTCAGTGGCCTCGCAGATCTTGCGGGACTTCGATGGGACGCTGGAGTTTTCTCTGAGCCAAGACCACGAGAATATAGCGCGCATTGCTTTTTCACTTTAAAGGGTTTTTGTGGAAATCAAAATCACCAATCGCTTGATTCAGGGAATCTTTGCCCTTGGCACTATCGTCACACTTTCAATTCTTGTTTTAAACTTTCTTTCTTTGCGCGATTATCGTCGCTCCATTCGTGAACAGGAAAAAAGCGAAGCTCTTATCGTCGTCATGGATGAGCTGGTAAAAACCGTGGTCGACTTAGAAACCGGTCAACGTGGATACATTCTAACTTCCAATAGTGAATTCCTTGAGCCTTACGATAAAGCGCGCATTCATATTCCTCGCCACTTAGATGCTTTGGATCAGGGAGTCCCGCCGGATATTAAAAGCATGGTGGAATACAAAGAAATCCGTGGGCTCGTCACTAAAAAAATCGAACTGTCGCGTGAAATGATTGCCCTTGTGAATACGGGCCAAGCTAAAAAGGCTCAAGACAAAGTGCGCTCGGGTCAAGGAAAAGAAGTGATGGATCAACTTCGCGCCGCCGTCGACGCGGTCAAAGGTGTGGAGCGAGCCAAAGTCGACGAACATCGCAAAATCGCAGAATCCAAAGGACGTATCAACCGTGATTGGACCATTCTTGGGAGCGGACTTTGTTTTGCGATTATTGTTCTAGCGTATCTTCTGACGGACATGGAAAATCGCCGTCGCACCAAGGTCGAACAAGAACTAGCGCTTGCGAAAGATGCCGCTGTTGAAGCTTCTAAACACAAGTCGGAATTCTTGGCCAATATGAGTCACGAAATTCGCACACCGATGAATGGTATTCTAGGAATGTCTGAAGTGATGCTAGCAGAGATGCCTGAGGGAAGTCAGCGCAGCAAACTAGAGAAAATTCGTGATGCCGGTATGGCTTTACTCACCTTGATCAATGGAATTTTAGATCTTTCTAAAATTGAATCGGGAAAATTGGAACTGGAAGAAAACTACTTTGAACTCCCGAAGCTCGTTCAGGAAGTTTATAATACTTTGGAATACTCTGCGAAATCCAAAGGACTGGAATTTGAAACTTCGATTTCAGATAATACTCCTCGTTCCTTTTCTGGAGATGCCCTTCGCATCCGACAAATTCTTATCAACCTTTTAGGAAATTCCATCAAGTTTAGCTCTTCCGGCAAAGTCGCCTTGCGAATCAGTTCTTACCGAGCGGAAAGTTCAAAAACCATGTTGCAAGTGCAGGTCTCAGACAATGGGCCTGGCATGACTGAAGACACCGTAAAAAAACTTTTTGTGCCTTTTGAGCAAGGGGACAAAAGCACCACACGAAAATACGGTGGAACTGGTTTAGGACTATCCATCACAAAAAAACTTGTGGATCTTATGGGTGGAAAGATAGATGTGGAAAGCAAGATAGGAGAAGGCACATCCTTTTGGATAAACATTCCTCTCGAAGCGGTGAATTCCATGCCGAGCACCAACCACCCAACGTCACCCGTGACGTCGGCTTTCTTATCCTCATTGGCCCCTTTAAAAGTTTTGGTTGCCGAAGACAACGCCACAAACCAAGAAGTGATCAAGGTTATGCTGAGACGTCTGGGGCATACATTTACCGTCGTCGAAAACGGTCGCGAAGCCATCGCGGCTTACGAAAAAGAAAAGCCCGATGTCATTTTAATGGACTGTCACATGCCGGAAATGGACGGTTATGAAGCTGCCAAACAGATTACGACGGAACAAGGGACCCTATGGAGCCAAGGTGTTCCGGTGATCGCTGTCACCGCCAATGCCGTTCGCGGAGACAAAGAAGACTGCATGCGTGCAGGGATGTGTGACTATCTCTCTAAACCTCTGACCATGAATGAACTGGATGATAAACTCGCGATGTGGTCGCCAAAACTTGACGCCGTAGACACCCAGATTATTGATCCCCGCGCGATGGAACGTCTTCGTCAAATCAGCGAAACACAAGCACCTGTTCTAATGGCCCAGATACGTGGTGAATGGCTTAAAGAGGCCCCCGAATCTTTAGAGAAGATGAAAGTACTTATCGAGCAATCGGCATGGAGCGATGTCAGTAAAACCGCTCATCATTTAAAGTCTACCTGCGCGAATGCGGGCTTCCGGCGTATGACTCAATTCTGCTCTAAAATTGAAGAAGACATCGCTTCAAATAAGTTTGATGAAGTCATGTATCTGTTTTTACAACTGCGTTCTGAATATAAACTTGCGTGTTTGCATTTAGAAAGGGAGACTAGAAATCAAGGTCTGGCATCTTAGGGGTGGTTCGTGGAAAATAAAAATTTCAGCAAAGTACGTGTGTTAATTAGTGATGACAACACCACCGATCGAATGATTCTTGCTGCCGCCCTGAATGAACTTGGTTTTCAGAATGTGATTCAGGCAGAAGATGGCGCTGTCGCATTGGCAAAAATCGAGCGAGCCCACGATATGGGTGCAAGTATCAATCTTCTTTTCTTGGATTGGCAAATGCCAAAGCGTAACGGCCTCAGTCTTTTGACAGATCTGCGTCGTTCTCAGCGCCATAAAAATATCAAGATCGTGATGACGACTAATGTGGCTGATGAAAAGTCAGTTAAAGAGGCGCTCAATCAAGGCTTGGATGCTTATATTATAAAGCCTCTTTCTCTGGATACATTGAAAGCCAAGCTTCTTGCGATGGAGCTTTAGGGCGCCTTCCTGACTGTTGCCAGCGACAATGAAATCCCGTTCCTAGTTGCTCCAACGTTTTCTAAAGTAAAGAAAACGAGGAGTTGTTATGAAACTCAAAAAGTCATTGATAGCCTTCTGCCTCCTGTTCCTTTCTCCGCTGAGTTTGTTAGCGCAAAATAATCAAAACACGATCAGCGATAAGGATATTGTGGATGCTTATCACTATTTCATTGGACGATTGTTGGTGCTGCGCCAAGAACATATCGACTTTAAAGATGGTGGTTTTAAGTGGAATGAAATTTATCACCGTGAACCGGGCGGAGTTACTTGGGCGAATCCGAATCTAGATGTCGTTTACAGCGAAGCGTGGCTGGCGCTAGATCCGAAAACTTGCGTGCTTGTGGATATACCGAAAATTGATAAAAGATATTACACCTTTCAGGTCTTGAATAGTTGGGGCGAAACACTTTCCAACATCAACGAAAGGACGTTCCCACGACGTCCTTATGGTAAGTTTGCATACTGCCAAGAAAATGCGGCCGTAAAAATCCCTTCCAGCACTGAGCGCATCAATGTTGTAGGAAATAAATTTCGTGTCCTAGCCAGAATTGAGATTGGAAAAAGCCAAAAAGAAGCCGTAAGCCTTCAGAAGCGGATTAAAATTACTCCAACGGCGGTCGCCCAAGTTGAAACACCGGTGCAAATTCCTCTTTTTTCAAATAAGGAACTCCCGACAGTAGTGGCATTTGAAAATGCCGAAGCCATTCTAAAAAGCGAACCGGATACCAACGATGGAATGGTTCCTTTGCAAGAAAAAACATTGTTGATCAGTCGCAATTTAGGTGATGAAGCGTTCCGAGCAAGAGTCGATGAAGTCATACGTAAAGAGGCCATTCCGTCTTTCTTGCGCGCTCTGGTCAGCGAGGGCACACATAAAAATGGTTGGGGCGCCACACCAGCCGCAGGAAAGTATGGCAGTAACTACCTTTGGCGTTCCCTTGTGAACTACGGAGGAATATGGGCGAATACTTCGGAAGAGGTTGTTTACTATCGTACAAATACGGACGGCACGAATACGCCTTTGAATGGCAGCGAAACTTACACTATGACTTTTCCCGCAGATCAACTGCCACAGACCTTGGTAAAATTCTTTTGGTCCGTCATTGTTGTCGACAGCGAAAAGTTTTTAGTGGTGCCCAACCCTTTAAAAAAATACTTGGTGAACAGCCAGTCAAAATTGCAGAAGAACAAGGATGGCTCTTTAACAATCGTCTTCGCGAATAAACAGCCGAAAAATTATCCACAAACAAATTGGCTGCCCACACCTGCAAAAGCCAACTATCATCTGACATTCCGTTTTTACGGCCCAGAACTTCCGGTGGTCAAAGGACAGTATTTCCCGCCACCACTGCAAAAAGTCACAACATCCCTTTCCAAAAATGAACTTTGAATTTCGGTTAATCAAAAAGGCAGATTTCTTAAATCTGCCTTTTTTTTAATCATGACGAGGAATATCTCGAATTTTTATCAGGTCTAGTTTCCAAAAAGGCGGCATTTTTTTCCATTCCCCGTCCAGTTTTATGGTCCTGAAAGCCTTACCTGGCGCGGATTTTTTGACAGTCCCGTCAAAAATACCCTAAGCTTTAGAAAGTACTGAATCAGTACAAGAACCCACCATGGAAGGAAGGTTCATGCGAAGCCAAAGAGTCCTAATATTAGATGACGAGTCCTCCTTAAGAACCGCACTTTTTAGAGTGCTTGATCGCAAAGGCCTGAACGTCATCACTGCCAACAAAATCGAAGAAGCCAAAGTTTTGTGCCAGGGTGATACTCCCATCGATTTAGCTATTGTTGATTTGAATCTTCCCGATGGCGACGGCATTGAATTCATGACTCATCTTAAATCTCTAAGTCCGGCGACCGAAGTCATCATTCTGACGGGTCATGCGACCATCGAATCCGCTATTCGCGCAACACAAAAAGGGGCCTTCCACTTCGTCACGAAGCCTTTCAATCTTGAAGAACTGATGAGCTTGATTGAAAAAGCTCTGACTCACAAAAAACTTCAGCAAGAAAATCAGCAGCTTCGTTCTGAATTGAACAAGAAATATAAATTCGATCAAATCGTCGGAAACTCTGATCAAATTCAAAACGTATTGCGCTTGATTGAAAGAGTGGCTGATTCCGATTCGACAGTTCTTGTGACTGGTGAATCAGGAACCGGTAAAGAACTTATCGCACGCGCGATTCACTATAACTCTCCACGCGCGCAAGGTCCTTTCATTCCTATCAACTGTGGCGCCATTCCTGCGGAACTTTTGGAAAGTGAACTTTTCGGACACATCAAAGGGGCTTTCACTGGCGCAATTGCCAATCGCGTAGGCCGTTTTGAAATGGCCGATGGCGGAACGATCTTCCTAGACGAAATCGGAGATCTAGAGCCGTCTTTGCAAGTGAAACTTCTTCGTGCTTTGCAGGAACGCAGCTTTGAACCTGTAGGCTCTACTAAAACCGTGACCGTGAATGTGCGCGTGATCGCAGCGACAAATATCAATTTGGAAGAGGCTGTAGATAACGGTCGATTCCGTGAAGATCTTTTCTATCGCTTGAATGTCATTCCGTTGCCAGTTCCGGCGTTGCGTGAACGTAAAACAGATATCCCTTTGTTATTGAACCATTTCATGGAAATTTTCAATAAGAGCAAAGGCCGTGGTCTTTCAGGTATTACTCCAGACGCTTTAGATTGCCTCGTGAACTACGCTTGGCCCGGAAATATCCGTGAACTTGAAAATCTTGTTGAGCGCATGACCATTCTTAAAGGCCAAGGACAGATTGATATTTCTGACCTTCCATTGAAGTACAAGTCCGGCAAAACTGCTTCTTCCGAAGTCGGTGGTTTGGAAATTCCAGATGCAGGCATGGACTTTAACTCGGCTGTCGATGCCTATGAAAACGCGTTGATCTTAAAAGCGCTTGAAAAAACCGGTTGGAACCGCAACCAAGCGGCGGCTCTTTTAAGACTGAACCGCACAACTTTGGTGGAGAAGATCAAAAAGAAAGGTCTTATCCCGCCGAACGAAATCACTCCCACATAACTTACATAGAAGAAAGCCCGCCAAAAGCGGGCTTTCTTGTTTTGGGCTGAACTGCGTCCCTCACTACGATTGAAACTTTATTCCTTAATCAAAACTTTATTATTCACAGAGTTAATGCCTTCGACAGCCATCACTTTCTGACGAATCGATTCTTTTTCTTCAGGTGAAGCCGCTTGACCCTGCAAAGTCGCACGTCCATTCTGGACACGAATATTTACGTTGCGGGCTTCGGATGATAGTGATGTATCGCTTTGCAAACTTCGGCGAGCCATAGCTTGAATTTCGGAATCAGATTTAGCTGGCATATTCATCGCCGAATCTCCAGCAGGCATGGATGTCGCAGTGCTTGTTGCTTCACTATCAACTCCTGTGGGTGCTGATTCGTACATAGAGTCACGGTCATAAGAATGTTTCGCTTTATCATCGGAAGTGTCAGCGAATGCTGTGCCACCTAAAACAGTCAGAGCTAATAATGTCACAAGTTGCGTTTTCATTAGATCCTCCTCGTTGTTCTTCTTTTAACAATTTCATTGTACCCCCGGATCTCCTTTTACACAAAAAATCTGCAACATTTGCGAACTGCCACTTGCCGAAAGCGGTATTCATTTCAACCGCGAAAAGAAAAAGGATCTGGCCTTGAACCGGACAGGTTCCTTTCCCGCTACACAATGTGACTTCTCTCAAATCGCGCGGATCTTTGCAGAAGCTTTCCGACAAGGAGACCATTATGAAAAAACTCATTTTTACTTTTGTCTTGTTCACCGCACTCAATTCGCAGGCGGCACTTCCTTTAGACTTAACGCCGTCTTTACAAAATTTGAGAAATGAGTGTCAGCGAACCGAAGAAGACTTTCCTGATTTCGCCTGTCTGAAGTTTGAATTCTTTCAAAGCAGCCCCGAAAGAATAGAAGAAGACCTTCAGGCCCTAATTGAGATGAACGAATACAATCTTCAAAGAACAAGTTCGTCAGAAATGCTCCGCCTTTTAATGGCCTCCATGGACGCTCAGATTTATCGTTACCAAAAAAAGGAACACGTAGAAGCCTTACGCAGATTGAAAGCTAAAAATCACTGGGAGCTTTTGAAAGCCAAAAAGGATTTAGACCGTTTTATGTGGGATCCTCACACCTACTGGTACCCCAGCGTGAATGCGATGAGCTTTATCGCCATAAATCAAAGTCGGAGTGTGATCGCCGTGATTTCTCACGGCGAAAGAAATTAATTTATTTATTCTTCGGGAACAGATGGAGCATTTCAAACAAGGCATCCATCCCCGCCAAGGCAGTAATATCGCCATGGTCAAAAGGTGGAGAGATCTCTACCACATCCCCGCCCACAAGATTTGGAATCTTCAAGGCGCGGAAGATACGTTGAACTTCATAAGTCGTAAGGCCTCCGGGAACGGGCGTTCCTGTTCCTGGAGCACAGCTTGGATCCAAATTGTCGATGTCGTAACTAATGTAAGTTGGCGTATCGTCAAAAACAGGAAGCGTGCGCAAAAATTCGTTCAACGGTTGATTGCGAACATCATCGACCGTGATAACACGAATGCCGTTGGCACGAACGAAATTCAAATCGTCCCCTCCGGCAAGCGGGCCGCGAATTCCGATTTGCACCATCTTCTTCGGATCCACTAAACCTTCTTCGACCGCATGGCGAGCAAAAGCACCATGATGATATTCACAGCCCCACGCCGCTGGGTAAGTATCTAAGTGCGCATCAAAGTGAATGAACGCCAATGGCTTGCCGTATTTTTTACGAAGAGCCCGTAACACAGGAAGCGTTGTTGAGTGATCTCCGCCCACAGCTAAAAAACGTTTGTTGTGATTTAAAATTTCAGTCACAAATTTTTCAATACGCTCGTAGGTCTGCCCCTGATCAATGGGTACCGTTGGACAGTCGCCGATATCAGCAACTTTTAAGTTTTCAAAAAAGTTTTCAGCACGGGTCATATGGAAGCCACGTCCCAAAGCCGAAACTTCGCGTAATTTTGTTGGCGCAAAGCGCGCCCCTGGTCGGTAGGAAACTCCCCCATCGTAAGGAATGCCAAAGATTCCAACTTCATAGTCGGCTTCTAATGAAACGTAGGGCAACCGGAAGAAAGTCTTGATCGCAGAAAAACGGGGAAACTCACGTCCGCTTAAGGGTTTGTATTCCATATTGACTCCTCAAATACCGTACGACTACATTACCGCGGATGAGCTCAAATTACGACTACAAACTCGACCACAAGCAACTTACGCAATGGTACAAAAAAAACCAGCGCGCCCTTCCCTGGAGAGAAAACAAAGACCCTTATCGTATTTGGCTTTCAGAAGTTATGTTGCAACAAACAACCGTTGTTGCGGTCATTCCTTACTTCGAAAAATTTCTTAAGAAGTTCCCGACGGTGCAGGACCTGGCTCAGGCTCCTGAAAATGAAGTCCTCGAAGCTTGGGCGGGCTTAGGTTATTACTCTCGTGCCCGCAATCTTCACAAAGCCGCTAAAGCTTTGGCGGAAAATGGTTTTCCTAAAACAGCTGCAGAACTTTTAGAGCTTCCTGGTTTCGGCCCGTATACGTCCCGTGCCGTTGCCAGCATTGCTTTCGGAGAAAAAGTCGGCGTTCTAGATGGCAACGTTATTCGCGTGCTTTCACGTCGCTATGGTTTGAAACTAGAATGGTGGAACAACAAAGGCCGCGAGACTCTGCAAAAAATCTCTGACGAGCTGTCGTTGTTAGGAAACGCGGACGTTGTTAACCAAGGCCTGATGGAGCTAGGGGCCACGGTATGTACACCCCAAAAAGTGACCTGCATGTTGTGTCCGTGGGTGAATACGTGTGTGTCACGTGAAAAAAATCTAGTTGAGAAATTACCTCTAAAAAAACCACGCAAAGAAAGTGAAGTCTGGGTCTGGAAGCCCTTCGTCGCGATCAAAGACCGGAAGGTCGCCTTGGTGAAAAACGACTATGCGCCGTTCTTGAAAGGACAGATGATTTTCCCTGGAGAAATCGCCATGGAAAAAAACAAGCCCAAGGACTATGATGTCAAACACAACATCACACATCATGATATCTTTATTCAGATTCATTCGAAAAAATCCGTTAGTGGTAAGAACATCGAATGGGTGGAACTTAAAGAACTGAAGAAGGTCAACCCTTCCTCCCTGTTACAGAAAGTGCTGCATAAGGTAGATATATGAAGTGGATCCAGTGGAAAGTTGCAGGTGTATTTTTTCTTCTTTCAGCCTGCACACACTTGAGCGTTACAAAAGACGTTTTAACTTCTGACTTTTTACTGACCAAAAATACAAAACAAATCACGTTCCTGGGCGATAATGATCATCCTCGTTTTTCAGAGGATGGAAAGCGACTTATATACAGCAGCCGTTCCCGTGCGTCTCACAAAGGCTGGCAAGTGTATGAGATGGACCTTGAAAACAACAAGGAACGTCGCGTGACCTTTTCTGATGGCGACGCCTTCGATGCCATCTACATTTCGAAGTCAGAAATTCTATACGCTTCGACAACAGATGAAATTAAAGAAAGTCCGCTGCAAAATAAGAATTTCGACAAAGAGTTTCCACCCTCAGATCTTTACATGAGTGATCTATATGGCACGAATATTCTGCGCGTGACGCAACAGCCGGGCTTTGATGCTCAGCCTTTTTTCGTGTCTCACCCGACAAAACCTTCGATCTATTTTACGTCCCGACGTGGAGAGCTTTCGGGAATTTACCGCTTGGATTTAAAAAAAGTCCCGGTCAGTTTGATTTCCGCTGAAAAAGACAAAGAGAAACGCTTCCCTGCTATCACTCCCGACCGCACTCAAGTGGCTTGGGCTGAAAAGAATCTAAAAACAGGCGAAGAAAGCTTGGTTCTTTACAATCTAAAAACAAAGATTCCGTTTATGCTGAAGTCCAATGAGGGAATTTATCGTGATCTTTTCTTCTCTCCGCGCAATCCTCAGCGTCTTTTTTATAGCATTTTACGTAAGGGTGAAAAGCGTTACCAAATCGAGGTCTATGACATCGAAAAGCACTGCACGCAGGTTGTTTTTAAGGGCAATGACTCTTTGTCATCTCCGTCTATTTCGAATGACGAGCCTGAACGCGTCGCCTTCTCGCGCTTATTCCAGGATAAGAAACAAATTTACATTGTGAATCTGCCAGTTGATTTAGGGCCTTGCCTTGAACCAGCCACGCAAGCTACTCTTAAGGAGTGAAATCCTTAGTCGCCTTTCTGACATTTTGGTCCTCTATAGCGTTGGCAGCTCCGCATCCCGCGACGAGCTCTTCTGCTTTCACCGCGCCGGAAAAAGGGCTTTATTTTCTGCACAAAGGTTTCACCTTAAAGACCGAGGGCACGAACTGGGTTCCAGTAGCAAGCAGCGAAGAAAGCCTTCTAGACACGGTTCGCTTCGCTCCTCGCGACAATCAAACGGAAGGCAGTCTTAGCATTCGTACGGATAAAGTCGCAAAGAACGCCTCTTTAGAGCTTTATACCCGCAAGTGGATGCGCGATTACCCGAACTATGGTTTTGAGGTTATTTCCGCCAAGAATTTCACTTTGAATGGCAGTCCCGCTTTAGTTGTGGATATGCTTTCAAGATCAAAGAACAAACAGATCCGCCAAGTGGTTTTAAAAAATGAAGACCGTGTGGCTATTATGACCTGCCTCGATGACAAGACTCGTTTCACCAAAGCTCTGCAAAGCTGCAATCAGATCATGAAGACCTTCGCTTGGACGACCTCCGAGGCACCTGCCAGCAAAGAACCGGCTCCGGTTAAAAAATAAAGCTGAACTGCACACGAAAACCCCATTCAGAAGCTTCTTCGGGCCCTGACACCAAATATTTAAATCCTGCCCCTAACTCCGCCTCATCCGTTTGCGAATACGAAAAGATATGCGAATAACTAAGAATGGCGGGATGAGTCCACTCTTCCTGTTCGCCATTATAGACGGACTCAAACATTAAATTCACCGCTCGCCCGTCGCCAAATCGATAGTTATAAAACGGTTGGACCGAAGCCAGGCTGATATCGCTGCGATCTTCTTCACCCGCAAAAGACCAAAGGTAGTGAGCCAAGATTCCAAATGTGTACTGAAACTCTTCATAGGCGACGGAAACAGCGGGTCCAGCCGCCCACTTTCCTGCGCCTAGAAAAGTATCTGTGGCCGTAGGTGCTTCAAACGCAGCTCCGGCAGCCCAACTCCACTGTGAATTCGGTTTTGCCGGAGTGAGCAGAAATGTTTGCACAAGATCGCCTAAACCAAACTCATAGTCGGAAGAAGGGAAAGCCTTCTCATGATAAAGCACCGGCAAGAAACTGCGAGAAACCAAGTTCCAGTCGGTTCCCATGTCTAAAGAAAGATGAGGTCGCAAAGCCATTTCTAAAACGCTGCCGTTTTCAAGAGGGCCGACGCGATAGTTATTTGTGATTTGAATAGGAAAGCGATCCAAGCGGGAGTGAGGACTGGCGAAGTCTTTGGCAAGTTCATCCACGTTTTTTGCAAAAACGGTGTCAGTAAAAATCAAAGCACCTACAAGAATCAAAACTGTCTTCAGCATAAATCCCCCTGATTAAGTCTCCTCAGGGAATTTAAGACGAGCAATGCATTCTTTCCTGGCTAGTTAACTGACAAAAAAAAAGAGCCAAGATAACTTGGCTCTTGAGATAACAATCGATATGGCTATATGGAAAACTAGTTACAACGTTTACCCCATGTGTTGGCTGTTTTATCACCCACACCGATGTGTAAAGACGCACTTCCATAGTGACCGATCGCGCGCAATCTTTTTTGGGCGCGCATTTTACAAAGCTCACGGAACGCGCGGTCGGCTTCGCTGTTGCTCGCGAAACGTACGTCGATAGAAGTTCCGTAAGGATGACGACCTTTTGCACCACCCACGTTTTTGTTGTAGGGCTCCGGTCTCCACCAATTATAGATGTGGCTGATTTTAATTCCTCTAGCAGAAAGATCCTGAAGGATTTTTACGCCTGCAATAGGATATTGCCATGTCTTTTCATCAGGGTGAATCAACTGATGTTCTTGGCTTGATCCGTATGTACAGCGAAATGTCGAAGCGGAATTTTTGTTCGGTCGAACAAGCTGGCTGCACCAAGAAGAGTTGTTTGTCTCTTTAGCGCAACGTTGAAGAAATTCTTCTTCTTTTGTATTTCCTAAATTTACTTGGGCTTTCTGGCTGGAAGAAGCTTTCACACAACCTAAAGACTCAATCTCTGGATCAATGGCTTCTTCACTGTCATTATGAATGTGGTCTGCGATGTCCTCTGAAGCGCCGTCTTCAATAGCGGCCGTGGTTTCTTCATTCAGAGCATCGCCTGAGCTCGCTGGTTGACATCCAATTTGGCCTAGACCTAATGCAAACATCAACGTTAGCGTCGTCATTTTAAACTTCATCCATTCTCCTTGCTCGGGTTAATTCTTCGTAATGAGTTGCTAGGCTACACGCCTTACGAAGTTTTAATCCACCCTTTGAAAGGCAGTTCTAGAGCTAAGTTCAGGGGAATGTGAGTGAGTTCCTCATTCGCAAAAATACAAATATGAATGGATTCTTATTCACTTGTTTAGATCTTCACGAAGCCTCAGGATTTTTAGATCAGGAGAGGAGTCTTCCAATGAACGTTAATGAGCTTCAAGCTGAATTGATCACCCCGGATGCCGCCAATTTTCTAATTTCTCTTCACGAAAAATTCGATGGTCTTCGTCGTCACATGTTGATGAAACGAAAAACCTTGGTGAATGAATTCTGTGAAGGAGCGCGCCCCCAGTTCCTAGAGAAAACACGCAGTATTCGTGAATCTGACTGGAAAGTCGTAGAGGCCCCTCAAGATCTTCAAGATCGTCGTGTTGAAATTACGGGTCCTGCAGAACCCAAAATGATCATCAATGCGCTGAACTCAGGCGCTCAAGTTTTCATGGCGGACTTTGAAGACTCCCTAAGTCCGACGTGGTTCAATCTTTTAAACGGACAAGAAGCGCTTCAAAAAGCCGTTCGTCGCACGCTCACTCATCGCAACGAAAACGGCAAAGAGTACAAGCTCAATAAAAATATCGCCACTCTGGTAGTGCGGCCCCGCGGTCTGCATTTAGATGAACAGCACTTTATGATTCGCGGAGAACCGATTTCGGGAGCGCTGTTTGATTTCGGCCTTTTCATGTTCCACAACGCCAAAGAATTGATGAAACGAGGGACCGGACCCTACTTCTATTTGGCTAAATTAGAAAATCATGAAGAAGCGACTTGGTGGTCCGATGTCTTTAAATTTGCTGAAGAGAAGTTAGACATTCCCGCTGGGACTATTCGCGCGACGGTTTTAATTGAAACCATCACTGCGGCTTTTGAAATGGATGAAATTCTTTTTGCTTTAAAGGACTATGCTTCGGGCCTCAATGCCGGTCGTTGGGATTATATTTTCAGTTTGATTAAAAAATTTCATGCTTGTCCTGAGTTCGTTCTTTCAGAACGTGCGCGAGTCACAATGACAACTCCGTTCATGGAGTCGTACTGCAAGCTCTTGGTTCAAACTTGTCACAAACGCGGAGCCCATGCGATGGGCGGCATGGCGGCCTTTATCCCAAATCGCCAAGATCCTGATCTGACGAAGAATGCAATTCACAAGGTCGCCGAGGATAAATCCCGCGAAGTGCGTTTGGGATTTGATGGGACCTGGGTGGCTCATCCCGATTTAGTTCCAGTGGCGTTTGCAGAGTTCACCCGAGTGTTAGGTGACCGCCCCCACCAGAAACATGTGGCGCCTCGCGGGCCGGTTTTTGCCGAAGATCTTTTAAAAGTGCCTAAGGACGTTCATGTCTCTGAAGAAGGCGTGCGCACGAATATCTCTATCACTCTCCGCTATTTGGATAAGTGGCTCTCTGGTATCGGTGCGGCCGCTTTAGACAACTTGATGGAAGACGCCGCGACCGCAGAGATCTCGCGCAGCCAGCTTTGGCAGTGGCTGCATCACCATGTTGTTTTAACGGATGGCTCGCCTTTAACTTACGGACGATACAAGCTGCTTTTGCAGGAAGAAATTTTTAATTTGGAATCTCAGGACGTACCGCATTTGAAAAAGGCAGTTTCGCTTTTAAATTATATGGTTCTTACTGAGGACTTCCCAAATTTCCTAACCACGATGGCTTATGAACAATTAACTAAAGCGGAATCAAAGGAGATTGAGATGGTGAACGGCATGGAAGCTCATAAAAAATCAGTGGATGCTCAATGGGCCACAGACGAACGATGGAAAGGTGTGAAACGCAACTACGGCTCGGCCGAAGTGGCGAAACTGCGCACGACGATTCCAGTTCAATACACCCTTGCGGAAATGGGCGCAAAAAAACTTTGGGGCCTTTTAAAGAACTCCCCTTACGTGAATACATTTGGGGCGATGACCGGAGGACAAGCTGCACAAATGGTGAAAGCCGGACTGCAAGCAATTTATGTGAGCGGTTGGCAGGTGGCCGCTGACGCGAATCTTTCTGGTCAGACTTATCCAGATCAAAGCCTTTATCCTTCTAACAGCGTTCCCAATTTAGTCCGACGTATTAACAACTCTTTCATGCGTGCTGACCAAATCGCGAATCAAACAGGCAAAGACATGCGCGGTGAAGATTGGTATGCACCGATCGTTGCTGACGCCGAAGCGGGCTTTGGGGGTCCCCTTCACGCTTTTGAATTGATGAAGTCCATGATCGAAGCCGGAGCCGCCGGAGTGCACTTTGAAGATCAATTAGCCGCAGAAAAGAAATGCGGTCACATGGCAGGTAAAGTTCTTATTCCAACCAGCAATTTCATTCGCACACTCCAGGCCGCCCGCTTAGCAACAGACGTTTTGGGTGTTCCCACAGTGATCATCGCCCGAACCGATGCCTTAAGTGCGACACTGATGACGTCGGATATTGATCCTGCCGATCATGCTTTCTTAACGGGTGAAAGAACTCCAGAAGGTTACCATGTGATTCGTGGAGGCCTCGAATACGCCATCGCGCGCGCGATCGCTTATGCTCCTTGGGCTGACGTACTTTGGTTTGAGACGTCAAAGCCCGATATGAAAGAAGCAGAAACATTTGCCAAAGAAGTTCACAAAAAGTATCCAGAAAAAATTCTAGCTTACAATTGCTCGCCTTCATTTAATTGGAAGTTGCATTTAAGTGATGGAGAAATCGCTGAGTTCCAAGATCACTTAGGTAAACTGGGCTACAAATTCCAATTTATCACTCTGGCCGGTTGGCATTTAGTAAACTACCACACTTTCGATTTGGCTCATCGCTACTCGACAGATGGCATGACGGCTTACGTGGAGCTGCAAGAGCAAGAATTCGAAGCTGCGGAAAAAGGTTACACGGCAGTGAAACATCAAGCCGAAGTGGGAACGGGATATTTCGATGAAGTTCTTCAAGTGATAACCGAAGGTCAAGGATCTACAGGGGCTTTGAAGGGATCTACCGAAGAGCAATTCCATAAAGGTTCATCAAATCAGCCACCGCCTCCACCCGAGACAGTGACCCAACCCCTTCAGCACTAATTACTAAAAAAAGAGATCTGGGTTTCCAGATCTCTTTTTCTTTTTAGTACAACAGATACTTTTTTCTTTCCTTAGCCCAGGATTTTTCATCCACCGCCAAGGCCTTATCCAGATCTTTCGGAGTGGCCTTGCTATCTTCAATCCACTCTCTTAAAGCGGGCCCACCATTGATCACGTCAAACGCCAAACGGTCTTTCACATATTCATAGGCGAAGTCGCGATAAATTGGATACTGAGGATGCATTTCGCGAATCACTTTCAGCATCAGCGCCGTCAAACGGAAGGGCTTAAACTGATCGTGCTTATAGGCTTTGCTGTCGGTGTGAAACTGAAATCCGTGACAAAGTTTTCCCACGTGCTTGTGGAATGTGGGCTCGAAGAAACACTCGCGAAGCACAACACCTTTAAACCACTGCGGAGCTTTCTTTTTCATGCGCTTTAAAACTTCGCTGAAATCAATATCAGAGGCGCCGATGATTTCTAAAGCTCGTGTTGTCCCACGCGCCTCGGACAAAGTGGTTCCTTCGATCAAAACTGTTCCAGAGTATGCACGTGCCATATTCAAAGAAGCCGCGTTCGGAGAAGGATTCACCCATGGACGAGAAAGATCCCAACCATAACCAGGCTTTTTATCAGGCGCATAGCCTTTCATTTTCACGACTTTCAAGTCCAAGTTCATTTTGTAAAAGTCTTTGAAGTAGAGCGCAAGTTCTCCGACTGTCAGTCCATGGCGCATGGGAATGGGAGCCGCACCCACAAAGGATTCCCAGCCCGGAAGCATTTTAAAACCTTCGATCGGTCGGCCCGCTGGATTTGGGCGATCTAAAACGATCACACCTTTACCGAGCTTCGCGCACTCTTCCATCACGTACAGCAAGGTCGTGATGAAAGTGTAAATACGACAACCTAAATCTTGAAGATCAAAAAGAACCACATCAAAGCTGTCCATCATCTTTGCTGTGGGACGACGAACTTCGCCGTAAAGGCTGAACACAGGGATTTTATGAACCGGGTCGATGAAGTCCGGGCTTTCGATCATGTTGTCTTGCTTATCACCGCGCACACCGTGCTGAGGTCCAAAAGCGCAAGACAGTTTTATTTTTTTAGAAAGTAAATCCAGACTGTGCTGAAGATTTTCATCGACACTGGCAGGATGGCAAACCAGACCAACACGTTTGCCTTTCAAAGATTTTAAAAGCGGAGCACTGGATAAAAGAACCTCAACACCTAACTTCATAACAACGTCCTTGTTAAAGGAAAATTGTAATAACGGAAGCAGGTGCTGTCAAAAAGGTTCAGGGCAAGACTAGTTGACGTTCTTACGCAACCACTCCGCCATTGGCAGAGCGAAATAGGTAAAGATCACGTCAGCTCCGGCACGGCGGATGGAATAAAGTGTCTCAACCATCGCACGTGTTTCATCCAGAAAGCCGGCTTTAGCGCCCGCTTTAATAATGCCGTATTCACCACTCACATTATAAGCCGCTACCGGCAAGTGGGTGTGTGATTTCACGAGGCTGATGATATCCAAATAGCTTAACGCCGGTTTCACCATCACCATGTCCGCACCTTCAAGCTCGTCGAGTTCGATCTCGCGCAAGGCTTCACGCGCATTGCGGAAATCCATCTGATAAGTTTTTTTATCGCCAAACTTGGGAGCTGAATCCAAGGCTTCACGAAATGGTCCGTAAAAACTAGAAGCATATTTTGCCGAATAAGAAAGAATGCCTACATCTGTAAAACCTTCGTCATCCAAGGCCTCGCGGATAGCGCCCACACGACCATCCATCATATCCGAAGGCGACACGATGTCGGCGCCGTTTTGGGCGTGGACGATCGACATTTTCGCCAAGATCTCGACAGTTTCATCATTCAAAATCTTGCCATTTTTAACAACACCATCGTGGCCGTCAGAAGAATAAGGGTCCAGGGCCACATCCGAGATCAACGTCACGTCGGGGAACTTATCGCGAATCATTCTCAAAGTGGTCGGCAAAAGCCCGTTTTGGTTTAAAGATTCTTTTCCGTAAGAGTCCTTGAGTGTCTCGGAAATAGCCGGAAAAAGATCGAAGGACTTCACACCCAATTCGACCGCTTTTTGCACTTCTTGCAACAGCATATCCGGACTCATGCGGTAAATTCCCGGCATAGATTGAATAGCTTGTTTTTCACCCTTACCGTCGACAACAAAAAGAGGCAATACGAGCTGAGAGGGTCTCAAATCGGTCTCTGCCACCATTTGGCGCAGAGCTTCAGTTTTACGGTTTCTACGTGGTCTTTGAGTGAGCTTCATATAATCTCCATCCCCTGCCTATTTTCCAGGCATTACAGCAATTTTCATTCTTCGGATGACAATTGGATGACACTTAATTGAAAGTTTAGTGATAAACCTTTCTGTACATGGAAGATATACTTCTCGTTCACAGAAAATCCAATAGAAACTTCTCGGAGTCTCTCCAAGATGCAGCGATCTGGAAAACCTGCCTTCGCAAAATTCTTTTTTGCACTGAAGGTGAGTTGGCAGGTTACGCGGATGTTCTGGAAAAAGAAGATCACATCCTTCGCGGCGAACAAGCACTGAGCTTGTTGTTAGAAATCCTTTGCGGTCTGCACTCACCGATTGTTGGTGAGACAGAAGTCTTCGGACAATTTAAAAACTTTGTTGAGTCACGTAAACAATTGGGTGACACGCTTTTTGGAGATCACCAAAAATGGTTGAACTTCATCATGGCCGAAGTGAAGAAGACGCGCGCAGAGCATCTTGTCGGTATTGGCTCGCAAAGCTACGGAAGCCTTTTGCGCAGATACACAAAAGATCTAGAGACCGTTACAATGTGCGGCTCGGGTCAATTGGCACAAGAGATTCTTCCTTGGCTGGCTCACAAGAAAGCGCTTCAAGCGATCTGCCGTGATCCTGCAAAATTGCAAAATTTTTCAGAGAAATACAACAATCTGACTATCACGACTTACAATGAATCATACATTCATGGCGAGGCGATGGTGATTGCGGCTCCTTTGAGCGACGCACGTATCTTGGAACTCATGAGCAAACAGGACACACGTCCGACAGCTGTTTTTGATTTGCGCGGAGAAGAAAACGAATTGGATTCTTTGATCGCAGAAAAGTTCCCCCACGTGGTTTTCATGGGGCTTCATCAATTCTTTGCAGAGATTGAAGAAACGAAAAAGGATACTCACAACAAGATTCAGGCTTTGAAAGCACATCTTCTTGAAAAAGCCGTAGCCTTTATGCAAAGAACGGAGCTTCGCCCACTTGGTTGGGACGATCTATGCGCATAAAAATTTCCGCTCGCAAGAGCGATTTGGCTCGCCTTCAGGCTTACACCGTTGGCGAAGCACTTCAAAAAAAACATCCTGCTTTGGAAGTCGAATACCGTTTCAAAGAATCCCTGGGTGATATCAATCTGACAGATCCTTTGTGGAAAATTCCTGAAAAAGGTGTCTTCACTGAAGATTTCTACGGCGAGCTTTTGCGCGACGAAACCGATATGGTTGTGCACTCTTGGAAAGACCTTCCTACAGAGGGCAAAGTCGACACTCTGATTGCCGCGACTTTGCCGCGCGCGGATCAAAGAGATCTTTTACTTTTAAAAACTTCGCACTTTGAGAAAATCAAAGCGAACAGAGCTTTGAAAGTTTTCAGCTCTTCTCCTCGTCGTGAATACAACCTCACCGACTTTTTTAAATCTCATCTTCCGTTTAATTTGCAGTCCGTGAAGTTTGAAAGCGTGCGTGGAAATATCCCTACTCGCGTTCGTAAACTTTTAGAAAGCTCTGAAACCGATGGCCTGATCGTGGCCAAAGCGGCTTTAGACCGTCTGTTAACAGCCCCTCAGGCCGAGTTTAAAGAAGTTCAAGAATTGTTGCGCGGTTATATGCAACAACTGACTTGGGCTGTACTGCCATTAAGTATAAATCCGAATGCGGCTGCTCAAGGGGCTTTGGCGGTAGAAATCCTGACAACTCGCCGTGACCTCAATGATCTTTTGAAATCCATCCATGATGAAGACACATACCGCTGCGCTCAAAAAGAGCGTGAGATTCTTTCGAGTTTCGGTGGTGGCTGCCATCAAAAAATCGGCGTCGCCGTGATGACCCGCCCTTATGGCGATATCACTTTGCTTAAAGGCCTGACCGATCAGGGGCAAGTCTTGGATGCCCGCGAGCTTCAGCTGAAAGATAAAGCGCCTCAGTTTAATGAAAACCAAATGTGGTCAAGTGACGTCAAAGCCGACCGCAACAATCTGCACTTTTCTGGATTGCCAGTGAACACGAACGCGGTTTTCGTGGCTCGTAGTGAAGCTTGGCCTTCCGAACTTCAATCCCCCGGATTTGTTTGGACTGCAGGGCTTAAAACATGGAAAAACTTGGCCCAAAAAGGTATATGGGTTCACGGCTCTTCAGAAAGCCTGGGGGAGCAAGAAAACGCACGCATTGATATTCTTGCGGGAACATCTTTGCAGTGGGCGAAACTTTCGCACGACGAAGGCTTTGCTGCGAACTCCGCTGAACTTCCTTTGGTAGCGACTTACACGTTGAAACCAACAGGCAGTTTGGAAGGCTTAACTGATAAAGAAAGCTTTTTCTGGAGTAGCGGCAGCCAGTTCTTGCAAGCTGCGCAAGAGGCGCCAGAAATTTTAAACAAAAACCACGCCTGTGGCCCGGGCAACACTTACAAAGTGATCCGCGCTTACATGGAAAATAAAAACGCTTTTGATCCTTCCCGCTTAAGAATTTTCTTGGATCAAGACGACTGGAGAAAACAATGCACAAAGTAACCTCTGAAGAATTATTCCAACGCGCTTTGAATGTCGCTCCGGGTGGAGTTCACTCCCCTGTTCGTTCTTTTAAAGGCTTGGATCGCGCTCCGGTATTCTTCAAAAAAGCGGAGGGCGCTTACCTGACGTCTGTTGAAGACAAAAAGTATATCGACTTCTGCCAAAGCTTTGGTCCATTGATCTTGGGTCACTTAGATCCCGAAGTAAAAGAAGAAGTTCACCGCATGGTCGACACCGCTTGGACTTTCGGAGCCACAGAGATTTACTCTTTGGAACTTGCGGAGTGGATCACGAGCACATTGCCTTTCATGGAAAAATTACGTTTCGTTTCTTCAGGAACAGAAGCGGTAATGAGTGCTTTGCGCGTGGCTCGCGCGGCGACAGGTCGTAATAAGATTTTAAAATTCGAAGGCTGCTATCACGGTCACGTCGACAATCTTTTGGTAAAAGCCGGAAGCGGACTTGCGGGTGCAGCGGCTTCTTCGAGTGCCGGCATTCCCGCGGAAGTCGCCGCACAAACTGTCGTGACTCCGTTAGATGACGAACAAAAACTTCAAGAGGTCTTCCACAATTTCGGTAAAGACATCGCGGCAGTTATCATTGAACCACTTCCTGCCAACTATGGTCTTTTAGTTCAAAGACAAGAATTCTTAAAGAAAGTCGCTGAACTTTGCGAAAAGAACGGAAGCCTTTTGATTTTTGATGAAGTCATTTCTGGTTTCCGCGTCGGACTTCAAGGCATGGTTGAAAAAACCGGCATCCGCCCTGACCTTGTGACTTACGGTAAAATTATCGGTGGTGGTTTCCCTGTAGGTTGTTACGGTGGAAAAAAAGAATTGATGAACATGGTCGCTCCAAGCGGAGACGTTTATCAAGCTGGCACGTTGAGTGCGAATCCAATTGGCATGCGCGCCGGCCTTACGACTCTTAAAAAAATGCAGCGCTTGGATGGTTGGAATGTTCTTGAAAAAAGAACTCAAAAATTCACCGACACTGTCCGCGCGGGTTTTGCGAAAAAAGGACTTCCTTTAGAAGTCAGTCATTCGGCTTCTTTGTTCTGGATTCACGGTCCTTCTAAAACTCCTATTCGCACGATTGAACAAATTCCGGGGAATCAAGGAGCGACTTTCAAAGGTCTCTTCCTGAAGTCTTTGGAAAAAGGCGTTTACCTGGCTCCAAATGCTTACGAAGTCGGATTTGTTTCTATGGCTCATACAGATGAGATTTTAGAACAAGCTGCTCAAGCTATTATCGACGCCGCTGAATAGGACGTGGTGATGTTACAGAAGCTCCTTAAACCTCAAGTGAAAACAGCCTTGGCCATTGTGTGGTTTGTGTTCACGTTTTCACTTGTGGCTTGGTGGTGGGTCTTCTTTTTACTTCGCTTAAATCCCAACACGACAACCTTAGAACAAATGAAGATGTCTCACCGTATGTTCGTATGGGAAGGTTCGATCTTGCTTGCCGCCATTCTTTTTGGTGGCGTCTCTTTGGTAGTATTTACATATCGCGATCAAAAACGTCATCAACGTCTGCGTTTTTTCTTTTCGACATTCAGTCACGATATTAAAACTTCAATTGCGCGTCTGCGCTTACAAGCCGAAGTGCTTGAAGAAGAAACGACAAATGCCAGCAGTCCTATCTTGAAGCGTTTGATCTCCGATATCCAACGCTTGGATTTGCAGTTAGAAAATTCTTTGTTATTGGCCAATCTCGAAGATGGTGAACTCTTGCATGAGGATGTTTCCTTAAGATCCATCTTTTCTAGTCTGCGCAACGAATTTCCTGAGCTTTCCATTGAGCTAGAGCGCGAGGCGACAATTCGTGGCGACCACCGTGCTTTATTAAGTGTTTTCAAAAATCTTTTGCAAAACTCTGTCTTGCACGGGAAAGCCACCACAGTACGGATCAAAATCAAAACTCTGTCTGACAACCGCATCGAGCTGCAAATGCAAGATGATGGACTGGGCTTTAAAGGGCCGGTGCATAAGTTGGGCTCGGAAATTTTGAAATCTCAGGATGCAAGAAGCAATGGCCTGGGGCTTTTGATTACCAGCCGTCTTTTAAATCGCATGAACGGTCATATCCGTTATGACTCTCGTGAAAATGAAGGCTTTAGATCCTTCATCGAACTGGAAGGACAGCTAAAATGAGAAAGATCCTTTTAGTCGAAGATGATACTTCCTTGGGTGAAACGCTGACGGAACGTCTTAAAAAGGAATATGACGTCAGTTGGGCGAAGTCTTTATCAGAAGGCTGGACGACGTTTAACCACAGCAAAGATTTTGATCTGGTTATTTTGGATGTCGGCTTGCCTGATGGAACTGGGTTCGAGCTGGCCGCAAAAATACGTCAGATTTCAAACGTCTTATTTCTATTCCTGACTGCGCAAGCCGATGCAGAATCCCGCTTAAAAGGATTTGAACTGGGAGCTCAGGAGTACATTCCTAAGCCCTTCCATCTTAAAGAGCTTTTGATTCGCGTGAAACATGTTCTGGATGCTCATGCTCCGGCTCGTGAAGTGGAATTGGAAACTTGCACTGTGAACTTCACGAACATGACGGTGCAAAAAAAATCAGGCCAGATCGAATATCCACCTGTGACGGACCTCAAAATCCTACAGCTATTAATTGAAAAAGCCCCCCGCGTTCTTAGCCGCGATGAAATCATGAACGAAATCTGGGGTGTAGATAAAAATCCAAGTCATCGCACTATCGATAATATTATTGTCCGCCTTCGCCAGCTTTTGGGCGATGACGGTGAAAAACACATCCGTTCTGTACGGGGTGTGGGTTACCAATGGTCCGTGGAGGAAAATGTATGAATTCACTTTTTAAAAACTCTCTTCAAAGAACTCCGCAGGCTGTTCCTCCTATCTGGTTCATGCGTCAAGCTGGCCGTTATCACCAGCACTACCAAGGCTTGCGTGCAAAACATTCTTTCATGGAGCTTTGTAAGCAGCCGGAACTAGCGGCGCAGGTCGCACTAGGCCCTGTCGCTGAATTTGATTTCGACGTTTCCATTCTTTTTAGTGATATCTTATTCCCGTTAGAAGCATTGGGAATGGGACTTGATTACACGGATCATGGGCCCCAATTGGGTTTCAAATTAAATCCGCAGACCATGGCAAAGCTTGGGCCTGTGGACGAAGCTATCGAATTTATGAAATTCCAAAAGGCCGCGGTGAAAGCGACTCGCGAAGTTCTGCCCTCAAATAAAAGTTTGATCGGCTTTGTTGGTGGTCCTTGGACTTTGTTTGTCTATGCCGTGGAAGGTTCGCACGCGGGGTCTTTGATTCAGTCTAAAACACTGATCAATATGTTCCCGCAGTTCCTGGAAAAAATGTATCCACTTCTTAAAGAAAACATCCGCCTGCAATTTGAAGGTGGCGCTGAGATCGTGATGATCTTTGATACGGCAGCCGGCGAAGTGTCCCCTCTGTTCTTCCAAGAATGGATTCAACCCGTGTTGACTCGTCTGTCTCAAGATTATCCTGGCAAGATCGGCTATTATTCTAAAGGCACTCAACCGGTGTTCTTTAATAAAGCTTTCACGGATTTACCTTGGGCGGGCCAGGGTTTTGACCATCGCTGCTATTTGCCGGATTCTTTCAAAATTCAAAACAAAGGGTTCGTTCAAGGAAACTTTGATCAAAGTCTTCTTTTCATGGACGACGCTGATTTTAAAAAAGCCTTATCTCACTTCTTAGCTCCAATGAAAGCCATGAGCCCTGTAGAACGTGCGGGATGGGTTTGCGGCTTAGGCCATGGAGTTCTTCCAAAGACTCCAGAAAAGAATGTGAAACTCTTCGTGGACACTGTCCGTAAGGAGCTCTCTCATGATTAAAGATCTTCTAGCCAAATATGATGTTCCCGCTCCTCGCTACACGTCTTACCCGACGGTTCCATACTGGGAAACAAATCCGACGAAGGATCAATGGATTCAGCATTTGCGTGCCACGTTAAATGAGCGTGATGGTGCATGGTCCTTGTATCTGCACGTTCCTTATTGCGAATCACTTTGTACTTTCTGTGGCTGCAATAACATCATCACCAAAGACCATAAGCGTGAGCAGCCTTACGTGGATATGGTTGTAAAAGAGTGGGAACTTTACACACAACAAGTCCCCGAGCTTTTAGAAAAACCTTTGAAGCATATTCATATTGGCGGTGGGACGCCGACGTTCCTATCGGCAGAATCATTGTTAAAACTTCTTCGACCGATCATGAATCGCGTGAACGTCGATAAAAATGATTTCGAAGGATCTATCGAAGTCGATCCTCGTCGTACAAATGTGGATCAACTTAAAGCCTTGCGCGACCTGGGTTTTAACCGCGTCAGTATGGGCGTTCAAGATTTCCACCCGGAAGTGCAACGTCTAGTGAACCGTATTCAACCTTTAGAGATCACGCAAAAATTGACACAAGCGGCGCGTGACCTTGGTTATACGTCCGTGAACTTTGACTTGATCTATGGTTTGGCAAAACAAACGCCTGAAACTATTCGCGAGACAGCGCATGCCACAGTGAAACTTCGTCCTGACCGCATTGCACTTTATAGTTTCGCATTAGTTCCTTGGATTAAACCCGCACAAAGACTTTTCAAAGATGAAGACCTTCCGAAGTCCGCTGAAAAACGCGAGCTTTACGAAATCGCTCGCGACATTCTTCTAGCGAATGATTATGTAGAAGTCGGTATGGATCACTTTGCTTTAAAGACAGACAATTTGTCTTTAGCAATGAATGAAAAACGCCTGCACCGCAATTTCATGGGTTACACGGATCAGCGCACTGATGTTCTTTTGGGTTTAGGTGTTTCTTCAATTTCTGAAACTCCTTACAGCTTCCATCAAAATGAAAAAGTTTTGCCATTGTATGAAGCGGCGTTAAACGAAGGTCGTATTCCGACATTGCGCGGACACGTTTTGACTGAAGAAGACCGTATTCGTCGTCAGCAAATTTTGAAGCTGATGACAGAGTTCGAAGTCGAATTCACGGATGCAGATCAAGAAGCAAAGTCGAAAGAGTTCTTAAGCGAAATGCTGAAAGATCATTTGGTTGAGATCAAAGATCACAAGCTGCTTGTTAAAGAAGAGGGCCGCCCTTTCTTGCGCAATGCCTGTGTTTTCTTCGACGAACGTTTAAAATCAAAACAACCACAGACTAAGATATTCTCTCAATCTATATGAAAAAAATCAGCGTGATTGGCGCAGGGTTTGCGGGCTTAAGCCTCTCCCTGCGACTGGCTCAAAAAGGCTTTGAAGTTGATATCTACGAACAAGGTCCCCGCGTCGGAGGCCTTATCGGAACAGATAAAAATCAGTTCGGCCTTGCCGAACAGGCGGCGAATTCAATGATTCGTACAGCCCACGCCGAAGCCCTGTTCAAAGATATTGGGCTCACGCCACTGAGCGCTCTTGAATCCTCAAAAAAACGATTTATCTTCCGAGAAAAACCGCGTCCTTGGCCGCTTTATTTCTCGGAAACAGTGAAATTCATCGGTAAGCTTTTGTTTAATCTTACCCGGGGAAAGAAGAATTTTTCCCCGCGCGAAAACGAAACTTTGCAGAGCTGGGGTTACCGTATTATCGGCGCACCGGCGACGCAGTTTATTCTCAGTCCGGGCATGCAAGGTATTTATGGGAATGCCACGGATGAACTGAGTGCAAGCCTGATTCTTGGACCCTTGATTAACCGTAAAAAGAAGGACAAGTCGCAGCCTCAGTACAAGGGTATTATGACGGGACCTGAGGGCATGCAGGATGTGATCGATCATCTTGAAGCAAAGCTGAAAGAGCTCGGGGTTCGCATTCATTTGAATTCTAATGTTAAAGTAAAAGAGTTAAGTGGACCCGTTGTTGTTGCTACTTCCGCTCAGTCTGCAAGCGAAATTTTAAAGTCCTCACATGCGGATGTCGCAGCAAAGCTTTCTCGTATTCAAATGTCTTCTTTAATGAGTGTAACGGTTTACTTTGCCAAAGCCCAAAATACATACCCTGGATTTGGCTGCTTGATTCCCCGGTACTATGGCCTTAAAGCCTTGGGGATCTTGATGAACTCTTACATCTTTGCAGGACGAGACAAAACTTATTCCGAGACATGGATCTTTGGTGGTGCCCATGACAACTCTATTTTAGACATGTCTGATGCCGAAGTTTTGAAAACCATTGCGACAGAAAGATTCCGTGTCTTAGGAAATAAAGAAACCTTGCTAGATTATCGTATCTTCCGCTGGCGCAATGCTCTTCCGTTCTATAATGTCGAACTTGAAAAGACTTTAAAGGATCTAAATTCTCAAGAGCTTCCTGAGGGTCTGTTCTTGCATGGGAATTACTTAGGCGGAATCGGCTTAAGCAAAATCTTAGAGCGCGGTGATAAACTTGCAGAAGAAATCGCAGGTCGTTATGTCTAAAAAAGGCGTTTTGCTTTTAAATATTGGAAGTCCCCGCACTTATCAAGTTGACGATGTGAAGGCCTACCTTAAGACCTTCCTAATGGATAAAGATATTATTAACATCCCCTTCTTCGTGCGCTGGCCTTTGGTTCACGGGATCATCGTTCCTCGTCGCGCTCCTTTTTCGGCCGAAAATTATAAGAAGATCTGGATGGAAAACGAGGGCTCTCCGCTAACCGTATATACAAATCGTTTTGCCAAGGCTTTGCAGGAGTCCTTGGGCACTGGTTACAGCGTAAAAGTGGGAATGCGCTATTCTGACCCGCTTATAGGCAAAGCTTTGGAAGAGTTTTCGAGCGAAGGCATTTCTTCTCTTTTGATAGTGCCTCTGTATCCCCAATACGCCGAGGCGACGACAGGTTCTTCTGTCAAAGAAGTAAATCGCTGGTTGAAAAAGCTGAATCTAGACACACCTACCAGCGTTCTTCCTCCGTTTTATGCGGATGATTCTTTCATCAAGCCTTCCGTAAGATTAGTGAAAGAATCCACATCGGGAAAAAACTTTGATCACTACTTGTTTTCTTTCCATGGTTTGCCTGAAAGCCAAGTGCGCAAAGTTCACGGTTGTCTTCGTACGGAAGACTGCTGTTTTGATCAAGATGCTTGCGCAAAGAATTGTTACCGCGCCCAATGTTATGCCACGGCCACTAAGATGGCCGAAAGCTTGAATCTTCCAGACAGTCATTGGAGCGTTTCTTTTCAATCAAGACTAGGAAGAGCGGAGTGGATTAAACCTGCAACGGATCATACCTTAGAAGTGCTTGCGCAAAAGGGTAAAAAATCCGTCGCTGTGGTCTGCCCTTCCTTTGTTGCTGATTGCATCGAAACTTTAGAAGAGATTGGCATCGGTGGCCAAGAGATCTTTGAGCACAATGGCGGCACCGACTATCAGTTAGTTCCCTGTGTGAACGACGATCGCGAATGGATCGAAGGCTTTGCCGGTCTTTTAAGGAATCAAAAATAACAAAAGCGGAATCAAGATGGCGGTCATAAGTCCATTGAGCGCCATCGCTAATCCCGCAAAAGCACCAGCCATTTCATTCACCTGAAACGCTCTGAAAGTTCCCAAGCCATGGGCCGATAGACCCATGGAAAATCCTTTCACCAAAGGATCGTGAATTTTCATAAGCTTCATCACAGTGCCGGCCGCAATCGCTCCAACAATTCCCGTGATCATCACAAACACGGTCGATAAAGCCGGAGCTCCCCCGATTTTTTCCGCAATTCCCATTGCTATTGGAGTCGTGACGGATTTAGGAGACAGCGACAATAAAATATCGTGAGGCAACCCCAATGCCGCCCCTATCAAAACCGCACTAAAGATTCCCACAAAAGATCCAACCGCTAAAGCTAAGATTAAAGGTTTCAAAACTCGTTTCAGTCGGGCCATCTGATTGAACAATGGCAAAGCAAAGCCCACGGTCGCGGGGCCCAACATAAAATGAATGGGTCGAACTCCTGCAAAGTAGTCTTTGTAGGGAATATTAAAAACCATAAGCACGCAAACAATGGCAAACATCGTGATGACGGGCGGGCTTAAGAAAGGATGCTCTTTCCCCCACGTGCTAAGGCGTCGCGCGATAAGATAAAATCCCAAGGTCATGATTAAAGAGAGGAGCTCAATCATGCTTTGGCTCCTGCTCGGGATGCATCTTGAGAAGCAGATTAAAAAACCATGCGGTCACACCCAAGGTAATCAGTGTACTGACAATAAGAGTGATGGCCATGGCCCAGCCATAACGACCAAATAAATCAAAGTAATCGATGATTCCTACACCCGCAGGCACAAAGAATAGCGCCAGGTGAGCATTCATAAAACGGCTGAGTGCTTCCACTTTTTCTTTCAAGGGCGGCCATAACACTAAAGCAATAAAGAAGTACACCATCCCTAAAACCGGCCCCGGGATAAAAAGGTTTAAGAGAGCGACCGTACCCTCTCCTAAGAATTGAAATGTCAGCAGAATCAACAGCGCTAATATCATGCTTAAAGACTCTAGCGATCCCTCAAGCGTCAGGCAACGAGCTTCCCAAGGATTTCGTGTCCTTTCACATAGCGGGGCCATTTCACTTTATAGAGGCCTAAAACCGCCCTATACCAATAAGCCGGCTTTGGCGAAGACCCAACCAGGTACCTTTTTCCAAACCGGTCTCAAAATGCGTCAATGTCAAAAATTGAGACACTTCAGATCCAATACAGGCAGTTCACAAAGCGCACAGATCTTGTATCTGGGTTACACGTTGTTAAAGGAGTACGTTAGATGGCTCAGGCTTCTCTACTAAAAAATATTGCTGCTAGCATTATCGTTTCTACCGCCGTTGCAAGTACCGCATCTGCGTTCTCTTATAAAATGAATGCCATGTGCTTCATGAAAGATTCGACAAGTAAAGCCGAAGCTTTCAACCCCACCGCACAAGAAATTAAAGACAGTGGCAGCAGCTTCGTGCGATCGACTCCCACCAACGTGACAGAAACCGATATCAAAACGAAGTTCCGTGTTGCTTCACTTTCTAAAATTTTAGTTACTCACTGGGCGACGGCGACCCTGGGTCCTGAATACCGTTTTAAAACGCGTCTTTATATTACGCCGACAAATCCAGATAAAACTTGTTATGTTCACTTAGCAGGTGACGGCGATATCTTCATGGGTAAAGAGATGCTGTCGACGGTGTTTAAGCAGTTGAAACCTATTCTTACGGGTCGTGGCTGTACTTCTATCAGTCAGCTTTCTTATGACGAAAAATTCGTCGTTCCCATGGGGCCTGGCAGCGCTTATATCGTTCAACATCGCGACGATGGCACGTACCGTGGTGCGGATCCGGATTTGTTCTATGGTCCATTGACGACGCAAAAAGCACTGACTCATTTCGTAAGAAACTACAGTCAGATTCGTGTTAAAACTATCAAGCCTTCGATCTCTTCTGAGTTTAAAAAGTACGCGGAAGAAGTGAAAGTCACAGGCTATTCATTCCAATCACGTCCTCTTTATATGATGATGCGTGAATTCAATGCTTACTCTTCCAACGTTCCACCGAATATTTTGTTTGAGCGTTTGGGCGGTGTGAACGGTTATAAAGCCTTCATCAAAAATCGTTTGGGTATGGATGAAAGCACGGTTGTGATGATGAATGGTTCTGGTTACCCGGTTATGATTAACGATCAAAAAATTTATAACGAAGTAACATGTGAATCTATCGTACGCATCATCCAAGACTTGGATCATATGCTTAAAGCATATAAAGGCTCTAAAGCATTCCAACTGGCGGATGTGATGGCAGTGGGTGGAGACGGTGAACACTACTCGACATTTAAATCTTTGTACGGTTCAGACACTTTCGACAACACGCTGACGGGTAAAACAGGTTCTGCGGATAAAGCTATCACTTTCGGTGGAGCGCTTTCGACGACTGATGGAAACTTGTACTTTGCGGTACTAACAGAGCCAGATATCTATGACCAAAGAAACCTAAACAAGCCACGTACCTACATCCGTGACCTTGTCTCTATCCTGGCAGAGCGTGTACGATTGAAGAAGTTTGATTACACTCAAGTGGGCTTGATGAATCCAATCGATTCAGCATCCACGCTGGTAGCGGAATCAAACAATCTTTCCTTGAAGATGAAATAAGGTAACTTGTTATGAACCTTTTTAGATTGATCTTAATTGCATGTGTGGTTTTCGCGGGCTCGATGAGCCCTGCTGCTGGCAGCAAAAAACTTGTCGACGACAAAGCTTTTGAACTGGCTTACGCAGGAAAGACCAAAGAGCTTCAAAAGTCTTTGGATGCGGGAGTTAACATCAATAAGCCCAATGAAAAAGGCGAAACTCTTCTAATGACGGCAGCGGCTAGCGGCCAAGTCGAGGTTGTAAAATTCCTTCTTTCTAAAAAAGCCGACGTCACGATCAAAGATAAAGATCAAAAGACGGCTTTGTACTATGCTCTTACCAACGAACAGCCTGAAGTTTCAAAAGCCTTGATTGAGGCTAACGCGCCTTTGAATGATTTGAATGAACTTGGCGACAACGCCCTGACTCTCGCTTCATCATTGAACGACCACGCCACAATGAAAGTGCTTTTAGCTAAAGATGCCACTTTAGTGAATAAAGGAAACTCCGAAGGCAAAACTCCTTTGATGGAAGCAGCCCGCCACGGAAACGCCGAAACGATCAAGATTTTGTTAGACGCCGGTGCTGATAAAAAAGCCAAGAATTCATCTGGTAAAACAGCTTTAGATATCGCGACAAAAGCGCAAAACCAAAAAGCCGTCACTCTTCTTTCCGCAAAAAAATAGGCGCTCGTCCCTGAGCGCCCGTGCAATCTAAACTAATTTGCGCGGTCGGGGGTTTTTACGACACCGCAAGCGATTCGTTTTCCCGAGGCTCCGGCCGGTTGGCTTTTATAGTCGTCACCTCTTTCATGCACGACGACGGAAGTTCCTTCTGCTCTCAGAAGTGAGTTCGGTCCCGATAATAGAGAGATGTGTTTATTGATCTCTTCTAAATGGCCACGCCCGCTTTTCACTTCGACGTTTTTAAAGTCGCCGGCATGTGGCCCTCCTTTGACTTCACCGTGTTTTTTCTTATCGGGATTAAAGTGATCACCGGCAGATTTAAATTCCGGTGGTAAGCAACTGCCTTTTTCATGAACGTGAAACGCATAGGTGCCATCTGGCATACCCGTTAGATTCACCACGGTCTTTACACCGTCGGCTTCTTGAGTGAAGTTCACATCGCCCACTTGTTTTCCTTGAGCGTCTTTTAAAATCACCGATACGGGAGGCATTGGTTTGTTATGTGCAGGTTTTCCAGCAGGACCTTTGGATTCCTGTGCTTTTACTCCGCCTGTTAGTCCAAGTATGAAGAGAAAAAAGATCATGCTTCTCACAAACGACCTCCTTGATTCGATTCAAATATTGGAACACGGACAATGGTGTGAGAAAAGGTCGCGCGCTAATTAACAAATTCTCCAGTGAAAGCATGATTCTTAAAAATTTGAAGGACGTGACTTTGAGGCTTCGCTTTGAATTGATAAACTTTAAAAGTGAACGCCGGAAAGGAGAAGCTTATGAGTCGCCTAGGGCAAAAATCCCGTCGCCGTCAGCCCGATCAATTGGCTGAAGATGAAGCCAAAGATTCTCCTCGTGTTGAAGAACAAGAAAGTCAGCCCGGTGATTTCAATCCGAAATCCACGTTCAGCGCGATCTATGAGAGTTCACAAACTCCCCGTCGTTCTTACACGGGCCGAGGTCCTAAAAACTACAAACGCAGTGACGAACGCATTCGCGAAGAGGTCTGCGAAATGCTGACACGCGATCAATACGTCGATGCTTACAACATTGATGTCGATGTCGTCGATGGCGAAGTCATCCTTCGCGGCACCGTCCCTGACCGTCACATGAAGTATCTTGCCGAAGATTCTGTAGAAAAAGTATTTGGAGTGAAGGACATCTCAAACCGCCTGCACGTCGATCGTCACGAAGACCTGATCCGCCGTCACGGGCGCCACTAAAAGTAGAAAGATAGTTCGATTTGTGAAAATCGATTTCCGAACCAAATTGGAGATGAGTATTTCTAAGGCTCCCATCTTATTTGGTAAAGAAATTTTTAACTGCTATCTTACAACTCTCATCACATGCAATTTTATAAAATATCGGGAGCAATACGATCGCTAAAAGTGCGAAATACACAGGTTTAATGCGACCTTTTGAGTTACTTAAATTCTCCTTTTTTTGAAATACTTGGGCGATTCGGTCAGTTCCAAAAAAACTACGTTCAATTTTCGAAAGAAGTACAATAACTGCAATTAACGCAGCTATCACGATTATAACTAAAAATATTCTATTTACTAAAAAATCAAAATTCATGGATTAACGTCCCGAATATCCCACTGTATTTCCTGTAGGTGTGTCAGGATTCCTGAGCTTATTCCGAACCCTAATCTTGAGCCTACAGCAAATCCAAGTGTTTCACTGATACCCGCTTTCAACAAGGTATTTGCTCCGAATGCAGTCAAGGCTCCCGCTGCGCCCGTTAATGCGCTTCCCACACCAGCATCTATCGCTTTTTTGAGATCAACATTACGAGTAAAAATGATCTGATTGAAGGCGCTGTCTTAAATATTTTAAGCTTACTTTTATTCTTTCGTAGTTCCATTGTAAAATATATGATTGTCCAACAAAAACCAGTGAACTGGCGCATACAATTGCGAGCAGTTGAGTCTCTGTTTCACCGCCCAACGAGGGTTTAGAAAGTTTCACAAAGTATGTGTCGCTTACAAATTAGCTGTTTTTGGTAATTAATAAATAAATCAAAAAAATACACAAAAAAGGCATACCTAACGAAGAGACACCAAAGTAGGACATTAAGAAGAAACGCATGCCCTTCGAAACTTTGTTTCCTTCATTTCTATGCGCTACCATAAAATTTTTTATCGTGGGTTTAAGACCAAATATAAAAAGAATAATGAAAGCAACGCATGCTATGTTTTCAAATTTCGTCATACTCAGACTTTCTCATCATTGGCACATGAGAGCACTAAGTTTCCAGCATCGGAATAAGAGAATTTGAAACGTCCGTAAGATTGACCTACAGCCTGGACTTTACAAAATTCCTTTTACTCTAATTTTCCCGACTCTTTTCGATGTGAACAGTTAGAAGGTTCTTAATCATCGTCACAGCCCTGAAATTTGCATACTCGTCGGAAGCGTTAAGGACTTCAACTGCTTCAGGTTCATCACTGTCCATCTGAAATTTCGAACTGATGTGAAACTTAAAGCCATCTTTAAAGATGATATAAAAACCATCAAAAGTGTGATCCTCAAGACCAACAATATCACTATATCGATATTGTTTTTCATAAAGTCTTATTTTTAGGGTTAGATAATGGGTCTCCAGAGATATCTTAGAGCGACTACGAATCGCTCCAAACAAGTAGATGAGTCCCATAATAAAAAAAATGGAAAAAATCCAAATAACTGGCCCTTTCACTTGAATTGAAAGAGCCCAAAACAAACCGCCACCAAATAAAATAGAACCAAGAATCGATAGAATTATTGCTTCTTTCAAGTACTGTGTGGTGCTAAAAAGCCCGTTCATACATCAATCATATAGTAATAAACTCTATATCTGTATTCATTTGATTTTAAATTTCAACTACGGCCGTGCAAGGGACGGATGCCATTTCGACATCATACTCAAGATTTCGAGCTTTTTAGAAAATTTTTAGATTCCGGCGGCCGCAGAATGGCCGTCGCTACCTCAGAATCTTAATATCTACGAAAATAAAGCATCTTGAATTTTATAAATAAAGAATGCGGCTCCTAAAAAAATTCCAAGAAAACCAATTGCATAAAAAATTAAAAGAAGATTTCTTCTGCCTTCGCTAATTCGAGGAATGAACTCATTCGTATAAATTAATTTTAAATTCCTAATGGCAGGAACTAAAGCAAAGGCCCAAATCAACAATAGGGCTATCATCCCCACCAATTCACTAGTTTTCATACTTTTAATCCGCCTCAGCGCGACAAACGAGACTCAATTTTTTTCTTTAACCTAAGCCTTTCGCCAGGTCTGCCTTAAGCATCTACTGGGCCTAATTCGGGAACCGAAAAATTCATCGCTTTCTCTGCGTATAGTCGATCCAAGAGAAATATTTTTTCCATTTTTCAGACGCATAGATAAGCTCATACCCAAATCCGAGAACGTAACTTCCTGTATTTGATCGTATTGGATCTTAAAAGATTTGTCCCTAAAGGGACTTATTCCCCAATCTGCACCGATAGCTAATTCAGCAAACGCAAATCCCATCTCTCATGTCTTTTACTTCTTTTGGAACCAGCCTAATTCCTTCCGGCACGCGCGAATTAAAAACCAAATCCCAAATATGCAAACAGCCACAACTGAAAACCAAGAAAAGAAATCTTTCTCCCCTGTTTGAAAGTAAATTTTATACTGATCAGTAAGAGCACTGCTGTTGCGATAAATCCTATTGCCAGAAAAGGCCGCGCTAACTTTACCAATATTACAGAAAGATTTTTATCTAAATTATTTTCCAACTCATCTTCCTTTCTGGGCATGCAGGTATCCATGGCAACACAGAACCTTTGAAAATCAGGTCCCTTTTGGAAAAATCTCCTGTGCAAGAATCGCGGGCGGCCCCAACCCGGAGGGGGGCTGAGGCTGAATTTCGAGAATTTTTTGAATTTTTGGCCGCTGCTTGGCCCCTATATGTCTTCAGTTCTTAATACAACGAAGTCACTTAACGAGTTACAAAGAGCACAACCAAATCGATCAATCCAATCAACAAAAACAATCTAAATCGAAACTTAACTTTCGATGATGCCACCGAAAGTTGAATGCTACTTTCTCCACCTTTGACAGAACTACTTTGCTTACGAAGGCTCTTCGCCTTAAATACAGCTGGAATCAGTAGAGCAAACAAGACCACCGTTATAATTAGAAGAAAAATATATATGAAATTCATTCTCGGTCCTTTCGCATCTTAAGGGCATTTTATCGCGTTTGTACTAGGAAGAACAATTGGCGAGTACGGATTTTGATTCTTTGTGTAATCGCCAGCATCCTTTTTAAAGTTATTGTACTCATCAATAATCATGCTAACACCGGCAAGCGCCGCAGTACCACCGATTACCGCACCGATTGCCCCAAGCGGGCTTGCAGGAGCAGTAACGACTGCAGCTGCACCAAAAGTAAACAATAGACCGCCGCTAAAAAGATTTCTAACGTTCACATCCCTCCAAGTTGTTCCCTCTGGATCAATGAAATTTACCGGATCTTGCAAAACGTATCCACAGAGATTCGTATCGCCACCTCTAAACAGTATTGGATCTTTAGAAGTCCATCTACCAGTCTCCGGATCATAATCACGAGCGCCGAAACGCAATAAACTAGTGTCGCTATCGCTAAGCCCTCCAGCAAAACCAAACGGAAGGTATGAGCTGCGTTTACCATCAAGGGACACGCCAAACTCATCGTAGCTTAATGTCTCAACAATTTTTCCCGTTGAAGACTCCACGATTGCTTTGGGTGTTCCTACTTGGTTGGAAATAACTCGATATTCTTTCCCACCAGTGACGACGTAATCGGGAATATTTATTTTTGATCCATAAACGAAACGGCGGATGATATTTCCGGCGCCGTCTGTTTCTGCGGCGATTTGATATTGAGTTTGGCAGATGAATCCTTGAACTGGTTTGCCGTTTCTTCTTCTCAGGTACTTTCCAAACTCAGACAAAGGATAAGTTCAGCCTACCTTCTTCCACCAAACCACCCTAAGCCAATTCGGCATGCTCCAATGCCAATGAAAATACATACGCCCACAAACGCAATCATCCCGAAAATTGTTTTTTTCGAAACGACCTGTCCTTGCTCCAGGGCTTTCCACACGACCCAGACAAAGCAAAGCGCTATGATTGGGGTACAGATAAAAAGAGCAATTGGTCCACCAACTCTACATATTTGAACATACAAATCGTTATTAGACATTCACCCAACTCCTCACTATGGGCAGCTTTTCTTACCAATACCTTTCGCGACCTCAGCGGCTGTCACCCCTGGGGGTGGAGAGTTGGTGAGAATATTCAAACCAACATCTGTTAGAATACCTGCAATTACCGATGAAAATGCAGTGCCACCAACATCTACGGCAAGAAGGCCACTAAGCGTAGTGACCCCTGCAGAAGTTATTGCCGCCCCACTCGCAGCAACTGTAACTGCACCGGTCGCGAAGGGGCCGTGAAGCCCCTTGTTTTCTTTATGAGAAAAGTCGTTTGAAGAATCCCGAGATCTTTTGTCCCAAGGATTTTTGTGCAACCACGGCTGGTGTTTTCTTGCCTTGGTGGTGCTGATGAGGACCTTTGCGGTGCTCATGCTTTTTGTGCTCTGGACGCTTACCATGTTGTGGCTTGCGTGGTCCGTCGTGTTTTTTATGTTCAGGACGAGGTCCGCGGTTTTGGCCGCCTTGAGCTGACTTGTGTTGATCACGTTCACCACGCTCAGGACGAGGTCCTTTGTCATGACGGCGTTGTTCACCATCACGGCGTGGACGATTCGGTCCGCCACCGCTGCGACGTTCTCCGCCGCCTTGTCTTTCGCCACGCTCTCCGCGAGGTCCACGAGCTCGATCCAAAGATTTTGGATAGTGACCTTCATGATGTCTTGGCATCGGCTTGAACTCTTGAATCAATTGATCATTTTCAAGATATCCAACCTCGATTTTGTGCTTCAAATATTCTTCAATACGCGCCAAAGACTCGATGTCTTTATCACCCACCAAAGAATATGCATGACCTGTTGTTCCCGCACGGCCCGTACGGCCGATACGATGAACGTAAGATTCACTGTCCATCGGAAGTTCGTAGTTGATCACAAGGTCGACACCTTTGATATCCAAACCACGAGCCGCCACGTCAGTAGCCACCAGGATATTCATGTTGTTTTCTGCTTTAAACTGCTCAATCACGCGGTTGCGCTGCGCTTGAGTCAGAAGGCTTGAAATCGCCATCGCAGGAACACCATTATCCACCAAGAACTTCGCAATCTTTTCTACACTCAACTTAAAGTTCGTGAAGATGATCGCTTGTTTTGGATTGTTCACTTTTAACAAAGATAAAAGATGCTGAGGTTTTTCATCACTGCCCACATGGAAGATCTGATCTTTCACGTTTTCAGCTTTAGCTTGATCACGGCTGATGTTGATTTCAACAGGCTCTGAACCGAACTGGTAAGCCGTGTTTAAAACATCAAAGTTCAAAGTCGCACTGAAGACCAGGAACTGACGCTCACGAGGCACACGTTGCAAAATGTACTTCATGTCGTCTTTAAAACCCATGTCGAACATACGATCAGCTTCATCGAACACGATCGCGCGAACTTGTTTCAAGTCCAGCAAGTGTTCTTTGTAAAGATCGATCAAGCGACCTGGCGTTGCGACGATAAATTCGACACCGTTTTTCAAAGCATCTTTTTGCTTATCGTAACCCGTCCCACCGTAAATCGCAAAGCCCTTAAGGCCTGAGTGCTCGCCCAGTTTTAGGATATTATCCTGAACCTGTTCAGCCAACTCGCGTGTCGGTACCAAAACTAAAACGAAGTTCTGAGGTTTCCAGTCTTTGAAAGCGCGCTTTTCGATCACAGCTTTTTGTTCTTCTGTGACATCACCTGCAGCCGGGCGCGCTCTTAAAATGCGCTCCATAAGAGGAATAACAAAAGCGGCCGTTTTACCTGTACCTGTTTGAGCAAGACCAGCAACGTCTTTGCCTTCTAAGATCACGGGGATAGCTTGCGACTGGACGGGAGTGCAATCCTCATAGTTCATACTATGGATTGCCGAATACAATTGAGAATCTAAATTCAATTCTGAGAATTTCAAATTTTACTACTCCGATCTGAAACCCCAAAGTACTGACAGCAAAGGGAAAAGTCAAAGAGGCGGCTTAAAAGCCGCCCACAAACAGGCGCAAAGCCTCGCTAAAAGCCTGAGGTTGATCTGAGTGGACCCAGTGGCCCGCATTCGGGATTTCGACGCCCTTAATCAAGCGGTTGCTAGCCAACATCTTCTGATAGTTTTCATGGCTGAGCTCTTGGGAATTGGCCCCGCGAACCAAAAGTGTCGGAACCTCTAAGGCCTCAACTTCATTCCAGCGGTCATCGCCCCGACCTAAGCGCACGGAATCGATGATGCCTTGCTTTGAAAAGCGCCAGTCCACAAGACCGTTCGGCTTTTCCTCCATGTTGGCGTAAAAATAGTTGGCCATGACCTGCACGTTTTCACGGGTCTTTGCGGTTTTAATGAACTCCCCAAAAAAATACTCTTTGGCTTGTTCGCGATTCGCAAAAGGCGCCGGGACTAAATTCAATAAATATTCGTAATACTCGTGGGCCTTTGGGTTGCCTTCGGGCCCGATATCTTCAATCACCAGACGTTCCACGTAATCGGGAAAGCGGGTGGCAAAGTTTAAAACATTACGGCCGCCCATGGAGTGCCCGACCAGGATGAACTTTTCCCACCCCAACTCGTCGACAATCATTTTCAAGTCGTCCGCATAGTCTTCCGGAGCATAACCAGAACCTGGCTGAAATGAGCGGCCATGCCCGCGTTGATCATAGGCCAAGCACCGTTCCGTACCCTCAATGCCAGAAATGATCTTGCGCCAGTTTTGCCCGTAACCCATCAGGCCGTGCACGAAAACCCAGCGTCTTCCGTTTTCAGGGCCGTAAATGTGATGATAAAAATTGTTGAGATAAGACATCCTTTTCCTATACCCCGAGGCCCTTGGGCATTCAAGCCTCCCTTAATTATTTCAAGGACTTAAGTTCCACAGCCTTTGTTGCGAGTTTTTGTTATTCCAATTTGAATTTTGATGCGAAGGGGTATAGATTCAGCGTCAATGATGCCCCAAAAAAGACCCCAGCTCCATGAGGACTGGATTGATTCGTATGCTTTAAGAATTGTGCGCAACCTGCAGGATGCTGGCTTTGAGACTTACCTGGTCGGCGGCTGCGTGCGTGATTTGCTTGTGGGCATTCATCCAAAAGACTTTGATATCGCGACTAGCGCCCTTCCCAATCAAGTTCGTAAAAAAGTACCGAATGCCTATGTCATCGGACGCCGTTTCAAACTTGTTCTGGTTAAGCGGGGCGATCACCAGTTTGAAGTCGCGACTTTCCGTCGCAACGTCACAGCCGAAGAAATTTCGACTGGAGACGATTCGGTTGAGGGCGATAATTATTTCGGAACTTCCGAAGAGGATGCGCAACGCCGCGACTTTACCTGCAATGCCGTTTTCTATGATCCCGTTCAACACAAACTGATCGATCATTGCGGCGGACTTCAAGATATCCAAGATCGCGTTCTGCGCATGATCGGCGATCCGAAAGGTCGCTTGATTGAAGATCCGATTCGCATTTTGCGCGCGATCCGTCTTTCTCATAAATTGCATTTTTCTATTGAGTCCTCGATGCGTTCTGCGATCGCCGAATGCAGCCCTGAATTAAAAAAATCCGTTCTGCCTCGCCGTCGTGAAGAGTGGTTGAAGTTCTTGCGTCTTAAAGAGCCGCACTTGGCTTTCATGGAACTTTTCGATTTGCACATCCTAGAGCAAATTCTTCCGGGCCTGAACTCTGTCTTCATGGATCCGCACCAAATGGAAATCTTTGAAATCCATTTAGCGCGCATGAATTCAGCGGGCATTAACAAAGATGATTCCACCGAATTATTCGCAGCTTTCATGATGGCATTTATGAAGGCGAAGTACGGTGAAGAGCCTTGGAACCACGATGAAATCCTGAATGATCCAAAACTTGCTTACTTCATGCGTGAAGAAATGGGCATCTTCAAACAAGAGGGCGCCATTTTCTTTAAAGCTTTGCACATTATGCAGGGTCTTCATCGTATCGAAAACTATTCGCGCAAAGGTGAAAGAAGACAGATGGCTTTTGTTCACAACGAAGGTTTCGGTCTGGCGATGAAACTGGCGTTTATGGATTACTCTTTGTCGGCTTCGCAAATGCACTATTGGTTGCAGCAAGTGGAAAAGTACCGTGGCGGAATGCCGGTGAAGGCTTCTTCCGAGGAATCCCATCATTAATTTCTCAAATTAAAACGTGTTGTTTCGTTTTTAGCTCCGAAACTTGCTGAGCGTAAACTCCCATATGATAATAGTACTGTCTCGCCATTGACCGGGTCTCAAACAGAGACTGGGTTTAATTAGGGAAGGTTTTAGCGATGGGGCAGGAAAAAAAGAACACGTTCTTGATCGTCAGCGGAGATAAAACGCGCATCCAGCGTTGCACCGATATTCTAACCCGCAATTTTCCAAACTGCACAGTCTTTCACGGATCTGAGTGGTTTGAGACCAAGTACAAACTGGACAACGTTCATCCCAAGGCCATTCTGATAGATGAGTATCTCCCTAAAGGTTCGGGTTTTGATATCGTCAGCAAGATTTTAAAAGAAAAAAATAATGACGACATTTCTATTGTCATCATGTCCTACGTAGCAGATCACGATATCTTCCATCACGAAGTCAACTCGGGCCGCATTCAATTTTTGACGGAACCCGATCGTGAACAAGCCGTGATTGACTGTATTTCAAAAATCGTTTCACCTAAAAAACAAGAAAACCCACAACAGCAATACGAGTTAAAGCAGTTACAACCAGGCGAAGTTCTTTTTAAAGAGGGCGATCGCACCGAACTGGCTTACATCGTGAAAAAAGGCAGCTTGCGCGCTTATTGCCTGGATAACGAAGGCGATCGCATCATGCTGGGTGAAATCATGGCGGGAGAGTTTGTCGGAGAAATGGGTCACTTCAACCAAGATCCACGCTCGGCCACGGTAGAAGCCATCACTGAAGTAGAGCTTATTGCTATTCCTAATAGCGCCATTGAAAATGTGATCTTCACGCGCCCTTCATGGGCTAAGGCGTTGGTGAAAACACTTTCTCAGCGACTTAAGAAAGCCAATAAAGCTTTAACGGGTTAATCACGGAAGCAATTCAAAACTTCTCGAAGGCGGAGCATCGTCTTTGAATTTAATTAAGCGCAGTCGCGGAATCTGCACATTTTCTTTTAGTTTTGTTACTTTGATAGTGCCGAAACGCCCTTCGACTTTAAGGCCATCAATACTTTCTAAAAAGTCCGTTATGGTTAAATTTCTTTCTGGCGTACGAATGCTTGTCGCGAAGTTTGTGGCGTGAATATAGAACTCTCCGCCCACGTTCATTAGATCAAATGTTTTTTGCAGGGATGTATGAAGATCGTGAGTGTAAGAAACGACTCCGAAAACATCCGTCACTAAATCTGCTTTTTTCCACTGAGAAGTATTCTGAGATTCAAAAGCCCCTTCACGTATTTGCAATTTCCCGTCAAACTTTGGCGGCGAAAACCAGCGATCCAGTTTGAAGGCCACCGCTGTAGCGGAAGCAGCGGAAGAAGAGTTAGAAAACGATTTCAGATAATCGATCTGAGCGTTGGCTTTGCCCGCGCCTAGGTCCACCCAATGCTGACTGGGTGTGAGTCGACTTAAACTGACCGAAAAATCTTTGTGTAACATGTACTTGTATTCCCAGAGATCCCGACTGGTTGCGAATTTATTCTTTTCAACTCGTGTGGTGATCACCCACGCGGCATCTTCGAAAACGGAGGAGCACGTGACGTTGGCCCATGTGGGTGTCGCCATGATCGCAAGTGCCAAGACTATGATTGAAGAGCGCAACTGTCTCAAAATGATACTCCCAAAGATATATATTTATATGATGCAAAATCCGCGCGCGTCCGCACCGAGTTTACTAAGACCTTGCCTGTTCAAGCTTCGCGTCTGTGCCAATTTCCGTTGCTTTCAAAGAGTCTAAGCATTCCCTAGACACTCGCTACAGCTTATAAGCCTTGTGAGCAGGTCCACGGATTGCTTTAAGAATCTATGTTGAGGTGGATTATGGCTTTCCGGAACCACAAGTTTTTTTATGTGACCTTCATTTTACTTTTGTCGTTCATTTCTTCGGCGCAGGCCATGGATGAAGACACAAACCTATTGGTTTTTGAGGACAAACCAACCCGCGAGGCCGTGGTTGAAACTGAAAGCCTAGAGATCAAACTAGATCCTTCAGAAGTGAAGGAATCCGTTAAGGATTTTGATCGTGAGGCTTTCATTCGTGAAGCCCGCGACAACATGAATCGCGAACCTTCCAAAGAGCAAATTGAAATCTGGAATGGCCCCCGCAACGAAAATGATCTTGTGAAGGTTTTACAGCTGAATGATTCAGAAATTGCTTCGTTCTTGGCAAAGAAGAATGCGTTTTTGAATAAGTTTGCAAAGTCTTTGGCCTTCTTCCGCATCTCTCCAGCAAAGATCAATAAAGCTCTTTTAGAGCTGAACAACCGTTTTTATGAAAGTTCACACACCGTTTCGCGCAGTAACGCGAAAATGGGAACAGTCATGTTTTCTCTTTCAGGTGGCTTGGCTTTACCTCGCAAAATGGTTGAAGCCATGAATAACCGCGGCTTGGGTGGCTACGTCCCTAAATCGGGGGGCTTCGTTTATCTTTTAGGTTTTGGTGCCTCTTTCGGAAGAAAAGTGGATGGCTCTGGTAAAGGTAAGTTCGTCTTTGAACTTTTCATGGACGTTGAAAGATTGAAATCCACATTAACTGGCGTAGCTGAGGTTTCGGCCGCCGGCACTTATGGATTGGTCTTTGAACAACGTCCGGATAAATTTGCGACTCAGAAAAACAGCGTTACATACGGTGGCTTAACGGGTGTTTTCCGCCAAGGTCCGAACCAGTTTGGTTGGGCTGCTTCAACGGGAATGTCATTTCCTCCAGGTATTGGCGCCATCTTGGTTTTCCAAAATGAGGCGACACGTTTTTATCTTTTCCGCAGCGAAGGCCTAAAGGCCACCCTGCCTGCGCTAGCGATGGTGAAAACCAATGTGCTTTCTTATTTCAGAAATCTTCTGGGCGGAAAAAACCAGATTGTAAACTGCAGTCACGTCTTCTAATAAAAAAGGCACCTTCCGGTGCCTTGACCTATTTCAGTTTCTCCCAGAGATAAGTGTACTCTAAGGTGTTCCAAAGAATACTTTGTTCGATATTGGCGTTTCCGGCATGCCCGCCTTCCATATTTTCGTAATAGAAAATCGGATGACCCTGTTCGCGCATCTTAGCCACCATTTTTCTGGCATGGCCTGGATGCACGCGATCGTCTTTTGTACTGGTCATAAAAAAGACTTCCGGATACTTCGTTTCGGCCTTCACGTTTTGATAAGGAGAATATTTTAAAATCGCTTCACGCATTTTGGGATCATCAGGATTTCCATATTCGTCCATCCAACTCGCACCAGCTAGAAGCTTGTGATAACGGAGCATATCCAAAAGTGGAACGCCCACGATCACCGCACTGTACAGATCAGGACGTTGGGTGAACGTCGCACCAGTTAAAAGGCCTCCGTTAGAGCGTCCCGAAATTCCTAAATGCTGTGGAGTCGTCACGCCGCGAGCAATCAAGTCCTCGGAAATAGCGATATTGTCTTCATAGACCTTATAACGATTTTCTTTTAAGACTGCTTTATGCCAAGCGGGACCGAATTCTCCTCCACCACGAAGATTTGTCAGAACATAAACGCCGCCACGCTCTAACCACACTTTGCCAATAGAACCTAGATACCCCGGTTGCATCGCAGCTTCGAAGCCACCATAACCATACTGAAGTGTCGGGTTCTTTCCATCTAACTTGATATTTTCTTTGGCCACCATGAAATACGGAATTTTGGTTCCGTCTTTGCTTGTCGCCAAATGACGAGTGATTTTCAATCCTTGAGGATTAAATCTTTCTGGAGACTTTTTAATAAGTTCTAATTTATTCTGGGGATCCGCCGCATTTCCCACGAAGGTTGAAAAAGGCGTTAAGAAATCTACGTACTGAGCCAGATAAGTATCACTTTCATCTTCTGTTGAAGTGACGTAAGCCATCCCATTTCCGCCGAGCTCGACATTTTCAAGCTTCCACTTTTCGCCCTCAAATGACGCCTTCACGATTTTGGAAAGCACGTTATCAATCGTGTACAGGAAAAGGTAATTCCTTGAAGAAGACACTCCTTGCAGGAAACGAGTCCGTGTCGGAGCAAATATAAGTTGCAAGAATTTATGCGCGTTTTTACCCAAACCGACTTTATCCACGGGTAAAGCCACCAGGCTTCCCTCTTTAAATCCGCCTAGATCGGAACGTAATAGATATAAGAACTGATTTTTAAAGACGCCATTAAATTCCGCATCGTGAGGCATAGGAATTTCCACTCGACTTCCATCAGGAAGTTCGTACCAATCCACACCTTCGTAAAATCCCACACGTTTTGTAAAGAAAGTGTAGGTCCCTTCCGGCGTGAACTGAGTGTACCCATAGACCGACATGTCTTCTTTCACACCTTCGATCTTTGTTTTGGCTTCGCTTAAAGAAGTCCCACGTTTCCATTCTTTGACAATACGAGGATACCCAGAATTCGTCATAGAATCGGGACCAAAATTAGTTCCTACTAAAACGGTGTTTTCATCCTTCCAAGAGACATCACTTTTTTCTTCGGGAAGCTCGAAGCCCCCTTTGATGAATTGCTTTGTCTTCATGTCAAACTCACGAACAACAACCGCGTCCTTACCGCCTCGAGATAAATACACTAAAGCTCTGTCATGATGAGGCGGTAATGTGGAAGCGCCCTTCCAAACCCAATTTTCGCCATCTTTTTTAGCCAGCGCATCGACATCTATAATCACGTCCCACTTGGGTTGTGCGGTTTTGTAGCTTTCAAGAGTTGTTTTTCTCCAAAGGCCGCGGACATGCTTTTCGTCTTGCCAGAAGTTATAAAGTTCGCCGTTCTTAAGGCTGACGCCTGGAACGCGATCCTTCGCCAGAAGAATTTTGCGAATATCATTTTCTAAAGTTTTGAACAGAGGATTTTTTTTGAAATGATCTAGAGTTTTTTTATTCTCTTCTTTGGCGAACTGCAAAGCCTTTGGGCCTTCGACTTCTTCTAACCAAAGATACTTGTCTTCTGCTTCGTAGGGCTTCGCCATTTCTTTTTGCATGGTATTGGTTTTACAAGCCACTAGAAGAAAGGGCAATAGCAGAATGTATTTCGATAATGTCATATCAAGACTCCCTTGTTTCCGAGAGTCTTGATATTAAAAGGAAGCCGTCCGACGGTCTACAATTATCGGCTCAGCTCTGCCATGGAATCTGTGATCCAAGTTTGATAAGCATCAACCCGAGTGAACACGGAAAAGAGCATGCACTTTGGAGTTAAGAATCCAGGCAATGAGTCACCACGACTAGCTACGCCCCACACATGCAAACGTCCGTTGATCTCAAGGTAAGCAGGCCCGCCAGAGTCTCCGCTGCAAATACCTTTGCGCACAGACTGACCCAACATCGCTTCCGTGCGAGAATATTGGGCCTTATCAATTTTTAATTCGGTTGTTCTTAAAGTTCCGGCGCCACGCTTAAGCGCAATGGTCCAGCTTAAACCATAACCAGCAACAATAGTTTTTGTGCCGTTATAAAGATGTCCACCATCAAACAAGATCGGTGCAGGAACAAATCCTGGAGCTGCTTCGCCTTCAAAGCGAATTAATGCAAGATCTGCCATATCCGCTTCTTTCATTTCTTCTGTATAGTCAGGGTGAACAATCGCTCCTGTGACGCGACGAAGTTGATCTTGAGAAGCCTTTTTCATTTCTTGCGCGAAGAAGACAACAAGGTCCTTGGCTTTCGGGTCCACACAGTGCGCAGCAGTCAGGACTAAATTCTTAGCAACAAGAGTTCCTGAGCAAATATATCCCAATTTTGCTTCGTAAATTCCTACAGTGCTACGACCGATAGCGGTGTTCGCTTCGACTTTATCGCCACCTACAATAGCTGTGTCAGGAGATTGGATCGTTGAAATATCATTCTGTGGAGCACATGCAGTGAGCGCCAAGAATGAAAGAGAAATAAGAAATGTCTTGTTCATAAAAAACCTCATTCGTTTTGATGAAGCCTTTTTAGCCGATCTGAATTTCAGAAACCACGCTATTGGTTGACACTTTTGTGGGAAATCTGTCGGAAACACCCCGTTTTTCGCCCAAAAGATGAAACATTTGCAAAGTCGAGTGCGAATAAAGGAGGAAAGTAAAAAGAGCCCTTGCGGGCTCTTTTCATTAAGCAGCGTTTCTAACTTGAACTTGTTTCAAGAGATCGCCGGCAATCTTATCGAGAGGAAGAATCTTGTCGGCCGCACCCAAAGCTACGGCCGCCGCGGGCATTCCGTACACGACGCAGGTTTCTTCGTTCTGAGCAACAGTGTAAGCACCGGCATTCTTCATTTCCAGAAGACCTTCGGCACCGTCTTTACCCATCCCCGTCAAAACTACTCCCAAGGCATTCTTACCTACGTACTTCGCGACGGACTTCATCATATAGTCTGCGGCAGGACGCACACTGTGCAATGCCGGCCCTTGATGAAGCTTCACGTGATAGAAGGCACCACTACGATGGATTTCCATATGATAGTTTCCTGGAGCGATCAATACACGACCCGGAACGACTTGGTCGCCTTCTTGAGCCTCTTTGACTTCAAAAGGAAACATGTTGTTCAAATTATCCGCGAAAGATTTCGTAAATCCGGGCGGCATATGTTGAACAATCAAAGTACCAGGAATATCCGCTGGCATTCCCGACAAAAAAACTTTCAATGCCTCGGTTCCACCCGTTGAAGAAGCCACTGCGATCAACTGATGCGTTGTACGCGCCAGTGACGTCGCCACTTTTTGAACAGGAGCTCCCGGCGTCACAACTTTTTTCACGGGATTGATGCGGGCCTTCGCAACCGCTTTCACTTTCTCGATAATCGAGTGTGAAAGCGTCTCTAAGCTTTGGCTGACGTCAATGGAAGGTTTTTCCATGATTTCAATCGCGCCCGCTTCCAACGCACGCAAATAAGTTTCCGAACCCGTTTTAGCTAAGCTCGAAAAGATAATCGTCCGCGTTGGAAAGTGCTGCATGACTTTTTCTAGGAAGCTGATGCCGTCCATACGAGGCATCTCAACATCCAAAGTCATTACATCGGGCTTCAAAGCCACCAGTTTGTCACGTGCGATGTAAGGATCTGAAGCGGTACCCACGACCTCAATATCCGGAGAAGAACTGAAGATCTTTTCCAAGAGCTTACGGATCACCGCAGAGTCATCAACGATTAAAACACGAATTTTTTGCGCCATAAATGGGGCCTTTACTGGTTAAAGCTTTTGGTAAACAGCTCTGGAAAGGGGTTTCAAACCAGTATGCTTAACGTTTCCAGACTCAGAATGGCCCAAAATCAAATAGCCACCCGGCGCCAAGCAAGATACCAAATTATCAATGACCTTTTTCGTGGTCTGCTCATCAAAGTAAATCAAGACGTTACGGCAAAAGATCACGTGAAACTTATGCTGAAATTCGTACTTGGGATTCATCAAATTGAAGGGAGCAAAGCGAATCATCTTGTGGATAGAATCCTTGGCCCTGAAAAACTCGTCGCCATTGGCTTTCACCTTCTCAAAGTACTTAACTCTTTGAGCTGGAGGAAGACCTTGCATTTCGCGCTCTTCATAAGTACCAACAGAGGCCTTCTTTAAGACCTGCAAATCAATGTCGGTTGCTAAAAGACGCACTTTTGTAGATGAAGTCTCGCCCAAAGCTTCACAGGCTGTCATCGCAATTGTGTAGGGCTCTTGGCCCGTACTTGCGGCGGCACACCACATGCGAATGTCCGAGCCAAACTTTTTTGCCAGCTCAGGAATAATATTTTGAAGGAAATCGAAGTGATTCGATTCGCGATAAAAAGACGTCATATTCGTCGTCAACGCCGAAATAAATTCAGACGTTAAGTCCGGTCCGCCTTTTTCTAATAATGTCCAATACTCTTCGTAACTTTTCAAAGAGTGTCTTCTTAAAAGCTTCACGATGCGATTGCGGATGAGTGCATGATTCTTTGGCGTCAACGGAAGGTCCACACCCGCCAATTGATACATGTGCTCAGCAAACTTCGTAAACATTTTATCTGAAAGCTTGATCTCTTCAAAATCGTAAAGAGATCCTACTAATTCATTCTTTTTTACAGCCGTCATGCCGCCATCTCCCGACCCTTAGCTACGTTATTCACTAAAGCCCCCGGTTCCAAAATTAGAACGGTACGGCCGTCTCCAAGAATCGCGGCGCCCGCGACTTCTGGAATGTCTTGACCTGTCGTGATTGGTTTCACAACCACCTGAGCCTGTCCTAAAACGTCGTCCACGGGGAACGCCATTTGGCCGGTCATAGACTCAATAATCACCAACATTGTTTCTTCACGGCGCGCACTCAAAGAGTTCTCGCGGCGTTTTTCCAATTGTTGATCTTTTTTATTCAAACTCCAATTGATCGAACCCAAAGTTTTTGAGACATCAATCACCGGCAATAAATGACCGCGAATGCTCGCCACTTTTCCCGCACCAGAAATATTCGTGTAGTCCTTTGGAAGAACGCGCACGATTTCACGGATTGAATGAATCGGAAGGATGTAACGAGCCCCATCTAGAGCTACAATAATACCGTCCGTGATCGCCGTGCTTAGGGGGATTGTCAGGCGGAACGTTGTTCCCTGTCCCGCTTTGGAATAGATGTTGATCTTACCATTGATTTTATCAAGGTTTGACTTAACAACGTCCAAACCAACACCTCGACCGGAAAGATCTGAGATCTTATCTGCCGTCGAAAAACCGGGATAGAAGATATATTGATAAACTTGTTCATCCGGAATTGTCGCTGGATCCACTCCTTGCGGAACAAAGCCCTTTTCAATCGCCTTACCTAATACTTTTTCACGGTTGATACCGCCACCGTCATCCGTAATATCAATCGTGACGTTACCGCCTGATTGTTTTGCAGATACGGTCACTTTCGCGGTCGCGGGTTTACCACGTTCTAAGCGCACTTCTTTCTTTTCCACCCCGTGGTCCATCGAGTTACGAACCAAGTGAACGAGAGGATCGCCAAGAAGTTCAAAAACGGTTCTTTCAACCTCTGTTTCTTCACCAATCAATTGCAAATCAACCGGTTTATCCAAAGTCAAAGACACGTCTCGAACGATACGTTGAATTTTAATGAACATGGATTTTAGCGGCGTCATGCGAATGCTCAAAGTTTTTTCGTACAACTCGCGCACAGCTTTATCCAATTGATCGACAATGCCTTCAAGACGCAAGTTCACGCCACTGCGAACCGTCTCGTCATGCACAAGCTGATTTTTAAGAACCACAAGCTCGCCGACCGCATCAAGAACTGAGTCCACGCGACCGGTGTCAACTTTGATAGTTCCGTTTAACTTACCTTTATTATTGCCACCGTTAGAGTCCGATGCTGCCGTAGCAGAACTGGCTGCAGGCTTTGACTCTTTCGGAGCTGGTTGAGAAGCCACAACTTTCAACGCGGGCTTTTCCACAACCGGCGCAGGCGCCGAAGCTGTAGCGACAGGAGCTGGTGCCGCCTTTTTTTGTTCTGCTTCTTTAGCTTCAAATTCAGCGCGGTCTTCAGGGGACAATTGTCCAAGAAGCTCTGCAAGTAATTCGTGATTAGTGCAATCATCTTCAGGAGCGGCTTCCGCAACTGGAGCGGCCGCTGCAAAGAAATCATCTGGAGCAGCTTCTTTCACTTCATCATGAGCCGGAGCGGCGGCTTCTTTGCTATGCGAAGATTGTTTGCCAGAAAGTTCTTCGGTGATTTGAATCAACTGAGCTTTCAGTTCAGCCGGATCCCACGCGCCTGTTTTTCCTTGCTGTAAAAAGGCAATGCGGTTTTTCAATTCGTCACCAGATGTTAATAGAAGCGAAATTACATTGGAGTTCACTAGCTCTGGACGCGAACGCAAAAGATCTAAAAGGTCTTCCATCACGTGCGCGAACTTAGAAAGATCCGTCAACCCTACTGCCGCAGCACCACCCTTCACCGAGTGCGCCACACGGAAGATGTCCGTAAGGTCTTTTGCAGGATCTTGACTGTTTTCCAGCCTCATCATGTATTCTTCGTATTGCTCAAGCATGAACGCAGATTCGTTCAAAAAATCCATCTGCAGTTCTTCAAAAAAGGAATTATCACCGCTCATGTGCGCTCCATTATCATATAAAAATCACAAGGAATTATCGGACGATAGAGGGTTCTTCTGTTTCCGTCGTTAGTCCAGAATGAGACAAAATAAAATGGGGGACGAAGTTCCTCACATTCACCCGACCATTGTCTCAGATTGAGTGGTCCAAAATGTGACTTTGTTAACTTTTTTACTTAATTAGGTCCAGCAACAAAATCTCTTAAAGTTCAAAGCCATTTTTCTCGAAGAGTTGTTTGAGTGATTTTATTTCTACTACTTGAAAGGCAATTACAATGAGCGATGTATCTATGAAAGCAAAACCCGGCCAATATCTAACTTTCCAATTGATGGCTGAACAATATGGCGTGGCTATCGAAACAGTGCGTGAAATCAATCAGTTTGGTGAAATCACTCCTGTTCCTCGTACACCAGACTATGTAAAAGGCGTGATGAACCTTCGTGGTAAAATCATTCCTGTAGTAAATCTTCGTGTGAAGTTTGGTATGTCTGCACAAGACACTACACGCGACACTTGCATCATCGTGATCGACACTGAAATCGGTCAAGTGGGCATGATCGTAGACTCTGTTAAAGAGGTTGTAGATCTTCAAGAAAACCAAATCGAGCCTTCTCCAGTGCTTGGCAACGAAAATGCAATGTCTTTCGTTCGCGGTATGGGTAAGGTTGATAACAAAGTTGTTATCCTTGTGGATATCGTTTCTGCATTCTCATCAGAGCAAATGGGCACAATGGCTCAATACTCTCACTCAGAAGCTGCTTAATAGATACTTTAAAAGTAGATCTAAAAGAAAACCCGCAGGAAACTGCGGGTTTTTTATTTTGAAATGAGCGGGCTCGCATTTGTGTTAAGTTATCAACACAAACTTAAAAAACTACCAAGCCTGGCTTTTTTGAAAGAAACCGCCTGCTGCTTCAACGATTGCGCCGGCATCCACTTTGTGTTTGCGGTACAAATCCATCGCCGTGTAGGCACTTTGTCCGAACTCTCCGTGCACACCTAAGCTTTTCACTTTCAACGTAGCCACATCGGCTTGCAACAATGCATGCGTCAGCATTTGTCCGAAGCCACCAATCACTTGGTGATCTTCCACCGTAATCAATTGACTTTGCGTTTTCTCTAAAGAAGCTTTGAAAGTCGCGACATCAATGTGATTTACACAAGCTGAATTGACAACAATCGCACCCACGCCTTTAGCTTCAAGGTCCTGCGCCGCTTTCAAAGCTTGCGGCACCAATGAACCCGTCGTTGCAATCGTTACGCATTTGCCGTTCTTACCAGACGTTGTATCGATAAGAATTTGCGCTTTTCTTAAGTCGTAAGAACTTGGTGTTACATATGACTTAGGGAAGTTTTCACGGCCTAAGAAGAAAATCGAAGAATTTGGCACTTCACCATTTTTACGAGCTTTTGCGAAGTTCTCGATAGCTGCATAAACCAAAGCATCAGCTTCCTCACTGCAAGACAACGAATAAACGTCCACGTGAGGAATTGATGAAACCATTGCCATATAGCTCAACGCTTGATGAGAAGCCCCATCGGCCGCATCTTGGAAACCAGTGTGGGAGAAGATCGCAATAATCGGCGCTTCAGATAACGCCCCCATCGTCAAAGGCAAGGCCCCTTTCGTCACACCAAATTGCGCAAAGGTATCAACAACTGGGATATAACCTAGTTTAGAAAGACCTGCCGCTGTTGAAACCATGTTGCTTTCTGCGATACCCACATCAAAAGAGTCATGAGGGAATTCTTTACGGAAACCCGCGACCCCCGTGGAACCCGGAAGATCCGAAGTCACGCTCAATACAGGAAGACCCGCTTTGCGAGCGCGAATCATCGCCGCAGAAACACCCGTTTGAATTTTTTCACCCGAATCTTTGACTCCGCTAGCTTTGATTTCAGCTTCCCACTTATGAAGTTCATCAATCCACATATTGTAAATGGGAAGAAGGGCTTCACCGCCATAGATCTCACCCAAGAAAGCCGCAAGTTCTGTTGGGCTCTTTAAAGGGAACCCGTGACCACCGGAAGCAGACTCGATGGTTTTCTTAGTTCCGATACCTTTGACCGTCTTTGCATGAATGACGACAGGCATTTTTGGATTTGCCTGAGCTGTTTCAATCGCATTCACGATAGTGTCGTAACATTTCTGCAAGTCGTTACCTTCTTGCAAAGTGATCACATTCCATCCCAAAGCTTTTAAAGACTCAAATGTCGGCGTCATCGAGAATGACTCGGCGTCAATACGACCAGAAAGTTTTGTGTTGTTATCACTGATGATCAAAACGAAAGGACCCATCTTTCCTTTTTGCGCCAGGCCTGGAATAGCGGCGAAAGATTCTTTCGCCTCTCCTTCCATGCAGGCTCCATCAGAAATCGTTGTCACCGTCACGCGGTTTGTGCCAGCAATAGCTTCACCCATCGCGACACCTTGTGATTGCGGGAAAGCCGAACCCAAAGGACCGTTCGAGATGAATACACCTTCAGGGAAACAATGAACTTCACCGTGACCTGTCAATCCGCTTTCGATAGAGCGGAATTTTTTAAGACTGTCTAAAGTCAAACCCGCCATGCCGTAGTTGGCTTTCAAAGCATACAAACCGTTTTCACAGTGACCAGCATCATTGATCAAATGGAACATGTCGTACCATTGTTTTCTCACGCGAGAAGAAACGTCGAAAACATGGCCGTGAAGAGCCGACATTAATTCTGCCAAAGCAGCAGGTCCACCGTAGTGAGAAGCCGCTCCGCCGAGGACGGCATTCATGTCCATCAAAGACACAAGCACGCGCGTTGCGCGAGGATCCGCCACAGGAATTTGGCGTCCGTCTTTGCTTTTGACATAGGTTTTAAATTGAGGCTCCTGTGAAGGATTGCCCGCGAGTTTTGTTTTGATTTGGATGGGTTCTGTCATAAGATCTAGTTTTACTCTAAGGGCCTAGCCGCGTAAAGCGCAGGGGCTGCTTACCGGGAGCGTTAAATGGAAAAACTTTATTCCCATAATATTCGCGACATCCTAAAGGTGGAGTTACACCGCCATCTGGACTGCTCAGTGCGTTGGAGTACACTCATCGAACTGGCCCCGCAGGTAGGGATTCCTTTAGCAAAGACGACTCAAGGTCAAAAAGATCAATTTCTTATCACAGGTCCCATGAAAGACCTGGGCTCGGTGCTAAACAAATTCCTGAATGCGCAAAAAGTATTAGCCAGTGAAGAAATCCTGACTCGCATTGCATTTGAAGCCTGCGAAGACGCTTACAACGATGGCATACGACTTTTAGAGCTTCGTTATGCTCCCACATTTATCGCCGACGGCCACAAATCTTTGACTTACGAAAAGATTCACAAGTCTTTGCATAAAGGCATCGAGATGGCTCGCAAGAAATATCCCATGGCCATCGGACTTATTTGTATTATTCAAAGGATCAAACCTTATGAAGTGGCCGAAGAAGTCGTAGATTTCGCGATTGACCACAAAGACAGTTTCTTGGCTTTGGATCTTGCCGACAATGAAGAAGGATTTGATCCAAAAATTTTTGCTCCGCTTTTTCAAAAAGCAAAAAAGGCCGGACTGCATATCACGGTTCATTCTGGAGAGGCGCCAAATTCTGCCAGTTGGGTTCGGGACAGTATTGAGATCTTAGGAGCCGAACGCATCGGTCACGGGATTCAGATCATTAACAATCCCGACGTGCTGAACTTCGTTCGCGACCGCAAGATTCCTTTGGAAGTTTGCCCAATCAGTAACTACCTGACCCAGAGTTTTAAAACCTACGAAGAGCATCCGATTCGCAAACTGATGGAGCAAGGAATTCTCGTAACCATCAATTCGGATGATCCCGGTGTTTTTGCAACCCAGCTAAGTGACGACTATGAAGTTCTTCATCGTGTTCATGGGTTCAGCAAAGAAGATTTCAAACGCTGCAATCAAGTTTCTTTTGATGCCAGTTTCTTTCCTGAAGCCGAAAAAAATCGCTTTATGTCGGAGTTCTTTGGATGAACGAAAAGTTAAAAGAAGAACTTCTGCACCTGATCCGCGAAGACGAAGCCACCCGCGAAGTCCTGGCCAGCACAGGCGAGTTGTTTCACGGTTATCATCCCGCCATGGAAAAAGTGCATCTGCGTAACGCCGATAAACTGAAAAAACTGATCGAAGACAATAAAGGTTTTCCCACTATAGATCAGGTCGGTGAAGATGCCTGTGTCGCCGCTTTAAGAATTGTCCTGCATGCGATCAGCTTGCCTGAATTTATGCGCGCCCAAGAACAGGTCTTAGTCGATCTTGCTAAGCAAAACAAGGTGCCCAAATCTTATGTCGCGATTCTTGTGGATCGCATTCGTTTTTATGAGGGCCGTAAACAAGTCTATGCCACCAATGCTGACTGGGACGAAAACGGAATTCTGCGAATCACTGAAGTGGAAGATCCAGATAAATTAAATCAACGCCGACATCAAATGGGACTTCCGCCATTGGAAAGTTTGGTTGTGACACCTCGGGACGGAGAATACCATCCGCCCGACCCTGCTAAGCGCCATCAAGAGTTTCTGGAATGGACGCGCAAAACAGGTTGGCGCTCTCTAACCTAGGAGGAGGCTCAGCCTGTCATCCTACTTCCAAGTTGACTAACAAAGCTCTGGCCTGATTATCTCTATCTATGGAAACACAATACTTATCAGGCTTTGGTAATCACTTTTCGTCAGAAGCTCGTCCCGGCGCGCTTCCTTTAGAACAAAACTCTCCGCAAGTCGCTCCATTAGGGCTTTATCCAGAGCAACTCAGTGGTTCCGCCTTCACAGCTCCTCGTCATCACAACATGTATACTTGGCTTTATCGCATTCGCCCTTCCGTGATGCACAAGGCGTTTAAGCCGCTTAAAGAGCTAACACAAAAAACATTTTTTAAACCTCAGCATATCAATCCCAATCAAATGCGCTGGAATGCCACAAACGACACGGCTGGAAATTTCATTGAAGGCATTCGCACTGTGTGCGGCAATGGCTCTGCTTACGAACAACGCGGCCTTCATGTTCATCTTTATTCCTTCAATCAAGAGATGGGGAATAAGTACTTCATGAACGCCGATGGCGATTTTCTTTTCGTACCGCAAGCCGGTTCCGTACAAATCAAAACAGAATTAGGAATTATTGAAGCCGAGCCAGGAGAAATCGTTCTAGTTCCTCGCGGAATGAAGATGCAAGTGAATCCGTTAAAGGGAGGAAACTGCAAAGGCTATATCGGTGAAAACTTCGGCGCACCCTTCCGTCTTCCCGAGTTAGGACCTATCGGCGCCAATGGCTTGGCACACCGTCGTCATTTCCTAACACCGGTCGCGGCATTTGAAGACAAAGAAGGTTCTTTTGAATTGATCGGAAAATTCAACAACGACTTGTGGGCGGCGGAGATGGGACATTCTCCTTTAGACGTCGTTGCATGGCACGGAAACTATGTTCCTTTCAAATATGATCTTCGTAAATTCAACACGGTGAATACGGTCAGTTACGATCATCCAGATCCTTCCATCTTCACTGTGCTTACGTCAGCAAGTGATACACCAGGAACAGCGAATGTGGACTTTGCGATCTTCCCGCCACGCTGGATGGTCGCAGAACACACCTTCCGTCCGCCTTACTTCCACAGAAACTGCATGAGCGAATACATGGGTTTAATCTATGGTGAGTACGACGCAAAAACGGCAGGAGGATTTGTCCCGGGCGGTGGAAGTTTGCACAACTTCTATTCTGCACACGGACCTGACGTGGATGCTTTTGAAAAAGCGAGCAAGGTCGATCTTAAACCTCACAAGATCGTCGATACGATGGCCTTTATGTTTGAATCGCGCGCACCGTACATGGTGACAGACTTCGCGATGGGTAAAGGTTTCATTCAAGAAGACTACCAAGACTGCTGGCAAAGTTTTAAAAAGAATTTTAAGTAATATTAAGCCGCGGCAACCTTGAAACATCGGGTTGCCGCCAAGTCCTCTCAGAGATCGAATTACCATCCATCCCACTTTGATGTTTCGTTCTAAGACACGCAATAACCAGAAAAACTTAATAATACGTCTTAAGTAGCCGATAAGTTTCATATCTTATGAACTTCTGTACGTTCTTGTTTTTCATAGTTGGCTTTGTGCTGGCCACATCTAATCACGCACAGGCTTCGCCGAATGCGTTGACATACCAGGGTCGCATCCTGAATGTGAATGGCCAACCTTTAGAACATAACAATGTCAGCTTCCTCTTTGAAATCACGAGTCCCAATGGAAATTGTGTTATCTATCGCGAACAAAAAGATGGCGTGAGCCTGCTGAACTCTCGCGGTGTCTTTGATGTCCCGATTGGATCAGGCAACAAACTCTTTCCGACGGACCCTCTTTTTACACTTCTAGACTCGTTCAATAATTCTCAAGCTCAAAACTGTTATGGCGGAGGAGCACCTTATGTTCCCAGCGCCGGGGACATCCGTCTTTTGAAAGTTCAGTTTCATGATGGCTCCGGATGGAGAGTGATTTCGCCTTCCAATGAAATTCGCACCGTTCCCTATGCGGCTTACGCACGTTCAGCAGAAAAGCTTGGAACAAAAACAGAGAATGACTTCGTCGTAAAGACTGGAGTTCCTACTTGTGCCGCCAATGAATTTTTGAAATGGAATGGTTCTGCACTTATCTGTGCGCCTGTCAGCGGAGCAAGCGGTGGAACGGTGACAACAGTGACGTCCACCAACTCTTATGTAACGATTGTTAATAACACCTCAACTCCCCAAGTGACCTTAAATGTTGGCACGACTGCCGGGACAGTTGCCGCGGGCGACGACGCTCGCCTTAGCGATTCCCGCGTTCCCAAAGGGGCCGCCGGTGGAGATTTGAGCGGCACTTACCCAAACCCTTCTGTCGCAAGAATTCAAAATACACCCATTGCAAATACGACACCGACTTCAAATCAGTTTTTGAAATTTGACGGCACTCAATGGACCGGTGCCGGTATCAACATCAGCGATGTGACAAATTTAAATTCGACTTTGAATAATTATCTTTTGAAATCCACTTTCGACGGATATGTCACTTCGGCGGGCTGCTTGCCTCATCAGACCATGTACTGGAGTGCCGTGCTAGGATTTCAGTGCCAGTCCATCAATGTTTCGGTTGATGGCGATGTCAGCGGGACGATAGGTTCCGTCTCTGTAAATAGAATCAAAGGCGTTGATGTCGATACGACGGGTTTAACTTCAGGCCAAGTTCTAAAATACGACGGCACAAAATGGGCACCCGCAGCCGATAATAACGGCGGTGGCACAGTCACCAATATCTCTACCGGAACCGGGCTTAGCGGTGGACCGATTACAGGAACGGGAACAATATCTCTTACGAATACCGCCGTCACAGCAGGTTCATACACTCGCGCAAATATCACTGTGGATGCTCAAGGGCGCTTAACGGCGGCCAGCAATGGTTCGTCCATCAATCTTGCGACGGAAGTCACAGGCACTTTACCCATTGCAAATGGTGGAACGGGACAGACTTCGACTTTGGCCGCTTTTAATGCGCTTTCCCCTCTGACTGCGAAAGGTGATATTCTTGTTCGCAACGACACCAACAACTCTCGCCTTCCTGTGGGCGCTAACGGACAAATACTTTCTGCCAATTCCGCAGCGGCTTCCGGTCTGGAGTGGATCACCCCTGCTTATGGCACGGTAACCAATGTCAGCGGGACAGCTCCTATTTCCGTAGCCACCGGAACAAGCACACCCGTGATCTCAATCAGTGATGCAACGACCGCCGCCAAAGGGGCCGTTCGAGTGGGTGCTGGTATTGCTGTTTCTTCAGGTACCATCAGCGCGGATCCCGCCAACTTTCCTTCAACAGTTCCCGTCACAAAGGGTGGTACAGGGACGGGCACTTTCACAGCCAACAGATTGATCGCTTCTGATGGAACTGGTTCCTCGCTTTCGACTTTCAACTGTGCTGTTGGGCAATTGGTTTCTTTCGACGCCACGGGCATGATGACTTGTTCCGCTTTCACTACGGGGTCGATTTTTATTAATGCCGGAAATTCTTTTTCTGCCGACGCCATCCTCGGAACTAATGATGGCTTTGCATTGAATCTAGAAACTAACAATCAAACGAGAGTGACCGTGTCTGCCGATGGTAACGTGGGAATTGGCACCACCACTCCTCACACTTCGGCTCTTTTAGAAATTTCTTCTGCAGCAAAGGGCTTTCTTCCCCCACGTATGACTCGTGCGCAACGAAACGCTATTACGGGAGCTCCTCAAGGATTGGTTATTTATAATACCGACGACAACACCGTCGACTACTACAATGGCGCCAACTGGTTTTCTTTAAATGGATCACCGAAGTATATGAAACGGGGCATGGCGGGTTATCAAACTGTTGATCAAAACTCTATTGTCGCTTTCTCTTTAACCACGGCAAATAACGGAATGACCACCACAAGTAACGGGATCAATCTTAAAGCCGGAGTCACTTATCGTCTTGAAGCTTCTTTAAATACGTATCAGAGCGATGGAAATGGATACCTCGGCTATGTGTTTTACAATGGCACCACCACCTTTGGTGCCCCCGCTTACACAGATGAACCCGACTCAGTGGGTGCGTACGGCTTTAAGTCCACTCTTCTTGAAATCTACACTCCGGCGACGGATCAGACAGTTTACGTTCGTATCAGCGACGACAATATCGGCGCCGGCCAAGTCACTCCAAACTACAACACGTACTTTATGGCGACCGAGCTTGTTCCTTCAGGTCCCGGCGGTGGCGGAGCCGACAATCTTGGAAATCACGCCGCCACCCAGAATATCAACTTGGGTTCGCACTGGGTGTCAGGGGATGGAACTTCTAATGGGCTTCGCGTGGATAATTCAGGTAATGTCGGTGTGAAAACCGCTTCACCATCGGCCGCTTTGGAAGTTACCGGAGACGTCAAAATTTCTGGCCAAATCGTCAACAATGCTTGGACGGACATAACCGCTTTCACAAATTCGTGGGCCGCCTATTATCCCATCGCAGGCGTTGCAGCTCCGGGCTATCGCAAAGGAAAAGACGCTCGAGTTTATCTTCGCGGATGTATGGCTCCTGGAACCTGGGGAAACGCGGCCTTCACATTTCCAGTTGGATTCAGGCCGACGACGAATATGACGCTAAATCTGACGGCTTATTCTGGCACGGCAGGAACGGCGGTGGCCGTTTATGCTTGGATCTACACGGATGGAACTTTTAGACCTTGGATAGCAAACACAGCCACCTGGCTATGTCTGGATGGAACTAGTTTCCCAACGGATTAGTATTTCACTGCAAAAGTTCTGGCTGACGTGATTGATGACCCAAAGGTTCTTCCGAGAGCCAAGACTGAATCACTGCGACCAATTCTTGCCGACGTGTCGGCTTTGTTAAAACGGCATCGAAGCCCGCTTTAATACATCTCATGGTTTCTTCTCTCATCGCGTGAGCCGTAAGCGCAACGATAGGCCCCTCATAACCGAGCTTACGAATGCGTTGCACAGCCTCATACCCATCCATTAAAGGCATTTGTATATCCATGAGGATTAAATCCACGTGAGACTCACAAACTGTCTCTAAGGCTTCAACACCACTTCCCGCTTGAAGCAGTCGAACTTTATGAGGACGAAGATAACGATCAATAAGAAGTCTGTTATCACTGACATCGTCGACAATCAGGATGACCTTATCTTCTAACGAGTGAGAAGCTATATCCGAATGCGACACCACAGGTGTTCGTACTTGGGGCGCTCCCTCAACTGTATCCAAAACAAGAGTGATTTCAAAAACAGAACCGACCTGAACTTCAGAAGAAATCAGCTTTAAGTCCCCGCCCAGCTTTTGCGCGAGCTGCTGAGAAATCACCAAACCTAAACCCGTCCCACCGAAGCGTCTGGCAGTTGAAACGTCGGCTTGAGCAAAAGGTTTAAAGAGCTTTTGAACTTCATCCACTGTCAAACCCGCACCCGTATCCCGCACGGTAAAAGTCACACGACGAGCTTCACAGGATTCGCGTTCCAAGATCGCGTCTTCAACACGAACTTGAACATCGACTTGTCCCTTGGTGGTGAATTTAATAGCGTTACCAATAACGTTAAAAAGAATCTGCTTAATTCGCAAAGGATCGGAAACAAAGGTCAGATTTCTATCGCAGGACTGAATCTTTAGCGAAATACCTTTTTCAGTCGCACGAAATCCCAAACTTGCTTCGACATCTTTTAAAAGATCCTTCAAAGAAAATTCTTTCTTTTCAAATTCCAGTCTCTGCGCTTCGATCTTTGTAAGATCTAAAATATCGTCGATAAGGCGCAGCAAAAGCTCTCCATTTCGTCGGATGACTGCCAGAAATTCATTTCTTTCAGAGTCACTCAACTTATCTTGAGACAGAATGTCGGCAAATCCTAAAACCGCCCCTAAGGGTGTGCGAATCTCGTGAGAGATATTGGCTAAGAAATGGCTTTTAGCTACGTTGGCCTCTTCAGCTTTCTTCTTAAGAAACTCCATCTCTTGAACTTGTTTATTCAAAAGACGGCGTTGCTGATCCAAAAGTACAAATGTGCGAACTTTACTGCGGACTGCATGAGGATCTAAAGGTTTGAATAAAAAATCCACCGCGCCCGTATCATATCCTTCAAAAAGAACAGAGCGGTCTTGTTGACGCGAGGTCATCAAAATCATCGGAAGATGACGGGTCTTTTTCAAAGCCCGAACCAGCCGCGCGAGTTCAAATCCGCTCATCCCTGGCATTTGCACGTCCATAAGCGCCAAGGCGAAGTCGTGGTTCATCAATAGCGACAGTGCTTCCTCCGCACTTTTCGCTGAAAGAACTTGAATATCTTCGCCTGAAATCAGGTGAGACAGAAATAAAATGTTCTCATGATGATCGTCCACGATGAGTAGCTTGGTTTTCTCCATGCAACTTTTCCCCTGATTCGATGAATGGTGATCCCGCGGACGTGCTATTGAAAATGATCTCATTCTTTTAATATCGAATCTTGGTAAAGGACTTAACACAACCTATTTAGAATATCCAAAGCAAACAACATAGCGTGTGCTCCTCGCGAACAAGTTCCGGTAAAAAGATTTCTGGAAATTTTATGATACAGTTAAGATTCGCTCTGTATTCGAAACTAATCGAAGCCCAACCAAGTGCGTTCGCGTACATGGCCCATATTTTTTGTGAAATTACACCGTTACCATTTTACAATTTAAACAGGATTTATCAGCCAAACACTTTGTATAAATCCAGAAGCAAAGCTTTCTTGAAGGACCGACTTCTTCGCCATGATAGCCTTGTTCCTATGAAAATGAAGATGATGCCATTCATTCATCGGCTGCACAGCGATCGTTTTTTAGATAAGCTCGGGAACGATAAGATCTTAGATCTTGCAGCGGCCCTTTCTTATTACACAGCCCTTTCCTTGGCGCCTCTGCTTATATTAATGATCACTTTCGTTTCTTTCCTAGGAATGGAATTTAAAACCGAGATGATCAGTGAAATCGAAAATCTTGTTGGCTCCCAAGCCAGTCAGGCCATCAAGGCTATCGCCATGAATGCTGACAAAACCCCTACGATCCGGGACTGGGCAGGATTAGTGGGTGTCATCACTTTGCTATTTTCTGCTGGCGCGATTTTTGGTCAATTGCGTGAGTCCTTGAATGTTATTTTTGAAGTAGCAAGTCCCGCGCAGGATCAACAAGACGAAGGAATTTTAAAAAGTTCCTGGGCCTTTATTAAGAAAAAAATATTCAGCATGGGAATGGTGCTGGCCTTCGTTTTTATTTCGATGGTGTCTTTGGTGATTTCATCAATCATCTCGCTAGTTCTTAGTGGTGCCGCGGCTATTATCGGACAGATCGCCAACTTTCTGATCTCTTTGTTAATCTTCACTTTGCTTTTTGCGGCTATCTATTACTTTTTACCGCAAAAGAAAATGCGGCCGGCGGAAACTTTAACAGGTGGCTTGATCACTGCGATCTTATTTTCTATTGGTAAAACACTGATCGGTCTTTATCTGGGACAAAGCGCTGTAGGTTCACTATACGGCGCCGCAGGATCTTTAATCGTATTACTAATGTGGGTCTATTACTCTTCGATTATCATCTTCATCGGTGCTGAAATCGCCAATGAGATTCACAAAGTCGATGATGAAGAGGCTTCGACTTTGACAAAAACGCGCGGCTAAGAGAAATTTCAATCTCCAACCACCGCGAGGTTTTTATGCGTGATTTCTATCCTTCAATTGAACCAAATAATTCTGGAATGCTGAAAGTATCCGACATTCACACTTTGTACTGGGAAGAGTGTGGAAATCCCCTGGGAAAACCTGTGGTGTTTTTGCATGGCGGACCAGGCGGTGGCGTGGCTCCAGATCACCGTCGTTTTTTCGATCCTAAAGCCTATCGCATTATTCTTTTTGACCAACGTGGTTCTGGAAAATCCACTCCCTGTGCAGAGCTTCGAGAAAATAACACGTGGGAATTGATCAAAGATATCGAAACGATTCGCTCCATGCTCAAAATCGACACGTGGGTTGTTTTCGGCGGCAGTTGGGGTTCAACGCTTGCTTTGACTTATGCGATTTCTCATCCTGAAAGAGTGAAGGCTTTGGTTTTGCGCGGAATCTTTTTGTGCCGTCCTTCAGAAATCAAGTGGTTCTATCAAGAAGGCGCCTCAGAAATTTTCCCTGACGTATGGGACGAGTACTTAAAACCCATTCCGGTGGCTGAACGTGGTGACATGGTGACGGCTTATTACAAACGACTGACTCATGAAAATTCAGAGGTGCGTTTGCAAGCGGCAAAAGCATGGAGCAAGTGGGAAGCGGCTACATCACGCCTGATCGTAGACCAAAACGCTATTGATGAATTCGATGATCCTGAATACGCGTTGAGCTTTGCACGCATCGAGTGCCATTACTTCACCAATAATGCCTTCTTCTCGACGAACAATTGGATCTTAGAAAACATCGAAGCCATTCGCAAAATTCCTGCAGTGATTGTTCAAGGCCGCTATGATGTTGTCTGCCCGGCTCGCTCTGCGTGGGACCTCCATAAAGCTTGGCCGGAGGCAAAATTTACAATCATTCCTGACTCAGGTCATGCGGCTGCAGAGCCTGGAACTCGCTCAGCTCTTATTGAAGCCACAGACAGCTTCAAACACCTGTAAGAATTTCAGCTACCAAGGGGCCTAGCGCCCCTTATAGAACGTATAAGTATTATGATGTTGTAAAGTGGTTCCAAATTGGGTTTATTAGCTTTCACGCACCGTGGGGTTTACGGTGCAACTATCCGGGGGGATACGTGAAGTTGAATAAACTTGTTTTGGCGGGGCTAGTTTCAAGTTTGGCTTTAACAGCTTGCTCACCTCAAGCTTCTAATCAAGGTGAAATTCAAACGACAGGCGAGGGAATCATTGGCGGTAAAGTAGTTGAAGCCGGTGATAAGATTCAAGAAAGCATCGTGGCTGTTTACGATGCCGTTGAAGGACAACTTTGCACAGGTTCTCTTCTTCCAAACAACCTTGTGCTAACAGCCGCTCATTGCATCGGAAGCGAAACAGAAGCGATGTATGTTTTCTTCGGTAATGAGGTCAACAAGTACGCGGTTCGTCGCCAGGTCGACAAAGTAGCTATTTCATCTTTGTGGGAAACACGCCAATACGAAGACTACGACACGGGTGACATCGCTTTGATGCACTTCCAAGGTGAAGTTCCGGCGGGCTACAAACCAGCCACTTTCTTAAGCGAAGCGAACAAAAAACTTCTTAAAAAAGGCGCGAAAGTCGTTCTTGCTGGTTACGGCATCACAGATGGCGTAACAGGTGACGGCGCAGGAACTTTGCGTATGACTTCGGTTAAAATCGCAGACCCAAAATTCAGCCTGACAGAGGTAAAGCTGGATCAAACTGGCGGCACAGGTGCCTGCCACGGTGACTCTGGCGGTCCAGCTTACATCGAAGTGAAAGGCAAGTACTACCTTTGGGGTGTTACTAGCCGCGGAGTCGAAGACGCTGAAAACGACTGTTCAAAATACTCTGCATACACGAGCGCATTGGCTCACAAAGTGTGGTTGAACAGAATGGCCAACAAGCTGATCGTTTCTTTAACAAATCCTGAAATTTCCAAATAGACTCACAAATTTCAGACTAAAAAAATTTTAAAAACACGAAGGGCTGCTACAAAAATAGCGGCCCTTTTGTTATTTCATTCCACAATCATGCCTGGGGAACTATGAAAACGAAGTTGTACGTAAGCTCTTTTATCGTTTTGTTGTTGGCAGCCTGTGGGGGACCTTACGGAGTTGAAAATATCGACATCACTCCGGAAGACGCGATCATTGGCGGCAAAGAGACAACAAGAGACAATGTGCTATCGAAGTACGTTGTGCTTATTCATGACGGTCCGACGAAAACTTACTGCACTGGAACCTTGATCAAAAAGAATGTGATCCTGACAGCCGCTCACTGCATTCCCAGCGGCGCTGCCACTCTTTCATTGGCATTCGGTTTAAAGCCATTGGCGGGGCAGTACATTCTTCGCCAGGCCGTCCGGGCGATTCCTCACCCCGATTACAAAAAGCAAAGTGCCAACGATCGTGATGACGTCGCATTGATCCTGATTAAAGGTGATGCGCCGAAAGGTTTTGAACCTGCTCTTCTTCCAGATGACAATTTTCCGTTCAAAGCAGGATTGGGATTCACGGCGACAGGTTACGGTCGCACGTCAGGAAGAGCTCCGGCGCAAAAAAGTGATACTCAAGGTTCTGGAACTCTTCGCCACGTGGATCTTTTGATCGACAGCATCTCTAAAGACGATGCGCAGTTTTACGTAAATCAGAAGTGGAACAAAGGTATTTGTAACGGCGACTCGGGCGGTCCGGCGATGATGCGCTATCAAGGTAAAGACTATCTTGTAGGTGTCGCCTCTGCGACCTCATGGAGTGTTCCCAGTGAAATCAGCGAAAGCGAACGCGAAGAATACATCCGCAAAAAAGATTTCTGCTCAGAGAAATCCATCTATATGAGCGTTAAGAAATACCGCCCATGGATTGAACGCGAATCAAAGAAATTGTTGTACTAACTGGCGAAGTTTTTCGCCCAGAACTTTGGGGCTGTCAAAAAGAACCCGGTGAGAAGAATTCGGAACGACTTCCACCCGCAGCCCCATCACCTCTTCCTGCAGGCGACGAGAAAGCTCCATAAATTTTTCATCGCGGTCGCCCACCATCCAGACGATCTTTTGAATATTTTTAAGCAAAAGACTGCGCATGTTTTTTTGCTGAGCCAAAGACCACTGAGTTAAGGCCAGACTTAAAGATTCACGAGAGTATTCTTTTTCCTGACGAAGAGGTTCGTTTTCGCCACCACCAAAAACCGGTTGAGCGTTCCAATTTCGAAGGACACTTTCCCACGGGGCTTTTAAAAATTCTTCAGCCCAATACGAGTCATTCATCCAACGCTGGCGGCGTTCTTCGGAAGTAGGATCCAAATCTTCATGAGGGTCATTAAAGCCGGGATTGGTCGAAACTAAGACCACCTTGTGCCAAATATTCGGGCGACGCTGAAGAGCATGCAAAGCCAGTCGCCCACCTAAGGAATACCCTACGAGGATGTTTCTATCCGCCGAACAGCCGTGCGCTTCGATCCACTTGATGAAGTTGTCAGCCCAAGCCTCGAACGCATGCTGGGGACCTAATAGCGCTTCTTTAAAGTAATCCGGCGTGTAGATCCTGACGCCATCGTGCTGAGGCACGTGGGCTTTGACAATGGCCCAGTCTGAGGGCCGTCCTAGGAATCCATGCAGGAAAAAGAGATTCACTCTTTCCACAGAAATTCGTACTCCTTCCAGAATTCTTGAGTCTGCTCCCAGTGGGGGCAGAGTTCGATGATCTGGTGATCAGCAAAATTGTTCTCTTCAGGAATATTATGCCATTTCTGATAAGACCAATTCCACATCTTTGCCCATGATTCGAAAGAAATCTGGTGTTTGTTTACGAAAATCTCTTTATTGAACATGCGAGAGAAAATTTGCCCCCCGCCGTTGTTAATGACGACAATACGGAATTTGTTGGCTTCAAGTTGAGAAGTTGCCCAAAGTGACGATAAATCATACAGCGCTGTTAAATCTCCAACAAGACACCAGTTTTCTGTCTGCGGCGACGCCCAACCTAAAAATGTAGAAAGCTGTCCGTCGATACCGTTGGCTCCGCGATTGGCCGCCACTCGCAAAGGCATCGCATCGTGGGAGGAGCAAGAATCCCATTCACGAATCGGCAGTGAGTTCCCTAAATAGACCGAGGCACCTTTCATTTTTTTAGACAAAGAATAAATCAGGCCTTGTTCTGACTGAGGGTACTTTTCCAAAAGCGCACGCATCGCTTCAGTGCGGGTGTTGTCTTCGATATTAAGTTTTACGTTTTCACGATGAACATGCGTGAACTCCACTTGGCTTAACAAGTCGATCGAGTTGCAATGATGCACCGGACGGCTTAGGCCCGAGAAGTGGTTGAAGCTGATATTGAACACCGGAATTTCACGATACTTCACTTCAAGGTCGCGCCAGAAACGCGCCGTGGGAACTCCGCCAATACGCAGAACCGAATCACAAAGACCTGAATTTAGCACTCGGTGGATCATCTTTTCGCCAGAGCGAATTTCAATATCTTTGATATCGGGATGACCGCGCAAGCTTGAGATACCTTCGCAGTACACCGGTGCTTTATATTGTTTCAAGAACTCAAGCACCGTCGTGTGAGCTTTTTCAGGTAAGATCCCCACAATCACCAACGGCTTGTGAGAATTGATGAAGTCTTCAACTTCTTTCAAAGTTCCTAATGGCAATTGGCCTGGTAATTTTGTTCTTTCAGATACAGAGAATTCGATCTTAGGGACGGGACCATCAATCAACGGCTCTTCAAAACAGATATTCACATGAATAGGCTTTTTCCAAGACAGAGATTTGAAAGAAATATGTGAATTTTCCGCGTCGATGTCGAGTGCGACTTCATTGTAGTAAGAAAAAATCCCCACCTGCTCGATGGTCTGAGGAGCTCCCGAGCCACGATAGTGCTTCGGACGATCTGCAGTGACCATAATCAGTGGTAATGATGAATAAGTTCCTTCAACAGCGGCAGGTAAAAGCTCGGCGACGGCCGTGCCTGATGTTGTGATGATCGCCACCGGGCGACGAGTGCTCGCAATTCTTCCTAAGGCAAAAAACGCGGCCGAGCGCTCTTCAAAGAAAGAATATACTTTCAGATTTTTATTTTCGTCTAAGATGTGAACCAAAGGGCTGTTGCGAGCTCCGGCGCATAAAACAAATTCACGAACACCGGTGTGCACCAGTTCCTGAATGACCTTCGCTGCTAATTCCATATTTGTCATAACTCAAGCCCCAAAATCTTTCTTACTGATTGGCGTTTTTGAAAAACCTCACGCCACTCTCGTTCCAATTCACTGTCAGCGACGATCCCGCAACCCGAACCAATCATCGCAAGGTTTTTATTCCACTGCAAATTTCGAATGCCGACAAGGCACAAGGCCTCTTCGCCCGCAAAAACAGCGAAAGGTCCCCCATAAGGCCCGCGGTCGTCTTGTCCAGGAAGCTTGGCCATCCACTTGTAGCCTTGGCTACGTGGAGCGACCCCTAGGGCCGGCGTCGGATGCAGGTCCTTCACCAAAGATAAAAACTCAGGTTTTTTATGACAGTGAATCTGAATGTCAGTTTTCAAATGGTAAAGTGTCGGAAGTTCTACGATATAGGGTCCATGAGTTTTCACCTCACCCCAAGGACTTAGGACTTCTTTGATATCTTGCAAAACCAAGAGGTGCTCTTGCATCTCTTTGGCGTCGTTTAGAAGAGAGTCGCGCTCGGAAGCTTCACTCTTGGGGCATGTCCCCGCCAATGCCATCGTTTTCAGAATTCCTTGTGAATAGTCAAAAAGTGTTTCTGGAGTTGCTCCCAAAACACCCTTTCCGTTCTGCCAAAGTCCGTAGACGTAAAGAGTGGGCGGTGCTTTCAAAAGATTCGAAATTATCTGCGCTCTTTCGGTTGCCGATACGGTTTGCGCGGATCGCGAGAACACGACCGGCACGGCCTTTTGAATTTCATTTTTTCGAATGCGATTTTGAATAACCATCAAGGCTTGCGCGAAGTCTTCTTTTTGAGGCTCTTCCCAAGAAGCTTTCATTACGGGGGCCTCAGAAGACGGATGCTGAGCCAAGTAAGCCTCACAATGATGGCGCATGTCTTCGGTCGTTAAGCGGTAAGTTTTCGCTCCCCGCAAGGGTTTGCTAGAGCCTAGGTCATAGAAATCAGGGCAAAATACTGTAATTTCATCACTATTCGCGTCGGAAGCAGGCTCAAAAGGACCTTCAATAAGAATCCATTGATCCTTATGGCGCAAGAGGGCCCCTGCCTCCAAAAAGTTTGTAATGCCTGAGAGCGTTATGCTATTCTGCCGTTCCACTAGAGAAGTCGTATTATGGAAATGCTAACTATGCAAACAACTCCCTCAACCCAAATCGTCAATGTCGGCGGATATGATATCGGCGGACCACAGTTCACTGTGATCGCTGGTCCTTGCTCTATCGAAAGCTACGAGCAATTCATGGAAACCGCAAAAGGCGTGAAGTCTTCTGGCGCTCACATTCTTCGTGGCGGGATCTGGAAAATGCGCACGTCTTCAAAAGCCTTCCAAGGTTTGGGTTCTTCATCCTTCGATTTCATCAAAGCTGTTTGCAAAGAGACAAACATGAGCCTGATTTCTGAAGTCACAGATGCTCGTCAAATCGAAGAGATCTATGACATCGTAGAATGCTTCCAAGTCGGCTCTCGCAACATGCACAACTACTCTTTGCTTAAAGAGCTAGGCATGCAGAAAAAGCCGGTGATGTTGAAACGTGGTTTCGCGGCTTTGATCGAAGAGTGGGTGAAAGCTGCTGAATACATCACAAACGGTGGCAACCCGAACGTCATCCTTTGCGAACGCGGTATCCGTACTTTCGAAACAGCGACTCGCAACACGCTGGATATTAATGCGGTGGCTTTCGCGAAAAGAAACACACATCTGCCTGTGATCGTCGATCCTTCTCACGCTGTCGGCATTCGCGCTCTTGTGCCGGATTTGGCTTATGCAGCGGCGGCAGTGGGAGCTGACGGTATCATCGTTGAAGTACATCCTCGCCCGGCAGAAGCTCTTTCTGACGGCATGCAAGCTCTGACTTTGGATGATTTCAAACACATGATGACCAAGATGGATAAAATCTTGAAAGCCGTCGACAGACCTCTTCACAAAGTAGAGCTTTATGCAAACTAAGCATTCTCCAAATCCAGAAGTGATTCGCAGCATGTTCTCTAAAGTCGCAGCGAACTACGACAAAGGGAACAACGTTTTGTCGATGGGCATTCACCACTTGTGGAGAAAAAAATTAGTTAAGTATAGCGGCGCTAAAGCTGGCGATAAAGTTCTAGACTGCGCCACGGGCACGGGCGATCTAGCTATCGAATTCAAAAAAACCGTAGGCACAGGCGACGTCGTAGGAACAGACTTCTGCGCGGAAATGTTAATCCCTGCTCCAGGTAAAGCCAAAGAACGCGGCCTAGAAATCAAATTCGAACAAGCCGACGTCACTCAACTTCAATACGCCGACAATTCTTTTGATATCAGCAGCATCTCGTTCGGCATCCGCAATGTAGGCGACCCAGTAAAAGGCCTGAAAGAAATGGCTAGAGTAGTAAAACCCGGCGGCCAAGTGATGGTCCTAGAATTCGGCCAAGTAAATCTGCCTATCTTCGGCGCGATCTACAATTTCTACTCGCAAAACATCCTACCAAAAATCGGCGGCCTAGTAACAGGCCAAGGCGAAGCCTACGAGTATCTACAAAAATCCTCAGCCGCTTTCCCCTGCCGCGAAGGCTTCCTAGATTTAATGAAAGAAACAAACTCTTTCGAAAAAATGGAATACATCAGCCTGACCGGCGGAATAGCCTACATCTACAAAGGCACCGTAAAATAAAAAGTTTTAATGAAAGCACCGACTGAAACACGGTGCTTTTTTATTTCGACGACGTGATGAAATTTCTCCGCATACTTACTCATCTAAATTTCACTGAACGAAGTTGGCCCTAAGCAACAGCACAGATTTGCGCTGGGAAGGGAGTCCTTTGAAATGACTCCGAAGTGAAGGGCCTTCGGTGGCGCCACGATGGCGCGAACCGAGGCGAAGCCTCGGCACCGACCGAGCCGGGACGGCGTGCCCGAACGAAGCGAGCCATTTCAAAGGACTCCCTTCCCAGCGCAAATCCGTCGCTCGAAGCGAAACCAATCTAAGGTCGAAGTGATTGTTCAGAGGAAGCAAGAAGACGAAGAGGCTCAACACGAACCCCGATATGAGGAGCCCGCCCCTCAAGACTAAGAAGCTCGTCATAAAAAGCACGAACCTCAAGTCGTGTTGGAATCACCATTTCAGGTTCTGGTGGCGTCGGATCCGGAACATTCTTCTTCGTCGGACATCCCCAGATGCCCAATCCAAGCGTGCCAGTAATAAGAAGAATGAGTGCGAGTTTCATACATCCATTTTCCCCCGGTTCATTTGCCGGAGGAACTTGTATTCGTGCAGAAACCCTAAGAACATCCCCGTTTATAAATACATCGTAATAAACAGGGATGTCTGGATGGTCTAATTCATGAGAAAATTAGTAATGCCAAGGGAACTTTTTGAAATCTTTGGGACGTTTTTCAACGAAAGAGTTTCGACCTTCGACGGCTTCTTCGGTGCCATAAGCAAGGCGAGTGGCCTCTCCGGCGAATAATTGCTGGCCTACTAAACCATCGTCAATCAAGTTGAATCCATACTTCAACATGCGCATGGCCGTTGGAGATTTTGAATTCATCTCATAAGCCCATTCCAAAGCGACTTTTTCTAGGTCCTTATGAGGAACAACGGCGTTGACCATGCCCATATCAAAAGCTTCTTGTGCTGAATAGTTGCGACCTAAGAAGAAGATTTCACGCGCGCGTTTTTGTCCCACCATGCGAGCCAGATAAGCGGATCCGTAACCACTATCGAAGCTAGCCACATCAGGGTCTGTTTGTTTGAAAATCGCATGTTCTTGTGAAGCCAAAGTCAGATCACACACCACGTGCAAAGAATGTCCGCCCCCCACAGACCAGCCTGGCACAACGGCCATGACGATCTTAGGCATGAAGCGAATCAAACGTTGAACTTCCAGAATATGCAAGCGACCTAGGCGCGCTAAATCCATTTTGCCAACAGCCTCTTTTTCTTCATACTTGTAGCCATCTTTGCCACGAATACGCTGGTCACCGCCAGAACAGAAAGCCCAACCACCGTCTTTTGGAGAAGGTCCATTTCCAGTGATAATAACAACACCGACATCCGCCGTGATACGCGCGTGCTCTAAAGCAGTGTAAAGCTCATCCACCGTTTGCGGACGAAAAGCATTGCGCACTTCAGGACGGTTAAAGGCAATACGAACTGTGCCTTGATCTTTGGCGCGGTGATAAGTGATGTCTTTGAATTTAAAACCAGGAACTTCAGTCCACCATTCAGGATTGAAAATATCGGAAACCATTTTTACCTCGATTAGATACGATCTGTTTTAGACCACAGCCAGTGATCTGCCAATACCAACCATGTCATCGCCTCAAGCACAGGAATCGCGCGAGTGACAATACAAGGATCATGACGACCCTTCTTTGCTACATCCAAGATAGAGCTCGTAGGTTTGAAAGACACTTTTAATAAAATACTTTCGCCAGTGGAAATTCCCCCACGGATACCGCCATAGGCCTCTTGAGTGCCTTGATGAAATTCCGTGCCTTTGACTTCGGCAGAGTCAAAACCTAAACCCAGTTCAAAGCCATTCGTCGCGCCAACACTTAAAAAAGCTTGTGCTAGATCAGATTTCAATTTGTGAAACACAGGTTGGCCTAAATACGCGGGAGGATTTTCGATCAGAATTTCGGCAACGCCTCCATAACTGTCCCCCGAGATTTGCGCAGACTTTAAAAGCTCTGCCACTTCGACATCACGGTTGGAAGGAAAACGCGCCTGGAAAGAATCCACATTTTTTGAAGAAACCTGTGTGCGCTCATCCGGAGTCAACGAGAAGGGTCCGATTTGCGAGGCATATCCCATCACTCGAGTCTTCGGTGAAGTCTCTTTTAAAAGCATCTGCGCAACGGCTCCGGCCATCACGCGAGACACGGTTTCTCGGCCAGAAGAACGACCTCCACCGCGATGATCGCTGTGACCGAATTTATTCTTCCACATATCATCGGCGTGCCCTGCGCGTGGACTGTTTTTGATTTCTTGATAGTCTTGAGAGCGAGCATCCTGATTGCGCACAATGATTGCAATCGGAGTTCCTAAAGTTTTCTCTTCAAATACTCCGCTTAACACTTCGGGTATGTCTGTTTCCTGACGACCCGATACGATTTGTCCTGATCCATGATGGCCGGGGCGACGACGTTCTAATTCTTTTTTTAGAATTTCTGTATCGAAGCGGACGCCAGCAGGGCAACCGTCAATGACGACTCCTAAAGCCGTGCCATGGCTTTCACCAAAACTTGTAATGACGAAGCGAGATCCAAATTGACTTGCGCTCATACGTTCTCCTCGCAGTGACGCCAGAACAGGCGTTGTCCTTGGGCTTGGGCTGTAAACATGACCAATCCCGACTGATAATTAGCTCCACAGGCTTGAGCGTATTCCTTACCCATAGAGTCTTCCTTGTAATTTAAATCAAAGACCATCACCGGATTCCATGAAGCCGGAGGCATCAGGGTTTCTTGAGCGCGTGGCGCAGCCCAAATAATAATTCTAGGTGTTAGGTCTGCAGAGGCTTCACTGCCTGGGCGAGGTGCTCCCGTTCTGGAAGAAAAATAACTCGCATGTGGCAAAGCCTTCTGAATCACCTCTAAAGTTCCACCACCGCCCCACACAAAAATTTCTTTTTGCAAAGGGGCAATCATACCAACGCCTTCGATAAGTTCGACAAAGCCTTCCTCGTCGGTGGAAGTTCCAAGCCACATCTCTTGTTTTTTATTCCAGTAAAGTGTGTTTAGAGCTTTCAGATCTGGGTGGTGGCAAAGCTTTGCGGCGTTTTCTTTGTGAGGAGCCGTTACTGCGGCATAGGTAAGCCCCAGCTTACGCAAAACAGGCAGGGCCTCTTCCCACTCGTCCCTGTCGATGTGTACAGCACAGACGGGCATTTCTTTTTTTGCAAAATAATCAGAATGTTCAAGCGGCGTAAAGCTGTGCGCAACCGGCGAACCCAAAACAGCAGCGAACTCCGGGGACGACGATGGCGTCATCAGCCAAGACCACAGGGAAGGCTGCTCTAAAGCACTGCCGTCACCTTCGCGGATGAAGTTTAAAAGCTGCTGGCCTTTTTGCAGACGACGATACCATTCCCAGCGTCCATCTTTAGAGCGAGGAAGAAAACTGCGATGCACTTTTTTGGAGCGCTGCCATTCATGATAAGTCGAGAGTTCCGCAAACGATGAAATCTCTGGAGCAAACTTCATGTGCGCGGCTTTATCTTCCCAACGGGACCACTCTTGGAAATCAAAACCACGATGCAGAGATAAAATAAGTTTCTGCGATCCTATAGCTGTAAGAATATCTGTCGGTTCGCCCAATTCCCATGCCCAATCCACGTAAGTGGCGCGCGATAAAAAGGCCTGGGAGTATTCGCGCGACTTGCGAATAGAAAAAATAAACTTTTCGCGCGGCATTTCTTGAAGAGCGCGCTCTATTTGCTCATCACTTAAAAGATCATCGCGCAGTTCAATAAAGTCGAGATCACGATTGGCGTAGCGAGATTTAAACAAAGACCAACGCAAGTCAGTGGCGAAAATTTCTGGCAGAAGAGTGATGATGCCGCCGACACTTTTTAAAGTATGCGACAAGATTTCTTTTTCTATGGCCATCGCCTTGTGATGGTTTTCAAGCTGACCTTCAGGCATCAAATAAACTTCATCAGCTCGTTCCTGATAGCGCTGCTCGCGCAGGTGCGCTCGTTTATGAAACTCTTCCAGTGGAGATATATCGGGCTCTAGGCGCGGGCGGTTTAAAAAAATACGCCCGTCTAAATCCGTGCGTCTTTTCACCCATAAAACAGGAATGCTTTCCGGAATAACTGAAAGATCAAAACCGGCTCCGAGTACAAGGTAAGTTTTTTTCGAAGGTCTTTGCAAGATTTCGAGGAAAAGCTGTCGTTCCATTTCGCGGAAATAAGCTTCCCCGTGTTCCATAAAAAGTTCGCGGATGGTTTTACCGATTTTCTTTTCGATTTCTGTATCAAGATCAATAGCGTCAACGTCTTCGCGCCAATAAAGCTGCAAGCGCTTCATCAGTTCTGTTTTTCCAGTGCCACGATGTCCGACAACAACAGTAATCATGGTTTGATACCTATCATGTCCCAGAATTCTGGAAAGCTTTTATTTATCGCTTGAGGCTCTTCCAATGTGAACTGATGACCTTTTAGCTTCATCAATGTGGCCGCCATCACCATGCGGTGGTCTTTGTCAGGATTAAAGCGCCCTGTGGTAATAAGTTTTTGCGAAGACTGACCGTGAATGATCATACCGTCAGGAAGGCTTTCATGCTCCACACCAATCAGTTTTAAAAGGTCTGACACCTTGGCAATACGATTGCTTTCTTTTTTTGTTAAATGAGGAGCCCCATAAAGCTTCGAGGTCCCCGGCGTCCAGCTACAAAGCACAGCCAGAACTGGAAATAAATCGGGCGATTGGGAAAGATTCCATTCCACGGCGCGAAGGTTTGCACTTTTACGAGTGATAAGATTGCTTCCTTCGAGGGTGAAATCGACATTCATCTTTTTAAAGATCTGTAAGAAGACCAGATCAGGCTGAGAACTTTGTTCAGGAAAATTCTGAATCACACTTTCCCCGGCCAAGGCACCTGCTGTCGCCATGGTGAAGGCAGAACTAAGATCAGGCTCAACACTCCAACTCAGCTTGCTGATTCTTTGCCCTGCGGGAATAAGATAACCCTTTTCCGTTTTTTTCGGACGCATTCCCAGAGTTTTCATCATCTCTAAAGTCAGAAGGAAATAAGATTCAGATACGTTGTCACCGACAAGCTCAAACTCCAAATCAAAATCCAGAAGCCAGGCGTTTAAAATCAGAGCTGATGCATATTGACTGGATTCGGAGGTGTCCACGCGCAAAGGTTGGCGAGGTCTTTTCCATCCCTCGCTGACGATAAAAAGTTCATTCGCCTTGATCTGAGTCTGTACGCCCAATTGTTTTAGCAAATCCAAAAGGCCGGCTTGAGGTCGCTGCATCAGGCGAGGTGCGGCCTCGAGTGTGTGCACACCTTTTTGCCGTGAGGCTCGTAACGCCATAAAACGAAACGTCGTACCGCCTTCACCACAGTCAATGCGACTGCGGTCACGAATATCCTTAAGTCCTTCGCGCATGTGAACAACGTCATCACACTCTGAAAAACCCTGAAGATCTAATACAGGAAAATAACTTTGCACGATCAAGGCGCGATTGAAAACGGATTTAGAACCTGGAATTTCGCCTTGAAACCGAAAATCAGCCATTCAGTTCATCTTCCTTTTGACGACAGATTTCCATCAACACTTCATCGACCGTCACTTCTTTCACCACACACTGACCCGGCTTTTTTAGAAATACAAAACGCAATGTCTGCGATTTGGTTTTCTTTTTATCGCTTAGTAAAAGCTGACGGAACTCTTTTAACACCGAAGCCTTCGTCTGTAATAGATCATCGCGCAAAGGTGACAAGAGATAGCCCGATACCGGCGCGTGAGATATTTTTTCGTACTCTTTAGAAGACATGATCTTCAACTGAACACTGTAGCGAAGAGCAAAATCCAAACCATAGTTGATAGCCACACCATGCGGCAGCTGATAATAAGACTCTAGAACATGGCCCACGGTGTGACCAAGATTTAGAATGTGGCGATGGCCCGACTTTTCTTCAGGATCTTTCCCCACAACTTTGTATTTAGCATCAATGGCTCGAGCCAAATACTTCCAAAGAACCGCCGAAGTGACCTCAAACTCTTTCGATAATTCCTGCCAAAGCGTTCCGCCTTGAATCCAAGAAATTTTTAAAAGCTCACCAAAACCTTCAAAGGCGCGAGCCTCTGGCTGCGACATTAAGAGCTGTCGAGATAAAATCACCTTGTCCGCCGGATAGAAGGTGCCGATTTGATTTTTAGCTCCGCCCACATTCAAAGCTGTTTTACCGCCATGAGCAGAATCAATTGCTGAAAGCCAGGTGCTTGGCATGTGCACAAGCTTCACTCCGCGCTTTAGAACGCTAGCGACGAAACCACCAAAATCACCCACACTGCCGCCGCCCACCACGACAACCGTCAAACGGCGACTGGAGGTGTTTTCACAAAGCTGCACGATTTTACGAATGTGTTGGGGAAAATGGTCTACGGATTTTAAAGATTCACCGGCTTTGACACCATATTTTAACGAAAACTTTTGCGACCATTTTTTAAAAGCCGTCGATTTTCGTGGCAGGATCTCATCGTAAATAAGCAAAAGCTCTTCACCCAGATCTGTAAGAGAAGGAAGTGCCGTCGTGAAGAGCAAAGTACTTTTTTTCATTATTTGGATTCTTTGAATTCTTCTTTGGCTTTAGCGTAAGATGAAGAAAGAGCATCCCAAGCTTTGCTCATGCCTGTTTTCATTTCGGCCCAAGCTTTGCCAGAACTTTTCTTAAGCTTTGCCAGATCTTTTTTAAGATCGTCTTGTTGAGCTTCCAAAGCTTTGATTTGTTCTTTCATTTCTTTTTTGGCATCGCCGGTTTTTTCGGAAGCGGATTTCTTAAGGGCCGCGATTTCTTGCTTCAACTCGGCAAGTTTAGCGTCCATGTCTTTTTGGAATTGCTCTTTTTGTTCTTTAGAATAATCCACCGCTGCGGCTGCCGCATCACTGGTTTTCTGCTGAACTTCTTCTTTGGTTGTTGCAAAAGCGGAAAGAGAAAAACAAAGGATGGAAGAGAGAAGAATGTGTTTCATAAACTGGTCTCCTATTGGCGGAGACCAGTTTATACAGGGACTTATTTCACTTCAAGAATATTGAGCTGAACAGCATCAAACGTGACGCTTACAGGCTTCTTGGCTTTAAAGGCCTCTTCTAATTTCTTACGAAGGCCATCGAAGTTTTCGACGTCTCGACGCAGGTAATACGATCCCGGGTTTTTCGCGAAAAGCACGACGATTCCCTCGTCGTCTTCACGAATTTTCTTGATTGTATCCTCTAAAGAACGATGCTCCTCAGCATTTGCCGGTCCGCGAGCCGCAGAACGAGCTAAAGCGGGATTTACACTGACTGTCGCTGTTGTTATCAAGGCTGCGATTAAAATCCACTTCATGAGTCACTCCTTTTTGTCGCCTTATCTTATCGGCGATCTGAAGCAAGCCTAGAGTCCAGGAGGGCGTCGCATTCTGAGATTTATTACACCAAGGTCGCTGCGCACCATTGTAAGGGATTTAATTGAGCATCAGCCTCTTCATTCAGCTGCTGGATTACAATTTGGGCCATCTCAGGAGCCAAAATATCATCCGGCTCATGCACCAAAAAGAAAACTTTTTGTAATCCTTGCTGCGACCAAGAGCTCAATCGCACAGCCCAGTCTTGGGAACGTTGGCGATCCGATAGGTGCAGATCATTTCCGATAAAGCGAAGCATCGTGAAGGGAGCGCTTATAGACACATGAAGAACGTCTCTTCGACCTGCGACATCTGTGATAACTAAGCCGATGCCTCGGGATTGCAAATATTTAGTCAATGCCGGAAGCACACATCCGTTTTGAAACCAACTGGGATGACGAAACTCTAAAGCCAGCTCAAAATCGTCGGTCCACTGCTGCAAAAAATAAAACAACAGAGATTTTTTACTGTAATCAAAGTGCGGAGGAAACTGCGCAAAGCACGGCCCGCGATGCGTTCCCAGGTTTTTCAAAAACTCGAACCACTCCGCCAAAAGTTTTTTATCTAACATTCCTTGTTCCGAATGCGAAATGCCCTGATAGAGCTTTGGGCAGAAAACAAAATCCGTTCCCACTTGCGCAAGCCACTTCTGTGTTTGCTCGGCCGTCGGGATACGATAGTGAGATGTGTTGAGTTCGATAGTGTTGAAATTGCGCGAATAATAAGAAAGAAAATCCGCAGCCTTTGTTTTCTCTGGATATATCTTCCCGATCCATTCTTTATGCCCCCAGGCCGGAGTGCCAATATAGAATTTTGCTGAAGAGGAGGTTTTGAATTTTTCTAAATACACTGACGCCAAAGGGTCATCAGAAGGAAGATCCCAATTCACACCGTCTACGGAATGCAGCTTTCCAAATTCCATGACAGCCTTTCTGCTTAAAGGCTCCAGTCAATTTCAGAAATACCGTGAGAGCGAAGATAGGCATTGGTTTTTGAAAAAGGTTTCGTTCCGAAAAACCCGCGATGCGCTGACAGCGGCGAAGGATGAACAGCTTCAATCACTAAATGCTTTTTACGATCCACAAAAGAGGCTTTCTTTTGCGCATAAGATCCCCAAAGAATGAACACCAGATGTTCGCGCTCTTCATTCAGTAAATGAATAATCTTATCGGTGAATTCTTCCCAACCTTTTTTCTGATGAGCAGCGGCTTTGCCATCTTCCACCGTCAAAACAGCGTTCAGCAACAACACACCCTGCTCGGCCCATTTGGTTAAGCAGCCGGACTTGGGAATTTGCAAACCCAGATCGGAATTCAGTTCTTTAAAAATATTTTGCAAAGAAGGCGGAAAACGAACTCCGTCACGAACTGAAAAGCACAAACCATGAGCTTGACCTGGTCCATGATAAGGATCCTGCCCGACGATCACGACTTTCACTTTGTCAAACGGCGTAAGGTTCATGGCGGCAAACCATTCTTCACCACGCGGATAGATGGTCTTGCCTTTTTTGTATTCCTGCACAAGAAACTCGCGCAGAGTTTTCATTCGCTCGCTGTCGAACTCGCCCTGCAATCGCTGTTTCCAGCTAGAATCTAACTTAACTTCACTTTTTAAATTTTCCATCTCACCTTGATACATGACAAAGGTCTAGGTCCCGGATTCTAAATCAATCTTATTGGTTTTCAATTTATTTTTTGATTCCTGCTCAACTTGACCAGACAAAATTCGGCCACATTGTTACACTATGAGTAGAGGAAAAGGAGGCCGCCTATGACGACCCTTCTCAACCCCACAATACAACTTATCGAGCAGAATCCAGAGGTTAAGTCCTTCATCTATCAACAGATCGTGGAGTTCGAACCCTTCGTGACACCTCAGACAATCGTCGCAGTGGTCGCACGGGATCCGAAAAAACTAGCGATTCAGTATGAAACAGAAGGAAAAGACTTTACCCCTGAAGGTCTCAAAAAACTCTATCGCATTGCGATCGTGTTGCGTGAGGGCGACACGAGTGTCGAAGCCGAAGGAGTTCACGAAGATATCTTCCAAGCTATTAAGTTAGCCAAAGATTCTTTACTGAAAGAGTTGGTTGCTATCCAGGATTCTGTCATTAGCCAACAAGACAGAATTGTCGAGATCAATCACTACTTGCAACACCCAGTTCTTCATTAAGATAATAGGGCTTCCGTGAAGGAGGCCCTATGTTCAATCCTACTATGCCCTATCGCAATGCGGGTCGTTGCGGTCTGAAATTGAGTTCGCTTTCTTTAGGAGGCTGGACGACGTTCGGGGGCACCGTTAAAGATTTCACTTCTGTTCGCAGCATTCTTCGCCTGGCTTATGAAGCCGGGATCAATTTTTTTGATATCGCAGACATTTACGCCAAAGGCGAATCGGAACGCATTATGGGCGGAGCTCTGAAAGACTTTCCGCGCCATGAGCTCGTGATATCTTCCAAAGTATTCTGGCCGATGAGTGATGACATCAATGATCGCGGCCTTTCGCGCAAACACATTCTTGAATCAGTGAATAAAAGTCTGCAAAGAATCGGGACTGACTATTTAGACATCTATTTCTGCCATCGCTATGATCCCGAAACTCCCGTCGAGGAAACTGTTCGTATTATGGATGACCTAATTCATCACGGAAAAATTCTTTACTGGGGAACGAGCGAATGGACTGCTGAACAAATCCAAGAAGCCATGGATGTTTGCGACCAAGGTGGTTACTACCGTCCGCAAATTGAGCAGCCTCAGTACAGTCTTCTTGCCCGCGAAAAATTTGAAGAGAATGTTCGCCCGAAAGCACAAGAGCACGGCATGGGCTTAGTAACGTGGTCGCCCTTAGCTTCGGGAATGCTGACTGGAAAATACGACAACGGAATCAGCGAAGGTCGCCTGTCGCGGATTGATTGGCTCAGAGAAACTTTCTACACAGAGGAAAATTTGGAACGTGTGCGCAATATGAAAGCTCTGGCGGACGAGTTGGGATGCACGCGGGGGCAGTTAGCACTGGCGTGGCTATTGAATCAACCGGGAATGACCAGTGTGATTCTCGGCGCGACCAGCATCGAGCAATTGCAAGAAAATCTGAGTTGTTTAAAGGTTCCCATGACAGAAGATATAGATAAATCTCTGAAAAAGCTTTTCACGTACTCCTAAAGGCTGGAAATGGACAGCGATATTCGTGCTTATTGGCACTGGAGGATTCCGTTCACAAACCACAGAGCTATACTGAGCATGAAACGACCTCTTGAGAATAAAAGATACCATTGATTGGTTATTTAAGTTCTAAGAGGTTGTCCGAGACGAGACTTAGTCATTAGATTAAGCCTCGTTTCCATTTTTAGGGATTAGTGTTCTAGCGCGACAGGAAGAAAACTGGTCGGCGATTTTGATTCAGCCGTATTGGCTTTCGTCTTTCCATTTTCTAATTTCACCAAGCTGCCGATAATATCTTGCAACTTTTCAAACGGAGAAAGATTCGGCGGAAGACTTTCTTTCAACTCCATCGTTAAAACAGGCGTCTGTCTTTCAAGCCACATGTAACGACCCAGGCTGCCGGGATAATTGCCCAGCGACTTCCAAGGTAAGTAATCAAATTTGGGCGGAGGAGAAACCTTTGGACCGTCAAAATCCAAAACCTTCAGTGGCGTATGTACAGACACGATGAAATCCGGTTGGAAATCTTCTAAGTGGTGCAGAGCACATTTTGTTTCGGGCTCGCTCGCAGCGACCTCACCGGGGAATCTGCGTGGATTTGATTTTGTCGTGCGTTTCCAATTTTCGATGGCACCGACATCCCAATCTTTTGTTGGGAAGTTGCGATTGATATCGATCTTGTTGGCATTCGTACGAGTTTTGTATTTCACACCATCAGGATTTACGACAGGAATCACACGCCAAGAGTTACGCGGATCAATGCCTTCTAAACGCTCCATCCAATAACGACCGACAGTTCCTGCCGGTGTTTCGTCTCCATGGATCAAGCTGAATACTAAAACTTTCTTAGCGCCTGGTGTGGAAGAGGGTTTGTCGTAATGGTAAATAGGACGACCTTCCGCGCTCACGCAAAGGGCTTCTACTTTGACTTTTTCACAAGCCTTCGTAAGAAGTTTGTCATCCCACGCTCCGGGGAATTTTTTTAGATCATTGATGCAGTCTTGTTGGATATTAGAAAAGTCTGCTTGAGCGCCAACAGCTGACATAAACATCAGACCAAATAAGATTGTCTTCATCATTTTTGTCATCACTTCCCTATTATCTCCGAAGTTTGAAATCTCTCAAGATGAGAAAATGGCTTTTTTTGAATCAAGCTGAGAATCCTTACAAATTGACTAAAGTCTTAGTGCCTTTCGTCCGTAATGTAAAGGGTGTGACGAATTAGACTCAGGTCGGAGGTTGTATGGTGAATCGTGGCGGTTTTAGTTTTGTAGCGATGTTGGTGATTAATCCCATCGTGATACTGTTTTATCAAAACTGCTCCATGGCCCCGGTGAGCTATGCGAAAAATACCACACCTCAAGTGAAGGTGTCGCGTCAGGTAGCTTCTGAAGCTAAGCCTACAGTAGCGACAATTAAGAAACAGACTTGTGTCGAGAAGAAGGAATGCCCTCAAAAGGAATAGTATTCATTTCTTGAATATCTGAATTCTTTCTATGCCTTTTACTAATCATAGAGTCCCTTGTAGAACGAATCATGAAGCATGATTCAGAACAAGGAGGCTTCTATGATTAAGTTCGTTTTAACTCTCTCAACAATCTCCGTTCTTTTTAGCTCCCCAGCATTTGCTTTTGTGTCTCCGCAAGAAGAAAAAGCCCTGATTGAAGCTATTAACAACGCCAGCCCTGCGCAAACGCACGCGGAAGGCATTCGCTGCTCATTACGCAACCGCATGTGCCTGGTTCGCCTGCACGTGGCAGAACGCCAAGCCGGTTGCATGATCGAAAGAATCTCGGATGTCTCAGATTTGTATACGGAAGAGTTTGATAGAACAACGGGAAAGAGCGTCTTCACCCTTTCCCGTTATGCTCAAGACAGCTTGAACCACTGTGTGGCAGAGCTGTCTCGCTAAGATTATTTTTCGCAAGCCGATGTCATTGGATCAATCGGAGAATTTTGATAACTCAATTGAGGGAACATATCACGATAACGGAATCTGTCTGGCTCATAACCTAAAGGTTTTACCGGCTCTCCGTTTTGATCCGCGCGCGGTTTCAAGTCCGTGACTTTAATATTGTACGTATTCATAAACTTCACCGCCTGAGTCACGACAGCTAAGTTTGAACGATCTTGCATGTCGCGATTTTCAGGTTTCAAAAGAACCACCTTATAACCGTTGTCCGCCAAGTAGTTCAAAATCAAAGGCAGAGCTTCCGCAGATTGTTTAAACACGTCGTGCATAAGAACGATACCGCGATTTTTACTGCCTCTGAGAGCCTTCAAGAAGCTTTGTAAGATCAACTGACGGCGCTCTTCATCGTTTTTGTATTTCGATACGCCATACTGCCAGTCAAAGCTATCGACGCTCCAACCGAAGATTTTTAGACCCAACTCTGTGGCGTTACGGCGCATGTTCTTATTCATGCAACCATTTGGGAAACGGAAGTACGGATCAATGTAACCGGCTGAAGAAAACACGCCGACGTGACCACCGATCATCTCTGAAAGGAAGTAGTCGTAAGACATTTTGCCGCGATTCACTTCACGCCCCATCATCAGTGTGTGATAGAACGAGTGAGAACCCAGGATATGGCCTTCTTGTAAAATTCTTTGTGTTAGTGCTTTATTCTGCAATGCTTGACGGCCTGTCGAAAAGAAAGCCGCTTTAACGCCCGCTTTTTTAAGTGCATCAAGAATAGGAACCGTGGTTCTTTGCGTAGGACCATCATCAAATGTCAGCATAACTTCTTTGTCGTTCAAGCCCTGCATTGAAAGATAATCAATATTAGGAACAATACGCTCTTCAAACGGGATACGACGGATCTTTTGGATGTCCGCATCCAAGTTCAAAGACGCTTTTTTAGTAAGGTTTGCAATCATGATTTTGCGCTGAAGATCACCGTTACAATCTTTAAGTGCGATAGAGGCGTCGTCAGATTCAATAATAGACTGAACGTATTCAAGTTCACCCACAGGCAATGACTTAAGCTGCGTACACAGAGCAAGACTGGAAAACTTGTCATTTCCAGGATTGACGATAAAGGCGCGAAGTTTATGAAAGTGCTCGTCAAATTCGTTTCCGTTTTTACTCTTGGAAATATCTTGGATGATTTGGTTATAAACGCCCGACACGCGCTCCATTTCGGCGGCAAACTTAGTTTGCTCGTGAACTTCACCAGCGGCAAAGGCATTTAAACCTACGAAAAGCGACGACATTACCAGCATGTGCTTTCTAAACATATGAACACCTCAAATTATATCAATTGAAGGTATCGCAAGTTCTGTTCCGGCTGAGCACCGCCTTATTCCGTAACCAGTTTGTTAAAAAGTGAAGAAGGACACATTGTGCGGCGTGGGTGTCGAGAAGTTCGACAGAGGGTAAAGATGATGAAGTATTATCAGATACAAAAAGCCCCTCTTACGAAGGGCCTTTACGAGAGTAAAATTATGGTTGAGGCTCAGGTGTTGGAGCCGGTTTCTCCTCTTCCGGTGTATGAGTCACCAAGTAGGTGGCGATGTCATCCACCATCTGCATGCTACGCGCAACGGACTCTAGGGTGTCTTTGTCATCAGCCAAAAGTTTTTCGATAAAATCTTTTAGGCCTGGTTGATCCGCATTGAAACCCTTGAAAGCCGGATTGATGAGAACCTCAATACTGCCGCTAAGACCTGTGCGGTCTGCACCTAGACGCGCCTGTAACGACTTAAATTCAACGTCCTCTATTTTCAAATTTGCAGGAAGCTTCTGAAAATCAACAGAGGCCTGCAGATGAAGTTTTGCCGAAATGATATTTCCTTCGGCGTCCTTTTGCAGTTCATCCATCACTACTTGGACGGAAATAGCCTCGCCATATTTTTGGCCATAGTCACCGACCAAAGATTTTACCAAGTCTTCAAGCTGGCCGCCGAATTCGTTCAAGATCGACTGACCGAAGGCTTTTACCAGATCGAACTTCACAGACAAATCACCCGCAACACGTGGGGCACTGCCATCGCCATAGTGATAAGAAGCATTATTCAGCTGAAGATTGAGTTCATTCGCGGGGCCTTTTTTGTAAGCCGTCGCCTTTAATGCGAAATCCAAAGTGCGAACCGCATCGACGCGAAGTTCGGTGAACGCAACATCGAGTTTAGTCGACTCGTTATTGTAGGCAGCGGCAATCGCAGCCACCTTTTTATTTACTTCTTCCTTATTAATAACGCTGGCAACAGCCACGGAGGAAACGACAAGAACGACGGGCGCTGCCACTTTAAGCCATGATTTCATGTGAAACTCCTGTAGTGATTTTTGGTTGAGCCCCATTTTTATCACCGACACATCCCACTGACTCGCGAAACATGAACGGCTTACCCACTCTTAATTTCGCGTCCATTGCGGCGCTTCTAGACCTTCAAAAATATTTTTAAAAAGCTTATTGACTTACACATTATTTACACTGTAAGTTCATATGTAAGTTATGACAAAGAAATTGCCCCTCCCCCCACTGACACCGAAAGAAAAATCCGTTCTCGAGTTTATCGAGAGCCACATCTTAAGTTCAGGAGTTTCTCCGTCATACCAAGAAATTAAGGATCACTTCGGCTTGGCTTCGTTTAATTCTGTGCAGAATTATCTGAAGCAATTGACGAGCAAAGGATACATCGAAAATCCATTGGGTCAAAAGCGAGCGATCCAGGTGCTTCACTCAGCCAGTGCTGTGCAGGAGCATCTTCAATCGAAAAAAGTCTCGACGACGACAGGATCTCACCGCTCACAGCTCCTCCAGGCACGTGATGAGGTCCTGTCCCTTCCCCTTCTTGGGAAAGTGGCCGCAGGTCAGCCGATTGAAGCCATCAAACATGACGAATTTGTCGATGTCCCTCCTTCTATGATTCGCAATCCTTCCAAATCCTTTGCATTGAAAGTGCAAGGCGACTCGATGATTGAAGATGGCATCTTTGATGAAGATATTATTTTAGTTCAAAAACAGGATTCGGCCTCTAACGGCGATATTGTTGTGGCTACGGTAGAAAATGAAGCCACGGTTAAACGCATCTACGTGCGCGCGCGTCCCGACAGCGGTTCTAGCGAAAAACTAGTAGAACTTCGTCCTTCAAACTCCACAATGAAATCTATGTGGTATTCACCTGAAGAAGTCGAAATCCGCGGTATCGTCGTGGGCCTTATCCGTAAATTCCAGTAATCCAATTTATGCTTGCGTCAGGGATGACCAAGTTTTTTCTTAAAGATTTTCCCCCGCATTTTGCTTTTTGTGATATCTAAGCGAAATGCAAAGCACACACGCTCGAATCAGCTATAAAGATAAATCTAAATTCTACAAAGAACTTCATTCGGAAGCCTCCGGCATTCTGGAAAAAGAATGGTTTGTGAATTTGGCAAATATCTCAGCACTTTTAAATCAGCACCTTCCCGATATAAATTGGGTGGGCTTCTATCTTCTGCACAGTAATGAATTGCTGTTGAGTTCATTCCAAGGACTGCCGGCGTGTACCAGAATTGCCATGGGTAAAGGTGTTTGCGGTGCGGCCGCTCAAACTTTACAAACACAACTTGTGCCGAATGTGGATGAGTTCCCCGGTCACATTGTTTGCGATGCGGCTTCTAAGTCTGAAATTGTGATTCCTTTGATTCACGAAGGAAAACTTTTGGGCGTTCTAGATATCGACGCTCCTATCTTAAATAGATTTGATCACGAAGATAAAAGTGGTCTTGAAAAACTTGTGGATATCTTGGTGAAGTCCACAGTCTGGCCAACAAATTTTCTTTCCTAAGGCGAAGGCACAGTTTCCTGTGCCTTTTTTATTTTAGATCGTTCGCTTTCCAGGTGCACCTTCTCTGCGATCTATATCCGCGAAATTCATCTGCGTATAAATTCTTTTAATCGTCATTAAGTGCTCTTCTTCGGCGGCTAAGGCGCCTTCAAATTTTTCAGCCATAGCATCCAAATTGGCTCGCCTAGCCATCTCTATCAAAAGTTCCCATCCCGCATTGTCGGTCATTTCTGCAACCAACAACGCCTGAAGCGTTTGTGGTACGGAGGTTCTAGGATCGGCGGCCACTTGCAACAACCCCATGGAAGCCACCGCATTTGCATCCGCGCACGGAGTAACGGCAGTGGGATCCGCTCCGATTTGTTCGATGGCCCCTTTCACGATCTCGAAATGCTCAAGCTCTTCCTGATGGATACGCATAAGGTCAGGCAAAAATTCCGTCACTGCACAAGCCTGGCACTTCGTAATAACCGCCTCATAAAGCCGTGCGCCCGTGCGCTCAAAAGCCAAACGCTCTCCTAATTTATCGATCAAGGCTTCAGGTCTTTTACCTTGCAAGAGCTCAGCTCCCGTGGAGGCCATGCCTTTCAAAGTTCCTGGAGGTGGAACGGTGCCGATATTGTCAGACTCTTGAATATACTCTGTGCGCACTTGCACCAACTCACTTTGCGAAAAATCCGTCATGGGTGTCGTCGGTGTTTTTTCCGCATTCTGCATCATGCGTTTACTATCTAAAGGGGACATTTGAATTCCCGTACGATTGCTTCCAATATGAACATGCTCTTTCATTTTTGACTCCTACTGAGGATAAATGGAATTACGAACTTGTTGATTGTTCAGCTCACCACCCGGTTGCCAGATATAACCCTGCGTGATGATTTCCGTCGGAGAGCCCTCTGAATTCAAAGTATCGCGATAGCGTTTGGATTTTTCAGACTCTTGAGATTTCTCGACATAGTTTGGTCCGTCCGTGCGCAGATCCACTTCCGCTCGTAAAGTGTCCATTACAAACTGTCGCTGACTTTTATAAGAAATTGGTGTTGGTAAAGTTTCAGGAAGAATCTCTGCCGGATCTCTGTTTTCATATTTTTTAAAGAGTTCCATCACGTGATTTAAATGACCTAATTCGTAATCCAAAAAACGTTCCCAAATTTCTTTTAAGCGAGGATCATCTTCGGTTTGCACGCAGCTATAGTAATTATAAACTTCATTGGCTTCGTGCATGAGCCACTTTTCCATCCACGTCTCTTCGGGATCGATCAAAGACTCATAGTGAGTGACGTGTTGTTCTTCGATCGAGGCAATCTCCGCATAAAGAAGTCGAGCCACCGGATCGGTGAACAGAGGGCCAATATTCATATAATAGTTGTGGGTTTGCTGCTCTCCCGAAACCAAAGTTAAAGCATTCAGCTTCGTGATCGGCGAAGCATTGTTTTTATCGTAAGGGGTCCGCAAATCATCATGCGGATGACGATGCTGAATAATCGTCGGGCGGCCGGGATGAACATCGGTGTAACTTTGCAGAATGTTGTTAGAGTCTTTGCCCTCTAAACGATCCAACAAAGCCGAGTACCGATACATATGATCGAAGTCTTCTAAAAGGCCGAAGCGAAAACTTTGCGCAATATAAGGATCAGGCTCTACTTGCGCTAACGCGGCCGTAACTTCAATAGCGACTTGTTCATAGGCGATCGTTGTCTCCAAAGGGGAATGATCCGCAGGAATCAACCAATTGATCATGGTGTGCTGGTGCTGCTCTACCCGACGAAGCATGGCCAGATCTTTTTGCAAATCCTGATTCATGCGTGCACAAGAGTGAGAAAAGCGCATGGCTTCTTCTTCAATCCCGTTCATAAGAATCACGCGCACTCGTGTGAATGCATCACAGTCCAATTTACTAATGGGTTTGCGAACAAGGTCTTTCCAGGTAAACCCTTGTTTTGCCAACGGTCTGCCTTTTGTCTTAAGTAGGTCCAAGCTCATGTTATGCCCTTTCCAAAAATAATATTCGTTAGGGCACGGTGAACTTCCTCCACCAAGCTTTCAATTCATTTTCATTTGAACTGCTTCTAATCACGAGAAGCAAAAGAGAGAACACAAACGACATGTGTAGAGAGACAATGACAAAAAAACAAAGGGGAAGCGCATAGCACTCCCCCTTATATCCCCTCGAGATAAATCTATTTTAAAGTACGCGCGAAGAACTAACCGCGAGCGTAACGCTTATTCATGGATTCGCGAATTTCAGCACCTTCGATGCTCAAGCGAGTCCAAGGAATCGCGCGCAAGCGTTCTGGTTCGATTTCTTCTTCGGTTTCTTCACAGTAACCGAATGAACCGCCCTCGATACGCGCCAAAGCGCTTTCGATTTCCATCAATTGGGAACGAAGTCTTTCGTGCATGCTCAAGAATTCTTGTTCAGCAAGTACGCGGACAGTTTGGTCGCCCTCATCGCCGCCTTTTTCTTCGTTCTGGTCCAAGTTCAAACGAGCTTCTTTAACCCTGTTCAGGATGTCTTGCTTCGTTTGCAAAAGCTTTTGTCTACATTCTAAGACTAGCTTTTCAGAGATAGCCATATTGCCCCCCTGTTCCTTCCAGCTTAAGTGCCAATTTGGAACTGACCTATTAAGTTCTACCCTTGTAAATTTTGCAACTAAAAAATCTTACATTAACTTAAAATTAAACAAATCCATGAAAATCTTAATGAATATTTAAATGTAGCCATGGATGCGCCGATCCGAAGTCCTCAAAAATCGTGTTCCCACGTCAGGATCTTACAATTTCAATCCTGTTTTTGATTAGAGCCATCAGCATTCGCAGCGCGTTATAGTTTAGTGCAAACCTCCTAAAAAGAAAACTCGCAGCCCGCAAACAGGCTCTAAAGTCTCATGTTAGGACACACGGGAAGTGATTTTAGGTGAATGGAGAAAACAAAAAAGAAAGGCGACCTTCCTCAGATCGCCTTTCAAAATAAAGACTCTCTCCCCCGAGAGAATATCTTTAAGCCGTTATTTCAAACAAGAAGCTACACGCGCCAGAAGATCCCCGGTCGCGGCGTTCAACTTAACAGCCATTTTTTTACCCTGTACTCCGCGAGTGCGGAAGGCCTGAGCGGACTCATCCATTTGTGCAGTAACGGCATTCACTGAGGACCCCTTTGCCGATGCAACAACGGAAGAATACTCTTCCATGGATGATGCGAATGTTTCGTGATTGTTAACCAGACTGAGCATGATCTGCTGTTGCGCCGTCTGAAGGGCTTTAAGTTCTTCCTTAAGCTGCGCACAGTTCGAAGCGGCAAATGAACCAGAAGTGAAAAGAATCACAGTGAAGAATGTAGCGATGGTTTTCATGTCGTTGCCTTTCGGTCAGTTGTGATCTGCAACTAAAGCAACGAGTCTGCCACCTAAAAAGCCGTTTAATTCGCTCTCAGGTGACATTTTTGGCTAGGACTTGAGAAATTTTTCAAACTCGTCCTTTGTTTCGCCAGAAGTGTAAGGCAAAAGAAGGCGAGCCACGTGACGGCGACCGCGATCGATACTGCGTTTTCCCGGCTGCTTTTCCGCAGATTCGAAGAACTGCAAGAATGTCGTCGCCATGGCTAATAAGGATTCCGCAATATACTGCATTTCAGACAATTGCTCGATCTTCGCCATTTTGCCATCCTTCACCCATTGGCGGTAAAGGATCACCATCAGCTTCATCATTTTTTGGATATGGTTTCTCCACATTTTTGCCAACTGCTGGTCTTTGCGACGAAGGGCATACATCTCGCGGTGGAAGAAGCGATAGCGCCAGTAAAGCTCGAAATTTTCATTGATGAATTCCAAAGGACTTACTTTTTTCGTGCGACGAGGACGCCAAACATCATAGGTTTCCTTCGCCATGCGCTTAAAAAGTTCAACGAGAATTTCCTCTTTATTGTCATAGTGGAAATACAGATTTCCGGGACTGATTTCCATCGCTTTTGCGATGTGATTTGTCGTGATCGCCACGACGCCGCTGCGGTTGAAGAGTTCGATGGAAGTAAGGAGGATGCGTTCTTTGGTCTTCATGTCTCTAAGTCTTTAGTCCAAGTCTGCTTGAGAGTCACGTAAGAACAGCCTTGAAATAGGCTCCGGATGAGGCTTTCCCGTGTCTTCTTCTGAGATTGGCCTTGTAACCAATTAAAAGTTGATGCTACGATTAAATAATGCGCGCAAAAAACAAATATAAGTTGTTAAAACTATTCGCCTTTTCTGGAGCAAGCCTCTTCGCTTTGTATTCTCTTATGGGCTTCACGTCTTCAGAAAGCCAAGAAGCCCCCGCTCTTAAAAAGATTCAAACTCAACTGGAACAACGAACTCACATCGCCAAAGTGGTGGGAGAAAAAATTCGCTCCAATCAATTCCCTGAAAAGTTAGATATCAACTGGGATGGCGAAGGCCAATCAGTAAAACTGGCTTACACGATTGATGAGGGTTTGCAGAAAGAGGCGGATCGTCTTTTGAAGTCTTACAAACCAGACTACGGCGCGATCTTTATGATCGACGCTATGACAGGCGAAGTTCTAGCAATGTCGAGCTTTCAGCGCGACAACCCTTCGGCTCCCAACCTTAATTTGCAAGCGACATTTCCTGCAGCCTCTGTTTTCAAAGTCGTAACGGCGACGGCCGCCGTTGATAAAGCAGGCGTAAATCCTGAACATAAAATCCGTTACAATGGCGGAGCTTACACGCTTTATAAAAAGAATGTTCTTTCTGACAAAGTGACTCGTTGGACGAATGTAATTTCGTTGAAGGATGCCTTCGCGCGCTCTATCAACACAGCCTTCGGCCGCTTGAGTATCGAAAATCTTCACCCTGAAGATTTGAACGAATACGCCAACCGCTATATGTTCAATCAAGAAATTCCTGCCGACTTCCCCGTCGATATGGGTGTGGCTTATGTTCCACCAGGCAAAGGCTTTGAGCTTGCGGAAGTGGCTTCAGGTTACAATAAAACAAACCGCATGAGCCCTGTTCAAGGCGCCATGATCGCAGCCGCAGTGGCTAATGGCGGTCAAGTTGTTGTTCCTTATCTTTTTAATTCTATCGAAGATGAAAAAGGCAGTGCCCTTTACCAAGGTTCGACTTTGACTAACGGAACCATCATGACGAAAGAGTCTGCTGCGAAAGTACGTCAGTTGATGGAACAAACAGTTGTTGCAGGGACGTCTCGCCGTTCATTCCGTCCCATTGTTAGAGACCGCAAATTCCGTGAAATTGAGATGGGCGGTAAAACAGGTCACTTAACTGGCGACAATCCTCGTGGCCGCGTGGATTGGTTCGTGGGTTACGCTCTGGATGACGAAAGAAAAATCGCCGTAGCGGCAATTACTGTGAACAAAAAATTCTGGACAGTGAAATCGGCGCATTTGGGACAAAGCATGTTCCGCAAATACTTCGGCCCGATCGTGTCGAATCAAAAAGGCCGTGTGATCTCTTCCGCAAAATAAGGTACCAGGTTCTTTTAAAGAAAAAATAAAAAGGCACCCTCGAGGTGCCTTTTTTTATTCTTCTTTCTTCTTTTCTTCGTGAGTGATTTTAATCGGAGTGACATCAAGTACATTCGCTTCATTCACCTCGCGCTCGTTTTGAGGAGCTGAGCCGTCGGTTCTGCGAAAACCCTGACCATCGTTTCTGAATTCATAATAACGAAAATCCATTCCTGCGTTTCCGAAACCAAAAGGCCCTTTCGAAAACCCTCCAGCAAAGCCACTCATGCCTTTAGCGACTTGTTTTGCCATGTAGAGTTTAAATCTCCACACAGCTAAGTGGCGAAGCCCGGGCAAGAACAAAATCAAACCAAGAACGCGAGTGAAAAAAGAGGGCACTAGGAATAACAATCCGGAAAGAAAGATCGCACCCGAATGCAGAATCTTAGAAGCCGGCAGCTGTCCGCGCATCACCGTTGTCTGCAAAGTCATCAAGGCCATGCGACCGACTGTTGAAACAATGAAAAGCCCCAGCAAACATGGAAGAAGATAAAGGCCCAAAGTATTTAAGAAGCCCCAGTGACGAACTCCAACAAAGAAGATCACGATTTCTGCAATCACTAAGGGAAAAGGAATAAAGAACATCATGACTCCTTAGAAAAAGACACCTGGTACCTTTTCCACACAAAGGGAAGCAGGTACCTAAAGGTCCAAAGTGGCTACGACCGGACAGTGGTCAGAGCCTTGAACTTGGTCGAGAATATCTGCTGAAGCCAGATATTTCTCAAGGCCTTTTGAGATGCAGATATAGTCAATCCGCCAGCCTTTGTTAGAAACGCGGCCAAAAGTGCGCATATCCCACCATGAGTAACGCTTTGCTTCGCTTGGTTTGAAATAACGGAAAGTGTCGATGAAGCCCAACTCTAAGAATGAGTCAAACCACGCTCTTTCTTCAGGCAAAAATCCACTGACTTTCGAAAGGCGAACCGGATCGTGCACGTCGATATTGTCATGAGCGACGTTGTAATCACCAACGACAACGACTTGTCGTCCCGTTTTCATTTTCTCTTTCAGATGGATATTGAGATCCTTCAAGAATTTTTGTTTAAAACCGTGGCGTTCTTCACCAGAACCACCATTTGGAAAATAAATATTGTAAAGATCAAACGCTCCATGATCCGACATGACGATGCGACCTTCCGCTTCGTACTCGGGAATACTGTCGAAATGAAACTGCACCGCTTGCGGATCTTGGTGCACAAAGGTTGCCACGCCGGAATACCCTTTTTTCGTCGCTGAAGACCAAAAAGAATATTCCCATCCTAATTTTCTTGTTTCGATTTCCACCTGATCAATGTGAGCTTTCGTTTCTTGCACGCAAAAAATATCCGGCTTTTCTGCATTCACAAAATCCATCAGGCCTTTCTTATAGCAGGCTCTAATTCCATTCACATTCCAAGAGACGATTTTCACAGTTTCTCCTTGAGTTTCCGCCCTAGAGGGAGCAACTATAAATAGCAGATGCAAGGAGACAGTGTCTATGCCAATGATTAACCAACCCGCACCCCACTTCACCGCGCAAGCCGTATTTGATTCTGGCGAAGTGAAAGATATTTCTTTGAACGATTACAAGGGAAAATGGGTCATTCTTTTCTTCTATCCTTTGGACTTCACATTTGTTTGTCCAACGGAATTAACTCAATTCCGTGAGCATCTTCGCGAGTTTGACGCTGCGGGCGCCGTTGTTATGGGTTGCAGCGTGGACTCTGTTCACTCTCATAAGCGTTGGTTGCGCGATGACTTAGGAAATTTGGGTTATCCTCTTCTTGCGGACCTAACTAAACGCATTGCACGTGATTATGGTGTGCTATTTGAAGATCGCGGTATTGCCACACGCGGAACTTTCATCATCGATCCAGACCAAAAGATTCAATACATGAGCATTCACAATACTTCTGTCGGTCGTGACGCTAAAGAAATCCTGCGCGTCCTACAAGGTTGCCAATCCGGTGAGCTTTGCCAAGCTGGTTGGAAAAAAGGTGACATGCACATTTCCCCATTGAAGTAATATGAGCTTGAAATCAGATTTTATTCAGCAGTTAAAAGCATCTTATCCGGCGCTTCAACAGAAGCAGCTGGAGGATATTGTGTCTGAGAATCTGATTTCCCCTTTTGCTGTCGAGTTGCCACCTTCGGTATTGAAGCAGGCCCAAGATATTGTCGCCGCTCTTTTTTCTTTGCGTGAAAGCAAATCCTACCTTGGTCACTATAAAAAGCTGATCGAAGAAAAAGGTCTGAAAGACCCTGGAAATAAATCCATCATGATGAGCTATGATTTTCACTTAGATGAAAATCAGAACTTAAAATTGATTGAAGTGAATACCAATGCGGCCTTTCAGATTTTGGGATACGAGATGTATCGTATGAAAGGGCATCCTCTTCCGGTCGCTGATTTTTCTCCGCTGGAGATGGGCGCCAACATTCGTGAAGAGCTTGCGTTACAAGGAAAATCGCCTTCGCAAAATCTTAAGATCGCGATCATTGATGAAGCGCCTTCCGAACAGCGCTTGTATGTTGAGTTCTTGGTTTACAATGAACTTTATAAATCTCTTGGTTGGGATTCGCGCATCATGGATTACCGTGAGCTCTTCCAAGACTTTCATCCCGAATTTATTTACAATCGATACACAGACTTCTTTTTAACGGCACCAACCAGCCAAGCATTGCGCGAAAAATTTCTGAATCGTGAGGTCTGCCTTTCTCCAAATCCTTATGAGTATCTGCTTTTGGCAGATAAGCAGCGCATGATTGATTGGATGCAGCCGAACTTTCTTGAGAATCTGGGCGTGGATTCGGAACAGGCCGCTTTGATCCGTCAGACCGTGCCGTTTTCTTATGATTTAAAACCGGAATTGTCTGAACAGATTTGGGCGGAAAGAAAGAAATTATTCTTTAAACCAAAGAACGCCTTTGGCTCAAAGCTCTCTTACAAGGGTTCATCGATCAGCAACAAGGCCTTTCAAGATATTCTTGACCAAGACATGATCGCACAAGAGTTTGTGCCGGCTCCGGAAATGACTTTTGAAACTCCTGATGGTCCTCAGAAGTTTAAATTTGATTTACGCTGTTATGCTTATCAAGGCCGCTTGCAACTTGTGCTTGCCCGCATCTATCAGGGACAAGTCACGAACTTGCGCACACCTTATGGTGGCTTTGCGACAGTGTTATTTAAGTGATTTCACTGCATCATAGCGGATCGAAAGATACTGAGTTGTCTCTCCATCTTTTTTAACTAACAACAATTCGTACTCATTATGGGCACGTTGATAGATTTTGTACTGCGCTCCTGCACTTTGAATCCAGGCCTCAAGCTGTTCTTTCTGCGGAAACGACGGGCTTTTTAAATTCCAAAAAGAAAACTTGGACCCATCGGTCATCATCTGAAACTGCCACAGACTTTGGCCTACTTTCGGTTTCTTGTAGGTATCAATAAGTGTCGGAGCAAATAAAGCAAAGCGACGACGCTCCTCTGCTTTTGAATTCCCGCAAAGAACAGAGGGCTCTGACGATTGCCCCTTTAAGAAAGACTGATAGCCATAAAGCTTGGTTTCTTGTCCTTGGCCTTCTACATAAAACTCGGCGTCTCGTGCGACCAACAAGGTTTCTGGAAGACGCGCAAGAGTTCCCACAAAGTCAGCGCGCATTTCATTTAAGAACTCAGGACGCTCTTCGCAGGCCGGTGCTGCGAAGAATTGCGGTTGCAGCAAGCGACCCACATCTGCGTTTTTCACCGCGAAGGAGCTTGTCGAAAGAAGCACTAGTAGCAGAAAGCCAGATGTTTTCAAGAGGTCCCCTTTTTATGTCTAGTCCAGTATTCGGCAGAAAGTTTTTAAGGCTTAATATTAAAGTGCAGTCGTGTTCTGCCGATATAAAGAGTGTCTCATTTTTCTACAAGGAGTGTGGAAGTAACATGACGATGAAATTAAGCGGCGCTCGAAAACAGAAGGAATCGACAAACTTTTATTCATCTTTCGACCAACTCAATGGCGTGCATCCTTGGATGGAGTCCGTTGAAGATGGTTACGTTGCTTACCGCGTTCGCGAACTTCGCACCGGCAAAGTTGCTTACTTCAACTTTATATTAGCAAAAGAAATGGGCCTGATTTCTCCAGATCATCCTCTGCAGATGACAGAAGATTTGGAAAATAAACTGATCGAAACTTTCTCGATTCAAATCATCAACGAATACGACGAACTCACCCAGCGCCGCATTGATCCTGAAACCGTTCGCCCTCATCGCCACATGGCCACTCGCTACCTTCAACTTCAGCACGCTAACAAACAAGGTAAAACTTCTGGTGACGGTCGCGGCATCTGGAACGGCACGGTTTATCATCGTGGGACAACGTGGGATGTCTCTAGCCGTGGCACCGGCGTTACTTGCCTAGCTCCTGGAGCTGTCGAAGCAGCGAAGCCCTTAAAAACAGGTGGCACAGAGTTCGGCTATGGCTGCGGTTTAGCGGAAATCGATGAGCTTCTTGGAGCTTCGATCCTTGCCGAAGTTATGCATCTTCAAGGTCTTCGCACCGAACGCGTTCTTTGCGTGATTGATCTTGGAAAAGGCTATGGCATCGGTGTCAGAGCCGCGCAAAATCTGATTCGCCCTGCGCATCTGTTCCTTTATTTGAAGCAAGAGAAATACGAAACACTGAAATCCGCCACTGACTATTTAATTGAACGCCAAGTTTCTAACAAAGCCTGGAATATTCCTACAAAAGGTCCCAATAAATACGACGCTCTTTTAAGCTGCGTATCTAAAGCCTTCGGAGAGTTCACCGCGCAAATGGATATCGACTATGTCTTTGCCTGGTTAGATTGGGACGGAGACAATGTTCTTGCCGACGCTGGAATCATCGACTACGGAAGCGTTCGTCAGTTTGGCATTCGTCACGACAAATATCGCTATGATGACGTCGAAAGATTTTCAACAAATCTGAATGAACAAAAACAAAAAGCCCGCCTGATTGTGCAAGTGTTTGCCCAGATGGTGGACTATTTGAAGACGAAAAAGAAAAGACCTTTGCGTGACTTCGCTCGTCACCCTGAAGTTTTAAAATTTAATAAAACTTTCGATCAAAAGCGTGCAGAGCGTATTTTGTACCGCATGGGCTTTAACGAAACACAAAGAAACAATATATTTGCGCAGAAAAATCTTTTCGAAAAATTCGATAAAGAATTCACGTTCTTTGAGCGCGCTAAGATCAGTGGCTCGACCGAAAAGGTCGCTGACGGAGTCAACCATCCAGCTCTGTTCAACATGCGTGCGATTTTAAAAGAGTATCCAAAATTCCTTCAAGAAAGCCCTGTGCCGTTTGAGAAACGTTGGATGACGGACGGAAACTTCTTTAAGATTATTCTTTCTAGTTTTGCTAAAGCTCGCGATGCGCGCATGGGTGAAAAACAACAGCGCCACATTGAAAAATTCCAGATGGCTTACCGCGCTTTAGTTGTCGCCGCCGCTGGAAAACAAAAGCCCGAAACAATTATCAAAGGCATCAGTGAACGCGCAGAGAAACTAAACTCTGACAAACGCATCACTGGAAACGCCTTGATTGAAATGGTGGAAGAGATCATCACGGAAAAGAAAAAAGGTCTGCCGATGGATCAAATCCAAAAGATCGTCGATCGTCTGGTTTTTGAAAACAACGGTTTGCCAGAAGTGAACACCAGCCGTTTCTATAAAGATCTACAAAGCACACCAGCCGTGAAAATGGATCTTTACGCAAAACTCTTAAGCCTCGTCGAAGAAAACGCCGAGTCTATCTAGAATTCTTTTTTAAAGACACGCCCTCAACGACAAGTTCATCGGTGAGGGCTTCAATCAAAGTCCCCGCCCGAGGCAAAGGCAATAACTCCCCTTCGCCAATGATATAGTCTTCGATAGATCCTTCCATAGTCACCCAAGCCTTCCCCGCTAGGACCTTGTACGCATCTGGTACAAAAGCCTTCGCTGGATTCCATAGCTCGCCTTTTTGAATCTTAATCTGATAAACCATATAAGCCATTATACTGAATATCATTAGATAAAGATCGCAAATAGGTGCTATCCTTAAACAAACGAATGGCATTCAGCCAGACCCCAGGGGGACCCATGACTCTAGATGATGTCGACAGAAAAATATTAAGTTTATTGAAAGAGGACGCCCGACTTCAGTACGCCGAAATAGGCAAAAAAGTAAACCTCTCCGCCCCCGCCGTCCACGCCCGAGTCAAGAAAATGGAAACCAACGGCATCATTAAAAGATACACCATCGACATGGAGCCAGAACCCTTAGGAGCCAGCCTCTGCGCCTTCGTAAGAATCGCAAAAAGCAAAGGCACGTCTGCCTCCATCGCCCACCACTTCAAAAAAATAAAACAAATAGAAGAATGCCACGGCGTCGCCGGCGAAGATTGCATCTACATAAAACTAAGAACCCAATCCACCAACGAACTCTCAAAACTCATAGACGAAATCAGAAGCATAGAAGGCGTAGACCGAACGATCACAGTAGTAGTCCTAGAAACCCACTTCGAAAGAGGCCTCCAAGCCTAGCCTTTAGCAATCTCAAGAAAACGCCGAACACGTAAATAAGTGTGTTTACGCATCGGACACCTCCTGTTGTTAAACGGACAGGAGATCCACCAAAAGCGAATCTGGCGAAAGCAAAGATTCGCTTTTGCATTTCTAACTCCAAAAAAAATCTCCCCCCAAAAAAGCCCACGGCAACAAAAACAAAACTTCCGCAGTTCTCCCCTCAGAAGTTAACGAAGATTTGCTTTTCGAAGAAGTCTTAGAGTGCTTACCCGAAGAAGGGCCTTAGCCGGCGCCACGATGGCGCGAACCGAGGCAAAGCCTCGGCGGCGACCGAGCCTGGAAGGCGTGCCCGCCGAAGCGGTAAACACTCTAAGACTTCTTCGAAAAGCAAATCCCCCGTCTGAAACGACGAGGGAAGAAAAAGGAAACCCACACGCGGGGATTTCCAGAAGGACACGTGTGGGTTTTGAGGGGCTTTGATATCGAAACAATTAGTTCGCGTAAGCGTAGATCAAAGTACCATTTTTCAACATATTAATAACTTTAGTTTTCAGTGAGCTCGCAACCGCAGGGCAACCCCAGCTACGACCTTGAATCACTGATTTTTCTTTCACATAGCTTGCACCATGGATAACAACTGCACGACCGCGCGCATTCGAGTTTGTCGAAGAAAGACCATCAAGTCTTAAAGACAAACCGTTGCTTCCGTTGTAAGTGCTGCCTGTAAGGTAGTAACCCAAAGAGCTCGCTTTAGAACCCGACTTGTTACTGAACTTCTCTGCATAACCGTCGTGGTTAGAATCAGAACCTTTACCGTGAGCTACGTGGATGCTCCATACTTTACCCGTTTTCATATCAATAATATGGAAGCGAGCTTTTGTGGATTTTGCACCGAAGTCGATCACAGTTACATAGTTCTTGTTTTTGATTTTTGATTTATTCGAATCGAAATAAATCAAAGCTTTTGCTAGAGCATCCGTATTGATAGCTCTATTTGGATCCACGTAATCGTACTCTTTTAAGATCGCAGATTTAGTACTTGTTGCTACCGCATTCTCTTCAACCATATTGGCTGCTTCTGGGTTTTCTGTCTGAGCCGTAGAGTCAAATACTTGCTCTTGGGTCGCGTCGTCTTGCAACGTCTCCGTGGAACTTAAGTCTTCACTGTTTCCTGCACAAGCAGCTAGTCCTAGGTAAGCAGTCAACACAAGTGAGCTTAGTAATGTTTTTTTCGTCATTCTTCCTCCGTGAAAAATTGGCGTTGTGTGTTTTGTGAGATCCTACATAAACGACCTTACAAAACGGCAATTATCGTTACGGAAAAAAGAAATTTAAGACGTTCATCCCAAAGAAATTTGAGAATGCATTTGATATAGCAAGTCCTAAGTTCGTGAACAAACTCAGGTTCGGGGTAAGCATTTAAAGGATATTCAGATTCGACAAAGAAAACGGCGAGGATTCTCGCCGTTTTAAAATTACTTTTTTAGTTCAGAAAGCTGTTCTCGCACCCATTTGCGAATAATGGGGTATTCTTCATCTTGAAGGGAATGATCTTTGTCCATTTCGACCCAATCGACTTTCAGTCCAGCGTCTTTTAATTTTTCAACGCCATACTTTGTTTCTTCTAAAGGAAGAATGTCGTCTTGATGGCCGTGAGTAAATAGCCAAGGCGTGTGTCGCGCTTCCATAGATAAATTCGAACGCCAGCGAGGATAGAAGTTGAAGTAACCACTGATGCCCACAACGCCGGCAAGCTTCTTAGGATAATTCAAACCCACGTCAGCACTGATCAAACAGCCTTGTGAAAATCCAAACAGGAAAATCTTTTTTGGATCCCAGCCTTGGTTTTCTAAATCGTTCAGAAGATCAAAAAGCTTCTCACGGATTTTTAAGACACCGTTGCTTTGAAAAGGAGGTTCTCCGTACCAGGTGTAACCATCCATAAAGCGACGGGGAGCATTTAGCAGAAGATAATTCATCTCGGGTATATTCAGCTCGTCATTAAAAGAATAAAAAGGACGAATGCTGTCCCCACGACCGTGTAAGACGATCATCAAAAATTCCGACTTCTTTTTCGCGGGGATAAACTTGTGCTTAAATAAATTCGTAGAAATCATAAACCTGCTCTAGCCACGGAACGAGAACAAAATAAAACTTGGCGCGCTTTCGTCAATTGAACATCATCACCAGAACCCAACTCTTCCATTTCCAAACAGTCTCCGGAAGAATACGCGATTGAAGAACGCACTTGTTTTTCAGGTGCAAACAATGGATTCATGAACTGGTCCGACTCTCTGGAAACAGAGATCTTTTCGAAGTCCACCGCAACGTCAGGCTCTAAACCCTTCATTTGCGGAGAACGTCCTGACGGAAGGTAGTAAAATCCTTTTGTCTCGAACAAAGCGATTTTCTTGTTCTGCGACCAGTACTCGCCCTCTTGGAATGAGCCTTTACCGAAAGTTTTTTCGCCGACAAGCACGGCGCGGTTTAAGTCACGCAAAGCACCAGCCACGATTTCGGCGGCGCTGGCAGATGAACCGTTGATAAGAATGGCCATCGGCAACGAGAACATTTTCTCTTCACCACCATAGTATTCTTCAGGCTTTTTAGTCGGATCTAAGTAACGAACTTCAAAAATCTTCTTTTCGCCACCGACGAAAAGGCTCGCAATACAGGCCGCTTCTTCCATTTGGCCGCCTGGATTATCACGGAGATCCAAAAGCATTCCACGAACATGGGACTTTTTAACGATTTCCAAAGACTCTTTCACTTTATCACAAGCGCCTTTTGCAAACTTGTTGATGCCCACAACGGCGATAGGCTTAATACCGTCAATCACGCGGGTGGAAACTGTCGCCACGGTGATTTCTGTGCGACGAAGACGGAACTTTTTCCGTTCGCCATCGCGCTCAACAACAACGGAAGTCACGTCGCCGACTTCACCTTTCAAAAGCTCAGACACACGCACTTGCATCAAGCCACGAACTTTTTTTCCATTTACAGAAACTAACAAATCCCCTTTTTCAACTCCGGCCAATTTTGCTGGACTGCCTTCGGTCACCTTACGAACTACATAACCCAAAGCGGATTGTCCAAGAGTGATTCCAAGCGAAGTCGAGCGGTTGTCCGCTTTAGAAACAACTTCTTTAAACTGAGAAACCGGCATCAAGTAGGTATGCGGATCACGGAAGACAGAAATGAAGCCGTTAAGACCCATTCCCACCATCCAGGATTTTTGATTTTCAGAAATATGTTTTTTCTCTAGCTCTTTCCAGGCATTAAAAAAAGAAACTTTCACCGCTTTGGCAGTGTCTTTAGAGAAAAATTCTCTCCAAGGAGCCAGCTGTTTCTTCTCGGAGCTCATGTCAGCGGACACATCATCAGCCGATACCAGCTTCCCCTCTTGGGTCAGAGATAAATTGAAGCGACCTGCGATAGTTAAGACCGCATTGGCACATGCCAAATAGTAACGCTCTGAACTGCTGCAGGTTTGATCTTGTAAAAGGTCTTCCAAGGCTTCTGGGCCGAGCCCCGTCTCAGCCCAGTAGTCTTCAACAGACTTCACCTTGGAAGTGTCGCGATGAGAAGTACGCGACAAGGAAAGACTGACCCCCACGGCCAATACTAACAATGATGCTATGAAAAAACGTGGTGAACTAAGCACTCATCGCCTCCCGACTAGTGACACTCTTGAGCAACGGCTGTGCCGCCTCAGATCGAATTGGTTCCATTCTGAGGCACTTTTTTGGTATTTTTTGCTGGGTTGAACAGGCCTCTAACAGGCCGCAAAACTGGCCCCTGTCCTTGAGAAAAAATCGGCTCTGTAATAGGGTGGAAAAACTATGATTATTGTAACTGGTGCAAACGGCTTTATTGGCAGCGTGATGGTGTGGGAACTCAACGAAAAAGGCTTTACGGATATCATCGCCGTAGACTCTGTGGGTTTGAACGAACGCAATCTTCTTAAAAAACGTCAAATCACGAAGTTTCTTCTTAAAGACGAACTTTGGCCGTTCCTAGAAACTGACGAAGCTAAGAAAAAAGTCACTTGGATCATTCACATGGGCGCGTGTTCTTCCACTACTGAAACCAACAAAGAGTTTCTTTGGGAAAACAACACTTACTACACACAAAGAATTTTTGAATGGTGCGCGGAACATGGAAAATCAATGATCTATGCTTCCAGCGCGGCGACTTACGGAGCCGGCGAATTGGGCTTTGACGATACGACAGACCCTGAAAAACTTCGTCCGCTCAATCTTTACGGCGAGTCGAAAGTTCTTTTTGATCGCTGGGCATTGAAGCAAACTAAAACTCCTCCTCACTGGTACGGACTGAAGTTCTTTAACGTCTTTGGGCCCAATGAATACCACAAAGAGGCGATGTCGAGTGTGGCTTTCAAGGCTTACAATCAGATTAAAGCTAACGGCAACTTAGGCCTGTTCAAATCCGCAGATCCTAAATACAAAGACGGCGAATTCATGCGCGACTTTGTCTACGTGAAAGACGTGACAGGATGGATGGCAGAGCTGATGGATAAAAAACCGAAGAACGGTGTTTATAACATGGGCTTTGGTAAACCTCGTACCTGGTTGGATTTAGCTGGCGCTGTATTTACAGCCATGAAAAAAGAAATGAAAATCAACTGGCTGGAAATGCCAGAAAATATTCGCGGGCAATATCAGTATTTCACTGAAGCAAAAACAGATAAATGGTTGGCTGCCGGTATGAGCCCAGCAAAATGGCCGCTTGAGAAAGCCGTTGCTGATTATGTGCAAAATTACCTGTCAAAAGACGATCCTTCGCTTTAAGGACTGAATATGGAGACAGACTTTTTACCGCCGCACTTAAGAAAATACGTCGTTGAACAACACTACGAAAAGTACACCCCCGTAGATCAAGCGGTTTGGAGATATATTCTTCGTCAGTTGAAGGCCTTTCTTTCAAAGCATGCGCATGAATGTTACGTTGAAGGTTTAGAAAAAACCGGCATCGACATCGAAAAAATTCCGCGCATCGAAGACGTCAGCGCAAAATTGCAAGAATTTGGCTGGAGAGCCCTTCCCGTCAGTGGGTTTATTCCACCGGCGGCGTTTATGGAGCTTCAATCTTTGGGCGTCCTTCCGATCGCTTCAGATATGCGCACTCTGGATCATCTGCTTTACACGCCGGCTCCTGATATCGTTCACGAAGCCGCGGGACATGCACCGATTTTGATTCACCCTGAATTTTCAGAATATCTTCGTCAGTATGCTCAGGTCGCAAAAAAGGCGATCATCAGCAAAGAAGATCTTGATCTGTATGAAGCCATTCGCGATCTTTCTGACATCAAAGAAAATCCGGCATCAACGCCAGAACAAATCAAGGCCGCAGAAACACATCTAGAGATCGTCAGCAAAAACATGTCGCATGTTTCAGAAGCTTCTGAACTATCACGCATGAATTGGTGGACGGCCGAGTATGGCTTAATTGGCACTTTGGACAATCCAAAAATTTTTGGTGCGGGCTTACTTTCAAGCGTCGGCGAATCGAAATGGTGCTTGAGCCAAAAAGTGAAGAAGATTCCGTTGACCGTTGATTGTATCAAACAAACTTACGATATCACGGAACCCCAGCCCCAACTTTTTGTGACACCGGACTTTAAAACACTCAGTAAAGTTTTAGACGACATGGCCGACCAAATGGCCTTCCGATTGGGTGGCCTTGCCGGATTGAAAAAGGCGATCGAAGCTCATTCGGTTAACACCGCAGAGCTCAATTCAGGCATCCAGATTTCTGGTCAGATCGTTGAAGCGATCACGGATAACAACGGTCAGCTGGCTTACTTACGCTTGAGCGGCCCGACACAGCTTTGCTACATGGACCAAGAACTTTCCGGTCACGACAAGAAATACCATGCGCATGGTTTTGGAACTCCTGTTGGCTTTTTGAAAGCTCATCCTAACAAGTGCCCTTCTACATTTACAGATGCGGAATGGGCCGAGCTTCAAGTGGAATCTGGAAAAACCGCGCGCCTAGAATTTACTTCGGGCGTAGTGGTTACTGGTGTCGTGCAATATCGCCTTATTAAAAATAGCAAAACCATCACTTTGACGCTGGAAAATGCGAAAGCCGAGCTCAATGGCCGCATCTTATTTGCACCTGAATGGGGCACTTACGACATGGCTATTGGCTCTTCAGTGACCTCGGTCTTTGGAGGCCCTGCGGATCGCGAAGCTTACGGCGAAACCGTCGACTTCATCGCGAAACGCGTTCCGGTTCCAAGTTATTCCGAACAAGAGCTTTCAAGACACCGCAACTATGGCGCCGTCAGAAAACTGCGTGAAGAAAAAGTGCAGGGCTCAAAATTGACTGAAGAATTATCGGAAATTTTACAATCTCACCGCAGTCTTTTTGCGGAGGATTGGCTTTTGTTATTAGAAGCTTTAGAAATTCTTCAAGCGCGCGATCCCCAATCTTCTTTGAAAAAGCAAATTGAAGAAGACTTGGCGAAGCTCGCGAAAAAGGATGAAAAAACCCAAGGTTTGATCCAAGACGGTCTGACTTTGGCAGGAGCTCTTTAATGAATTTGAAACGTCCCTTTGAAGTGCGCATTGTTCTAGTGCGCACCATCTATGAAAGAAACATCGGTTCCACGTCGCGCGCGATGAGCAATATGGGTTTTGATAAACTTGTACTAGTCGCACCTGCTTGTGAAATTACTTATGAAGCTCAGCAGGCGGCAGCCACCGGGCAAACGGGTCTGCAAAACAGAACGACTTATGCTTCTTGGGACGAGTTTTTTGCAAAAGAACCTGAAAGCATTAAAATCTGCTTCACGGCCCGCGACGGAAAAGGACGCCAAGTCCGTGATATCGACGAGGTCCTCACAGATATCGCGGATCATGCTCCTCAATTTCAGGTTCAAAGCGATGAACCTTACGTCATTCACTTGATCTTTGGCCCTGAAGACTGGGGTCTGGCCGCTGAAGACCTAGAACATGCAAACTTCTGTGCCTGCTTACCTACATTCGGAGAAAACTGGAGTCTGAACCTAGCCCAAGCCACTCTTTTAGGGATGTTCTCTTTAAGAAAAATGTGGGGCGGACAACGCACAAAACTTGATGGCGGAAAAAGCCGTCGCGCTCCTCAAGGAATTGAGGGCATCAATCCGGAAGAAACTTTGCACACATGGTTGCAAGAGATGGGTTTTGATTTAACTCGTCAGCGCAAAATCAACGTGTTCACGGTTCTTCGCCGTATGCTTTTACAAAACACGCCGACGAAGAAAGAACTTGTCGTGCTTGAAACCGTCCTGCAACAAAGCATTCGCAAGCTTCGTGAATGGAAAGAATATCAAAAAAGAGACGGCAAAGCCTAAGACGTTATCAAGTCGTCTTGAAGACGATCTTGCTGCTCACGAATAACACGAAGCTGTTGGTCTAACTTCGTCAAAGCTGTCGTCATACTTTGGCCCAAGTCGGTAAGTTCGTTAATTCTGGCAATGGTGTCAGAATCTTCGGCTCCCACTAAGCGAAGGCTTTCAAGTTTTGCGGAATTAAGATCAATTTCTTTGGAAACGGTTTCCATTTTTTGATTCAGCTTTTTACGGTCCTCGACCAAAGCTTTCGTCATTTCATGAATCTGTTCTGAAGTCAGAACTTCCAGTTTTCCAGTTTTAAAGGAATCGTCAGATGGAGTCTCTTCACCTTGGAAGGCTTCCCAGAAAAGAGACCATTCATTTTTGAGGGCTTTTACGATCGACCTACTACTGTCATCACCCATATATAATTAAATACTCCTGCGCTCGAAAGCGACTTACCGGGTTCAGGCTTTCGGAATAAGAAAGTAACAAAGCCCGTAACCCAAGATCGCCACACCAAAAGTCACAAGGGCCATGACCACGAAACCCGTTCGGACCAGCCCGACTTCGATGCGGTATCTCTGGGCTATTCTAGCACAGACGCCTAGAAGCTTGCCATCCAGGGCATGGTCTAGCTTATCGACGCGGGGCAAACAGACCGCCAAAATCAAATAAAGGAGGATTCCGGTACCAAACCACAATATCGCGATAAGCCAAATGACGCGCACTATCCAAGTTTCAATACCTAAGGCCGTACCTAGACCTTTGCAAACACCCGCCAAAGCACCATCACTGGCGCGAACCCAACGGTAGTTTTGAGTCGCTGAATTTACTGTCATGACAAAGTCCCCGTAATCATAAAGTCGTTTCCAAAAGTCAGGTAACGAGGGTTTTTAATATGAATTTTATTTTTCATTTCGGAAATCCGCACAGTCTCGGTCCAAGAGCGTGCTCCACCAGATCCCATGATGATGGGCGCCTGGAACATATAAAGACGGTTTACTAAACCCGAGCTAATGAACGAACTTGCTGTCATCGCTCCACCCTCGACCATCACCGATCTTAAACCTTTTGTATAAAGCTGAGCCAACAGAGCTTCAAGATCCAGATCCCCTCCGACATTCGTTTTCACGTAAACGATTTGCGGAGCCTTCTTTAACTTCGACAATGTCTTATCCACGCGTTCTTTTGCTTCTTCAGCCACACACCAAAAAATATTCTCTGGAGCGTGAACCTCAGAAAGCTTTAATTCATCGAAGCGGTAAAGCAGTTCACCTTCACCATCGATCACGACGACCTTGTTGTTCTTTTTGATCTCGGGATGACGAATATTCAACGAAGGATTGTCAAAGTCGATCGTGCCTTTACCTACGACAATGGCGTCGTAACAAGCACGCAGATAGTGAACATACTCGCGCGATTGGGGCCCGGTGATCCACTGACTTTCACCGGACTTTAAAGCCACTTGACCGTCAATACTGGAAGCCATCTTCAAAACCACAAAAACTTTTTTCTTGCGGAAATTCCAAAGAAAAGCTTCGCACACTTCTTCCAGTAGCGTTTTGATTTCTTGGTCTTCATCAGAGTTTTTAGAGGAAAAAACCTCGGCTTCAATACCGGCGTTTTTTAAAATGTCAGCGCCTTGACCCGCCACCAAAGGATTCGGATCGATCAAACCGAACGTCACTTTTTTTAAAGGAAGCTTCGCCATCATCTTTGCGCAAGAAGGAGTTTTACCTTCATGAGCACAAGGCTCTAAGGTTACAAAGACATGAGCCCCTTTTAGAATTTCCGGAGATAGATCTTTCAGAGCATTCACTTCAGCATGAGGGCCGCCGTAAAATTCATGATGCCCGCAGGAAATAAATCCTCCATCAGCATCTAAAACGACGGCGCCCACTAAGGGATTGGGACTGACACGCGTCGCCCCTTTGTAAGCTTCACTGATGGCCAGTCTCATGGCCTGTTCGGGTGAAAGCTTGGTTCCCTTTGCGGGAATAGAAAGGGGCTTAATAAGTTCCATAGATCCTGACTATGTTAAATATCCACGTTCGCGTTGATCACGCTCGATAGCATCGAACAACGCTTGGAAGTTGCCATCACCGAAACCATCATGACCTTTACGTTCAATCACTTCATAGAAGATCGGACCGAAAGTGTTTTTCGTGAAGATTTGTAGCAAGTAGCCTTTTTCATCTCCGTCCACCAAGATCGCATTCTTTTCAAGGCGATTCAAATCCTCGGTCACGTTCGGAACGCGCGCGGGAAGCATCTCATAGTAAGAGTGCGGAGGTGGAGTTAAGAATTGGATTTCACTGTTTTTCAAGTTTTCCAAAGTTTGAACAATGTCAGTCGTCAACAAAGCCACGTGCTGAATGCCAGAACCCTTGTATTCATCCAGGTACTCCTGGATTTGAGATTTGGACTCTGTAGGCTCATTGATAGGGACTGAGAATTTTCCGCATGGAGAACGCATTACTTTTGAAAGCAAACCCGTCTTCGCACCACGGATGTCGAAGTAACGAGCTTCACGGAAAGCCAAAACTTTCGTGTAGAAGTCACACCATTTGTCCATTTCACCTTTAGGAACATTGTTGGTGAAATGATCAATCACAGTGAAACCCACGCCCGCCGGAAACTTATCTTCCGGTTTTACTTGGAAAATTTCGTTGTAAAGTTTGTTCTGGTTTTTCTCGTCGATGAAATAGATCAACGAATCACCAATGCCATAAATAGCTGGGAATGGTGTCGCGCCCTTTTGGTGATCATTGCCCTCGTAAGGACGGCCCCCGCGTGCAACTGCGGTCTTGAAAGCGTGTTCTGCATCTTGAACGCGGAAACCTGTCGCGCAGATCGAAGGGCCGTGCATTTTTGCAAAGTCTGTTGCGAAAGTTTGCGGTTCACAGTTCAAAATATAGTTGATGTCGCCCTGGCGGAATAAGCGGATGTTTTTGCCATGAACTTGTCCCACTTCTTTAAACGCATAACGTTTGAAGATAGTTTCGAAATAGTGAGCGTCGGGACCTGAATACTCAATAAAATCCACGCCGTTAAGGCCGATGGGATTTTGCTCTGTAATTTGAGCCATTGCTTCCTCCTAAAAAACCGACAGTAGCCCTATTTAACACTGATTTCAAGCAAGAAGAAACTAAGGAATATCAATCACTTAAGTCTTACACCCTGACTGTCAGCAAGTCGTCCCCAGAGTGCCTCATGTATTTCGCCGACAGCCCAGGGATTTGATCGCCAAATCCACCTGGACACGCAGAATAGATTCATGACTAAACATATTCTATTTTCTTTATTTTTAGTATTCACCAGTGCCAACGCCAGCGCCGTCGATAGCGTGACTTTCACGATTCATCACTTCTATCAATCGCCTCGCGCTTTAGGAATGGGAGATGCCTTCACCGCAGTCAACAATGATTACTCTGCACTTTATTACAACCCAGCCGCTCTGGCCCGTCGAACGGAAAACACGTGGAACTTAGGAATCTTAAGCGCGCAAGGGTCTCCATCCACGCTGGATTTTTACAACGACCTTAATGACATTCAAAGCTCCAGTGAAACAGAAACTGAAAAACAAGACGCCCTGATTGATCTCATACAGGAAAATTACGGGAACACTTACACCGCGCGAATTCAACTTTTTGAAATCATCTACGCCAAACCCCAATGGGCCTTTGGATTTATTCCGGCCGATCTGACTTTTGAAGCAGGTCTGCATCAACAGATTGGCCCCGCCGTGAATACGACGGTCTATGGAGATTCCAGCTTGGCCATGGGCTACGGACAAATGGCTTCGGAAAACCTTTCCTGGGGTGTGACGGCGAAATTTGTGAATCGCGTTTTTCTAAGTCGTTCTCTGAGTGCTACTGAACTTGCCGCCAATGAGAACTACATCTCGCGTGAAGATCTATCGGAGGGTTACACAATCGACGCCGATGTTGGGGTTTTATGGACTCAAAACTGGTCCGAGCAAATATATAATTTTGCCTTCGTCGCAAGGAACATTTTTAATTTTGGTTTTGATAACAGCTTTGGTCTTATCAACAAGGACAGTGATAAAAATCCGGAACCGCTTTATCGCGTTTTTGACATCGGCTCTGCGTGGGAGTTCCCCGCAAGTTTCGGAACTTCGGGACGAGTCGCTTTAGATTTTCGCGATCTGAATCACCCCAATTTCAATTGGAAAAAAGGATCGCACTTAGGGGTTGAAGTAGATTGGACGCCTTCAACCTGGATTAAAAATCAATTCCGTTTAGGATTGAGCGAAACCTATTGGACCGCCGGATATTCTTTAGCACTTCCCTACTTTGCGTTGGATCTTGTCTCTTACGCAGAGAACGTGGGGACATTGGAAACACCGGATGACAGTCGCATCTATCTGGTGAAACTCAACGTGCCCTTTTAATTCGAATTATTTTTCCACTTATCTAAAATTTTTCGCCCTGTTTGTTCCAGATCGCCTTGCCCCTCAGCGACCGCATTCTGATGTTGCTCACACAGTTTTTTATTCGGCACATTCCCCGAACGACAGGCTCTGTTATAGACGTTCACTACGGCTGTCCCAATCTGTTGGATCGCGGATACAATATTCGCACTGCCCGAATTTTCCATCGTCGTGATCGCGGCCCGAATATCTGCCGCCGTCGGAGGAGTTTGCGCATCCCAAGTCAATCCCCCCAGCTCAGCAATGGTTGTCGCCGCTAAAGCCAAGGAGCCGAACAATCGCAAGCTTTTTTGTTCCGACTTCTGACAGGCAATATCTGTTTTAAGAGCAAAGGCGCGGTTCAAATTCGGGGTGCCTTGACTTGCAAAGGCTAAGTACCCTAACAGTCCGGGTGTCCCATCGCCACTGTCCTCTAACTGACGAAACGAACGACGAAAACGGTCACCGGTGCCAAAACCCTCGGTCACAAAACCAGCAGCACATTTCAAAACGTGCGCATCCGCTCGGTCGACAGACTCGATGTCGGCAATACAGCCTTGAGCTTGTTCTGGAGTTGCATTGTCCAGACAAAGTTGTGCGTCTCCGATACGATCGGATACGGTTTCACTGCACGCGATAAAAAGAAAACAAGATAGAAGAAGGAGCGCCTTCATAAACACCTCGATCTTTATATTTTGAAAGACGATGTTGTTGCTGGCACTGTGTTTGTCAGCAGACGGCGGAATCTAATTTTCTAGACGCTTGTAAAAATCCAAGACTTTCGGATCCACAATAATAGAGCGCGGATTCCAGCCGATAAGATGCAGTCCTTCTGAGGAACGCAATCGACTTAAAGCCACGTAAGCATGACCGGGCTCCCACAGTGAACTTAAGTCACACCACAAGTCATCCAACGTCGCTCCCTGACTTTTGTGAATTGTCGTGGCGTAAGCCAGCGTTAAGGGGAATTGCACCACTTGCGCCATGATATTTCCTTCAGCATCCTGAATAGCGAAGGAAGTTTTTTCGACTTGAACCTCACGACCCCCGTCTTTTTTAACCATCACAGTGTCAGCCGTAATATCGGTGACCACACCGCGAGTCCCGTTCACCCAGCGCTTTTGCGGATCGTTCTGCAAAAACATCACGCGACAACCGAGTTTAAGAACCAGCTTTAAAGGCACGGGAGCTGACTTCTGAAGAATTTCGATATGCTTTTCGGTTCCAAAGTAAATGGAATCAATCGTGATCTCTTCTTCATCGAGCTCGCGTAATTTCTTCTGATTGAAACTATCCGCCGCAATTTTTCGAGGAAAAAGCCTCGTTCCCGGATGATCTTCATCGTGCTCTTGCAAATGCTCGTTCAAGAAATCCCGCACGCGTTCTGTCGTCAGCCCATGACGAACATCACTTAAGATATCTAGAAATAAATTATCACTGACACGTTGATTGTGAGACAGCTTGACGTTTTGAAAGCCGCTTTGGTGCCAGACGGCGTTCATAAAACACCAATCTCTTTGCCCTGTTTGGGTAACGGGTGGTAACTGCGCAAAATCTCCGACAGAAATAATGCGCATGCCTCCCCAAGGAAGTTTTGACTCGCGCGCCCTTTGCGAAAGAGCTTCGGCAATCATTAAAGCTTGTCCGGGAATCATGGAAATTTCATCGATGATCACGCCTTCGACCTTACGAAGACGAGCCATTAATTTTGTATCTTTAGAAGCCCGAGCATAGGTGGCGTCGGGTCCGCCTTCCATAATTCCTAGTCCAAAGAAGCTGTGAAAGGTTCGTCCGCCCAAAAGAACAGCCGCGGCCCCAGTGCTTGCCAAAATCGGCATGGACTTGGGATCGAGCTCTTTCATGAAGTGACGAATAAGAAAACTTTTGCCGCTGCCGGCTCCGCCTGTAAGAAAAACATTTTCGCCGGAACGAAGAAGTTCCAGAGCGCCAGATTGTTCAGGAGAAAGGTCGACAGGAGTTTTTGACATGAATGGAACGATCATGCCACAGACACGATCGTTCCTTCAATAGCTTAGCGAGAGAATTTACCGTTCAAATTGACTTCACGTTGCGTAGTCTCGCAGATTTCGCGAGGACCCACGCGTGGATCTACGACTTCCCAACGACAATGACGGTCAAAATAACGACGATCTAAGATTCTGACGTGGATCGTGTTGTAGTTGTTGCTGAAACTCAAGACAACCTCACGTCCATCCATAAAGCAAACGCCTGGATCAAAGTAGAATCCCACCGATTCAACAACACCCTTGCGAGTCACGTACGCCCATTTCAAATCGTTTACAGAAGATTGGCATTGAGGCATCACGAAACTATCACCGCGAGCATCTTTGTAAGTAAGAACAGGTCTGTTTCCTTGAAACGTGATCGCCAATTCACCACGACGTCCTTCGAAAGAGCCTTGATAAACGCCTTCTACTTTTTTCGCGCGAGACAGATATTCATCCGGCACTTCGCCATTTTCAATTTTGACTGTCTTACAAGCCGTCAAAGCCAATGTTGCTACGAGGAGCAAAACAAATTTTTTCATAAGAGATCCCCTTTCCTTTTCGATTACCGCGAGTTTCCGGGTAAGTAAAATTGATTAACTTGTTGATAACGCCCTCGATCATAGCCCCAAAGGCCTTTTAAATGAATTTAGGCAGGTTTACGATTTACAAACGAACAACCTTTTCCAATGTGGGAACTCAAGCATGTTAAAACTTCTATTGGCCTCCACCCTCATTTTGTCAGCACAGGCAAAATCCGCAAAAACAGCGGCCCCCTCTTCTGACATCCCTGAAAAAAGATCATTCCCATTGAGTACCGATGTCAGTCCCTGTGAAGACTTTCACAAATATGTCTGTGAAAAAGCGGAGGCTTCATTCAAACTGCGCCCCGATCGCCGCAGCCACACCTTTGCCTTCAATGATTCTAGAGAACGTCTTTTGGAAGTTAAAAAGAAATTCATGAAGGACCTTCCTGCGCAAAAAAATATGGATTCGCGCAGCGAACAGATCCGCGATGTTTACATGTCATGCATGAATACGTCAGCGAAAGCCAAAGACGAAAAAGCCGAAGTCGTTCGCATGGTGAACGAGATTGGTAAAATTAAAACCACCGAAGAATTAGTTCGTTACTCTCATGAAAATTTGCCAAAGGGTTTTGGCAACATGGTTTATCTGTGGGCTTCTCCGAATTTGGACAATCCGAAAAAAATGGATGCCATGCTGTATGCCAATTTCATGCTTCTTCCTGATCACAAGTATTATGAGCAGCCAGAGCTTTTGAAAGAGTACGAATCCTTACTCACCATGTTCATCCAAAACATCGAGCCCAAAGTAAAAAAGGCGGATGCTCAGGCGCGTGCAAAAGCGATGGTCGCATTTGAACAAGAGTTTATTAAAACTTATCCGGTAACGGCCGTTCGCCATCAGCGTTGGAGCGAAAAACGTGTCAGCTCTCAAGCAGATCTTTTAAAAAAGTATCCGCAGCTTTATTTAAAACCCCTGTTTGATAAAATCCCCCCTGAAGTGGTTGTAAATACGCCGATCCCCGAATCTTTGGATTTTATTAACGCGCAATTAGACAAGCTTCCTTTGCAAGTGTGGAAAGACGTTTATCTGTATAAAGCTTTGGGCGATCAGATGGACGACGGCTACCCGAAGTTTTTCCAAGCCGGATTCAATTTTGAAAAGAAGTTCTTCGGCGGTCCCGAGAAGCGTCCGGACCGTCAAGAGCGTTGCACGACAACAGCGGGCAACTACTTCATGAAAGAAATTGATGCTGCGTTGGTCGACAAAGTCTTTCCTCATTTCGACGAAAGCAAAGTCAACGAAGTGGGCGCGCGTATTCGTCAAAGTATCCTGGATGGTCTAGAGGCAAATAAATGGCTTTCTAAAGAAGGAAAAAAAGAGGCCATCGCAAAAATTAAGACGGCGCGTTTGCAACTGGTGAAGCCTCACACAGACAAAGAGTGGGATTTCGTTCCTCTTCGTAAATATTCAAAAACGAACTACGTGCAAAATATGCACACCTACAATGAAGCTCGCTGGGAAAAGAACATGACAGAGCTTCGCGAGCCCGCCAATCAGGATGCTTGGGGCATGGGACCGTTGACCGTGAATGCGTACTACAGCAGCAATGAAAACAAATTTGTTCTGCCCATTGGTATTCTTCAATATCCGTTCTACGACAAAGATGGATCAGTGATTGAAAACTTAGGCGCCGTTGGCGCGGTGATGGGACATGAATTGGGTCACAGTATCGATGACAGCGGATCAAAATATGATTCTCAAGGTCGCCTTCGTCAGTGGATGACCACAAAAGACATCATGGAGTTCAACTTGCGTGGGCAAAAGATGATCGATCAGTTCAATCAAATCGGTCATGACGGAAAACTGACTTTAGGTGAAAACGTCGCCGATCTTGTCGGTTTGACGTTTGCCTACAATGCGGCCTTCCCTAAGGGCCAAGGAACTGAAAAAGATAAAAAAGATTTCTTCATAGCCTATGGCCGCCTGTGGTGCACAGTGATCCGCCCTGATTTTGAAAAGTTGATGCGTAAAACGGATCCGCACTCTGCGGGATGGGCTCGTATCAATGAACAAGTAAAACATCAGCCGGCCTTTGCTGAAACCTTCCAGTGCAAGCCTGGCGACAAAATGACTTTAGATCCAAAAGACCGAGTGCAGATCTGGTAATGAGACAAAAGCCGCTTCAAAATGAAGCGGCTTTTTTTTTGGATTCTACTCTTCATCATTTTTAAGCGAAAGTGCCTTGAAAAGCTCGTGGGCTGTGTCAAGAAGCCGATAAGAAGATCATGGTACGTATATTCTTTTACTCTGTCTTACTCATGTCTTTGAGTGCGTGCAGCTTGGATCTTAAGAAAGTGACGGATGCACTCACGGAAATTCCTTCCGAGGACGCCATTCAGTATTCATGTCCCACGGGTTATGTTTACGTGCCACCTTCTGCCAGCGAAACTCCGCCAGGATTTTGTGTCGCAAAATACGAAATGAAAGACGTGGCTGGCGTTGCCACATCTCAAGCTGGTGGTGCTCCCTGGGGAAATATCGATCGCGACGATGCGGTCACCGCTTGTCAGGCTTTGGGTTCTGACTACGACCTTATCAGCACGGCTCAATGGAATAAGATCGCCATCAACATCACTGAAACTACGGCGAACTGGAGTTCTGGAGCCGTTACTTCGGGAGCTTTGAATCGCGGTCACTTTGACAACTCTTACGGAAGTCTGCTTGAGGCCGGTGGAGACGATCATCCTTGTTATGGCTATGACTTCGATAGCTCCGGGGCCGCAGACTCACAAGCGTCATTAGACGCCATCTGCAGTCCCAGCCTGTGGCATGAAAACCGAAGAACTCACCAACTGTCTAATGGCGAAGTGCTTTGGGATTTCGCCGGGAACTCTTGGGAGTGGAACAAAGAAAACTTCACCGATCCCGGCGCTTCAAGCAATGACTACATCGCTGATTTGGTGGGACTGGGCGGAAGTTTTGCTACTTTGTTTGCGCCCTCAAGCTCTTTAGTTTGTGCAAGTCCTAACTCGAACGAATATTGCGGAATGGGTTTTGCCTGGATTAATGGACCGGGTGGAGCGATCGCACGGGGCGGAAGCCTTTATAATGGAACTGACACCGGAGTTTTCGCTGTAGACCTCGACAATTCACCCTCGTACTCAAATACTCACGTGGGTTTCCGCTGTGTAACTTCCGCCACTGCTGCACCCCAATAAAAAAGCCTCTCTTTGCTGCATTTCAAAGCAAGTCCTGTTATGCTAAGAATCTTGGCTGTGACGCAGGAGGAATCTGTGACAGTGAAGTTAGTGAACTTCGAAACAAAAACTGAAAATCCTCATTATGAGGGAGTCTACGACATCGCACCGGCGGAATTACAAAAGCTAATGGCCGATGTGAAGCTTATTGATGTTCGTCAACCCGACGAGTACACGGGCGAACTGGGTCACGTCCCGGGTTCAGAACTTGTGGTTCTGAACACTCTTCCCGATCATCTTGAAAATTTACCTAAAGACCAAACTGTGGTCTTCATTTGCAAAAGTGGCGGTCGCTCTGCTCAGGCCACAGCTTTTGCAAAAATGAATGGCCTTACTCACGTTTATAATATGCAAGGTGGAATGATGCTTTGGAACCACCTTCAATTGCCTGTTGAAAGATAGAAAAAATATGCCAGGAAAAGTATTTGTTAATAGAACTTTGAATCTAAAAAAGATTCGTTACATCGGCGTTGATATGGACCACACGTTGGTTCGTTATAACAGTGAAAACTTTGAACGCCTTTCTCACACAACCATGATCGAAAAATTGATCAAGCGTGGTTATCCAGAAACTTTGCGCAAGCTGACGTTTGACTACAACTATGCGATTCGCGGTCTGGTGATCGATCGTAAGATGGGAAATCTTTTGAAGTTGAATCGCTACACGGCGATTCGCGCCAGTTACCACGGATTAAAACCGTTGGACTTCAAAAGCCATCAAAAACTTTACAAGTCGACTTACATCGACTTGAGCAACTCAGACTATTTGGCTGTCGACACTTCGTTTTCAATCTCTTTGGCGAACTTGATCGCTCAGATCGTTGAGCTTAAAGACACGGATCTTGGAAGCAAGTATCCTGAGTATTCACAAATCGCCGACGACGTGTTGGATGCTTTGGATGAAGCTCATCGCGACGGTTCTTTGAAAGACGTTGTTAAGAAAAATCTAGATCACTACATCATTAAAGATCCAGAGCTCGTTGCAGGCCTTGAAAAGTTCCGTCGACACGGAAAGAAGATCTTCGTTTTGACGAACTCTGATTTCCATTACACGAAATTGTTGTTGGATTACGCGATTCAACCTTTCTTGAAAGAACATAAATCTTGGCAAGATCTGTTTGAGTTCGTGATCACGTTTGCTTCCAAACCAAAGTTTTTCTATGAAAGCCAAAAATATCTTCGTGTGAATCCAGAAGATGGCACAATGACGAACATGGAAGGAAAACTGACTCCAGGTATTTATCAAGGCGGTAACGCGAAGAAATTCACCGCCGACCTAGAGCTTGCCGGAGACGACATTCTGTACATCGGCGACCATATCTATGGCGACATCCTGCGCTTGAAAAAGGACTGTAACTGGAGAACAGCTATGGTCATTGAAGAGTTGGATGACGAAGTGAACAACAATAAAAAAGCCGAACCTTTGAATCAGGAAATCGAAGTCTTGATGAAAAAGAAAGAGCCTTTAGAAGATGAACTGACAGACTTGATGACTCGCAAAATTGAAAAAGCCGCGAACATCAACGACACGCAAATCGATGGTCTTCAGAAAACTATTTCTGAAATCGATGCGCAAATCAGCCAGCTCATCAAAAAGCAGCAAGCCATGTATAACGGCAACTGGGGTCAATTGATGAGAGCCGGTAACGAAGAAAGTTACTTCGCTTATCAGCTTGATCGTTACGCCTGCGTCTACATGGAAAAGCTCGGTGACCTCTTGGATCTATCTCCAAGAACCTACTTCCGCGCTCCACGCCGCCCACTAGCCCACGAAATCTACTAGTGCCTGCTTCTTTTTTGGGTCTACACCGCAGCAAAGCCACTCTTAGGAGTGGCTTTTTTTTGCCCAAAGGCGATAGCGACTTTAACCGCAACCCCTAATACCCCCCCAAAGAAACCGCGACCACTCAATTGGCACTCGGCGTTATCTCATTAATTTCAAATAATTAGCCCGGACCTCTAGTACTGTACAAAACTTAGTACTTTACATTACACAGTACCTAGCATAGCTTGGTACTGGAAAGGCGTTGTTATGAATGCTCAGTTTAAAAAAGGTGTGCTTGAACTTTCGGTGCTCACCCTGATCGGTCGCAAAGACTACTACGGCTATGAATTGGTGGAGGAAATTTCTAAGGTTTTAGAAATTTCAGAAGGCACTCTGTACCCCATTTTGCGCCGCTTGACCGAGGAAAAATATTTTGAAACCTACCTGCAGGAATCCTCGGAAGGACCTCCGCGCAAATACTATCGGATTACCAAGCTAGGTAAAGAGTTCCAAAAGGAACAGTTCAAGCAGTGGGTGGAATTCAATCAACAAATCGAAAAATTAATTGGCAGGGACATTATATGACGAAACAAGAGTTTCTAAAAAATCTGAAAGAGGAGCTTGAAAAAAACAAAGTTCAAAATGTTCAAGATATTCTGACAGACTACGAAGAACATTTTGTGCATGGCCTTAGCAAAGGCAAAACGGAAGTGGAAATTTGCGAAGGTTTAGGCTTTCCCTCCGTCATCGCTAAAGCATATCAAACCGAAAGCTTGATCAGCGAAATCAAAAATCCGGAAAAGGGATTTAACTTAAGTTTGGCAGTGACGGTGATTGGCCGTTTATTGGTGATCGCCCCTTTTAATTTCCTGATTCTTTTTATTCCCGGCGTTGTGATTTTCGCTCTGCTGGCTTCGGGCTGGGCGGTCTCTGTAGCTATCGGATCCGCGAGTCTTGCACTTCTTTCGATGCTGCCTTTTTTAGGAACCGTCTCTGCAGGGGCCTGGGCGTGGGTCACGGGACTGTCGACAAGCTTTGGCCTTCTTGGTCTTGCGATTCTTGGTGGCATGGTGATGTTCGTCATCACTAAGTACATTGTGTTAGCGATCATCAGCTATCTGCAGTGGAATTTAAAATTCATTCTACAAAAATAGGAGCCTCAAATGAAATCTCTGGGTCTATTTGGGAAGTTCTTTATCGCGTTTACAATTTGGACGGTGGCTTGCCTGAGTCTTGCTACCTATGCCGGAAGTAAAGCCTACGAACAAGATCCCACTTTATTAAGTAAAATCGAAGACAACTACAACGTACGTATTCACGTCGGTGGCATCAGCAAAGCAGACGCTGGCTGGGAAGAAACTAAAGACACATGGAACTTTGCCCCTCCCGTAAAGAAAGTTTCATTTAAGTCGATCAATGCCACGGTGTCCTTTAAAAAAGGAATCGGCGAAAACATCATCGTCTCAGCGACCGGACGTTTAGATAAAAGCAAAGCCCCCCGCCTTTTAAAAACGGAAGTTCAAGCAGACGAAATCATTATTCAGCAGCCTGAAGATGAGGCGACCAGCGAGCTTGACGTGCGAATCGAAGTTCCCCCTTCGTTAGCGAAGAATATCGACATCGTGACCGTCAACGGAAATGTTGTGATGGAAAACACGCTTACCGATGAATTGGCGATTAAAACCGTTGCTGGTGATGTGATTTTAAAACAGATTCAGACGCAATCCATCGCTCTACACAGTGTCTCTGCGGATATCAAAGCCGAAGACATCTCAGCTCAGAAAGTGACTGGAAAGTCGGTCAGTGGAGATCTAGAAGTATCGACACTGACTCCGGCAGAGGTGGCTTTTACGTCAATTTCAGGCGATGTGAAAATAAAAATGGCCCCGTCAGATAAACTTCGCTTCTCATTAAAATCTGTCTCTGGCGAAATTCATAATAGCCACGGCAGTAATAAAAATGGCAACATCGGTGTGAGTGTTTCCACAACGAGTGGCGATATCGAGATTGAATAACTAAGGAAGGTCTTATGAAAAATCTTTTAATTACAGGTGCTCTTGTTCTTGCCGCAATGACAGCGATGGCTGAAGCAAAAATTGGATTCGTTGATATGCAAAAAGCTATCAAAGCTACTTCGGCTGGAAAAAAAGCGACGGCAGAACTAGATGCGCAATTCGAATCTGAAAAGAAAAACTTCGAGAAAAAAGAAGCTGAGCTCAAGACCATGGCTCAAGACCTTGAAAAGAAAAAAGCCGTGATGTCTGAAGAGGCTTTCAAGGCAAAACAAATAGAATATCAAAAAGCCGTTATGGCCTTTCGTGATTCCATGGCGAAAAGTCAGAACGAGATCCAAAAGAAGCAAGAGCAGCTGACGGCTCCTATCTTAGAAAAAATGGAAAAAGTCATCGCTCAGGTTTCAAAAGAAAAAGGATTTACCATGGTTCTTCAGGACACGCGCATGATCGTCTACTCGGTCGCGGAAGTGGATCTCACTGAAGATGTGGTGAAGGCTTACGAAAAAGAAAAATAGGTTGTTCCCGCGTTCCTTTCGTTTTAGGGAAGAAGGAGTTGCACCTTCTTCCCTTTTTTATTTAAAATGAACGCGAGCGTAAAAAGTCCCTAGGCACCTTTTACCAAGGCAAAGGATCGCCATCGCGGAAGAAGCCACCGTTAGGACCACCCTTAGGAAGAGTGGCTGCCCAGATGATGCCTTTAATTCCCTGCTCTACCGTACGGTCTGCATGCGGGCCACCCATGTCTGTACGCACCCAGCCAGGCGATACAGAGTTCACGCAGATATCAGCACCTTGAACTTCCGAAGCAAAAAGATTCGTCACCATGTTCAGAGCCGTTTTAGATATACGGTAAGACGCTGAAGCGTTTTGAGGAACTGACAGCTGAGCCATTCCGCTTGAGACATTGACAATACGCCCGTAGCCTTCTTGTTGCATCAACGGAAAAATTTTCTGCGTCAGCAAAAAAGGACCTAACGTGTTCGTCGCAAATGTTTTTTGGATTGTGGAAGCTTTTGTTTTAAATAAAGAAGAATTTCCACCGTCCTCACTATCAATAAGAATTCCGGCGTTATTCACAAGAACATCCACAAAGCCAAAATCTTTGCGGATATTTTCAACGAATTCATTAATACTTTTTTCCTGCGAAAGATCCAGCTTCATCGGAACAACATCCAAGTCCTTCATTTTGAAGGCATTGATCTGCTTTTGAGCTTTATCGGGATTTCGCATGGCCATCACCACTTTGAAACCTCTTTGCGCCAGGGCCTCACTTGTCGCAAGACCCAAACCACGATTTGCACCGGTGACGATAGCAATCTTTTTCATGAACTTTTTCCTTACTGAGGACGTGGAACTGGGAAGTCAGGGCCCGCGCCGCCGCCACCGCCATCAACGGGAACCGGCACTAACACACCCGTAGACCAGTTGCGTGCATCAATCACACACTCACTGGAAATCACGCGCCAGCGCTCGATAGGAAAGTGATAAACGGTTTCAACCCAGCCCCAACCGTTCCAGTCAACGACACGGCGATAACCACCACGGCCGTCGCGATCCACAACGGAACGAGTTTCACGATGGAATGTAAGAAGTGGATAATGAAGTTTCAATCGGCCATCATGAGTCAGCTGAGCTTTTGCGGGCTCTTCAAAAAGACAACCATAGAAGCCGTCGATGCTGCGGATGCGACCTTCAAGAATTTCTCCTGGTTGCACATCACGATTTTTCGGTACGCGGAAAGAAAAGAAATAATCAGAAGGTGCGCCATTGTAGTAATAGCTGCGAGTATTCAAAGTCAAAAGACCATCGAATTCAACCAAGCGAACCGTCGCGCGACCGTCTTCGCTCATCCATGTGCCTTCCAAATTACTGCCGGCAACGGCATTGAAAGACAAAGCCATTGTTAAAGCGGCTACGAACATTTTCATAATTTCCCCCTATCGAGAACCCGCATTGCGGTTGAACAAAATGATGTAATCTTTCGCACCCGTTTGTTCCATCATTCCCGAAAATTTATTGTCTTCAAATTTCTTACGGTAGGTCTTGCGAGCGATGTTTTGAATCATGCACCCCAATGGACCTGTACCCGATAAATCTTTACCTTCTTCGATCACGCATTTGGGTTCGAAGGACTCTTCTTGCTGACGAGTCACCGGAAACTTCGTGACAGAAAAACTGACTACATCGAGCTTGTACTCTTCTTTCAAACGATTGGCAGGATTTTTCTTTAATAGTTGCGAAGAATAAATGTTAGGCACGATGGCTGCCACCCGCAAACCCTGCTCTCGAGCCTTCTTTACGCCGTCCACGAAGCGATCCATTTCGTTTTTGATATCCACGCGCATGTTGGAATTAAAAAGCTCCACATAAGGCAACATGGGCTCCACCACGATCACGTCATATTTGGATCCGGCCTCTTGATTGGCTTCAAAGAATCCGCGCAGAAGCTCCATGTCTTCGATTTGGTTAGGAGTGACACCGAACAAAACAACCGGCGCTTCTTTGACCTCTAAGCGAAGACGTTCGTAGACACCCTTTCCCAACTCTTCCGGAGTCGTGACTTGAGAAAATTTGATCTTGGGAATGCTTTGCGGCTGAATAGAGAAATTCATCGCAAAATAAATACCCAAAGCGATCACGGCGGTAGCACAAGCCCAATAAATGTATTTCATGGGGCCGAAGGTCGCGCAGAATATGAGCGAAGTCTAGTTACGGCGCTACGCACGCCATTCGTCGCAGCGTGGCAATCCTCATTGTAATCTGTTAGAATTATGCTAGGTTGCGAACATTACATAGGACTTGATCCCTAGGACAGGTACCCACTTATATGAAGGCGACGAATACAAATTCTTCTTTTTCTTATTTAATTATTGGCTCTGGCCGCGTCGCCCGACACTTGGGCTATTATTTTCACTTACTCAATCAACATTTTGAAACTTGGGATCGCTCGCAAGACCCCCACGCGCTAGCAAGAAAAGTCGCGAAATCTTCTCACGTCTTGCTCGCGATAAGTGATTCGGCGCTCTTAGGATTTTACCGTCAACATCTAGCCGGTCATGATAAAGTCTTCGTGCACTTTTCAGGCGCTCATCATTTTGAAGATATGATCGCGGCGCACCCGTTGATGACTTTTGGTCCCGAGCTTTATGATCTTTCGTTTTATCAAAAGATTCATTTCACGATAACCGGAGCTCGGTCCCTCCAAGAAGCCATTCCGGTATTCACGAATCCTTTTTCTGTTCTGCCTCCCGAAGCAAAGGCACGTTATCACGCTTACTGCGTTTTAGGTGGTAACTTCGTCACTCTACTTGTGAACAAAATGTTGCAGGGATTTTCCGAGATGAATATTCCAGCTGAGGCGGCTCACCTCTACATCGAAAAAATTCTGGCAAATACTTTTCAAAATCCAACACAGGCTTTGACCGGCCCCTTAGTGCGCAAGGATGCCGAAACCGTCCACGCGAATTTACAAGCGCTTTCCCAAGACTTGTATCTTCCTGTGTACGAAGCCTTTTTAAAAACCCACTGGCCCGATTACCCGCAAAAGTGAGGCTGCTATGAAAACCATTTTAGATTTTCAGAATAAGAAAGCAAAAAAAGAAAAGATATCCATGGTCACTTGTTATGACTACACTTTCGCACGCATCCTAGCAGAAAGCGATGTGGACTGCCTATTAGTGGGTGACTCTTTGGCTATGACAATGCACGGGCATAAAACAACCTTGAATGCCTCTGTGAATATGATGGCTTTACATACTGCCGCCGTCGTGCGCGGAGCCGGAGACAAGTTTGTTGTAGGTGATTTACCGTTCATGAGTTACCGCAAAGGCCTGACTGCTAACATGACATACGTAGAAAAGATCATGAAAGCCGGTGCTCACGCGGTAAAACTTGAAGGTGCTTCCGGAAATATTGAGCTCGTAAGACACCTTGTCGATTCGGGCGTACCAGTGATGGGACATTTAGGATTAACCCCGCAGTCAGTAAATCAGCTGGGTGGTTTTAAAGTTCAAGGTCGTGATGAAAAGGCTCAGAAAAAAATTAAAGAGCACGCCTTGCAACTTCAGGAAGCCGGCGCTTTTTCCATCGTACTTGAATGTGTTCCTTCAAATCTTGCCAAAGAAATCACGGCATCACTTGAGATTCCGACTATTGGTATTGGCGGAGGCCCAGATTGTGACGGCCAGGTTCTGGTTCTGCAGGACATGTTAGGAATGACTCCGGGTTTTAAACCTAAATTTCTAAAACAATACTTCAATGGTTTTGAAACAATGAAAGAGGCCTTCAACACTTACCATCAAGAAGTCGTTCAAGGAAAATTTCCAACCGAGAAAGAGAGTTATTCATGAGCGAAGTTCTGCACTCTCCTTCAGAAATGAAAGCTTGGCGAAAAAACAAGGTGGGAACGATCGGCTTTGTCCCGACGATGGGAGCTTTGCATGCGGGCCATGAAGAGTTGATCAAACGTGCTCGCAAAGAAAACGACTTGGTCGTCCTTTCCATTTTTGTAAACCCTACGCAGTTCAACGACCCGAAGGATCTGGCGAAGTATCCAAAAACCTGGGAGCAAGATTTTGCAATGGCCGAGATGAATGGCGTCGACGCGGTCTTTTTCCCCAACTATGAGGAAATGTATCCGGATAAGTACCGCTACAAGGTTTCAGAGAACGACTATTCTTTACTTTTAGACGGCGCCCATCGGCCGGGTCACTTCGACGGAGTTTTGTCAGTTGTGATGAAGCTTTTTAATCTGGTAAGTCCAAGCAAGGCTTACTTCGGTGAAAAAGACTTCCAACAGCTGTCCTTGATTCGCGGAATGGTGGATGCCTTTTTTATGAATCTGGAGATAGTCCCCGTCGCGACAGTGCGTGAGCAAGACGGTCTTGCCATGAGCTCCCGCAACACTCGATTGACGGCTGAAGAAAGAAGAATCGCACCGGCCATATACAAAGCTATAACTGAAAGCAAAAGTGCTGAAGAGGCTACGGCAAAACTTCAAGCTCAGGGTTTTGCCGTTGATTACGTCACTGACGTGGGGTCACGCCGCTTTGTCGCGGCGAAATTGGGCGAAGTGAGGTTGATAGACAATGTCGAAATCTAAAGTCCTTTTTATTATGACAGGCTCGATTGCCTGTTACAAAGCCTGCCACGTAGTTTCTAGGCTGGTTCAAGCAAACTGCGAAGTGCAGGTTGTAGCGACTCCTTCGGCATTAAAATTCGTTGGCAATGCGACACTTGAAGGCTTGACTGGAAAACCTGTCGTGAGCGACATGTATGCCGCTGGCAATGTCATGGACCATATTCATCTTATGAGATGGGCCGACGTTGTTTTAGTAGCTCCAGCGACGGCCAGCTTTATCAATAAAGCCGCTCAGGGCGTAGGCGATGATTTAGTGCAAACTCTTTTCCTCGCTCATGACTTTAAGAAGCCTTTCCTTATTGCTCCGGCAATGAACACGAGCATGTATAAGCACCCGGTGACGCAAAAGTCTTTGCAAACCCTACGCGACATGGGACTACAGATTCTAGAAACTGCTTCAGGCATACTGGCTTGCGGCGAAGAAGGCTGGGGAAAACTTCTTGAACCTGATCTGATATTAAAATTCACGCTGGAAGCGCTTCAGAACAAAGGAGCCGCCGTTCCTTCAGAAGCGATCAGCTTTAAAACCGCCAGCAAAGTCAAAGTGTTGGTTACGGCAGGCGGAACACAAGAGCCTATCGACACTGTACGCGTTATCAGCAACCTAAGCTCGGGCAAAACAGGTGTGACAATCGCCGAAAGCCTTACGCAAATGGGTTTTGACGTAACATTGTTGCAAGCTCATGGATCTGCAAAAGCCGAACACGTGACTCGACAGGATTTCTTCACGAGCTTTGCTAGCCTTGATGAAAAGATGAAAAACTATCTTTCCAGCGAAGAATTCACGCATGTGATTCATGCAGCGGCAGTCAGCGACTACTCCGTCGATAGCATTGAAGTCAATGGCGTCAAACATCGTCCTTTCGAAGTAAAAAAGGTCAGTTCGGATGCCGACCACTTGAACATTCATTTGAAACGCAATCATAAGATTGTCGATCGTTTGAAAGACTATTCAAAAAATAAAAGCCTTCAAGTCATCGCGTTTAAACTGACCAGCCATGCTTCGACCGAAGAAAAGCAAAAAGCCGTAAACAAGTTGTTTCAGGGTTCTCACGCGGACTTCGTCGTTCATAACGACATGACCGATATCGATATTGTTAACAAAACACATAAGTTCACTTTGCACTCGCCATCGGGCGCAGTGGCTTGCGAAAGCTTAGAAAGACTTTCCAGTGAATTGATCCACGCGCTAATGCCTAAGGATACTTTATGATTTTATGTCTTGATGTGGGAAACACTCAAATCTATGCCGGTCTTTTTGATAAAGACAAAATGGTTCTTTCGTTCCGTAAGAACTCCAAAAGCGGAGCTTCTTCTGATGAGACCGGAATCTTTTTAAGAAGCGCTATTCGTGAGAATGGCTATGATCCATCTAAGATCAAGCAAATCGCTATCTGCAGTGTCGTTCCCGAGGTGATTTATTCTCTTCGTGGAGCTTGCATGAAGTATTTCAATATCAATCCATTCATCCTCCAAGCAGGCGTCAAAACAGGATTGAAAGTAAAGTACCGCAATCCACTTGAGGTCGGCGCCGACCGCATTGCCAATACAATTGCGGCGACTCACCTTTACCCCGGGAAAAACCTGATTATCGTCGATTTGGGCACGGCAACCACATTCTGTGCCGTCACGAAAGAAAAAGACTACTTGGGGGGATCTATCGTGGCGGGTCTTCGCCTTTGTATGGAAGCTTTGGAAAGTAAAACGGCGAAACTTCCTTCAGTTGAAATCGTTTCTATGCACGAAGCCTTAGGCCGCTCGACGGTGGAAAGCATTCAATCTGGACTTTTTTACGGCCACTTAGGAACGATCCGGGAATTAAGTGATAGAATCACGAAGGAATGTTTCCAAGGAGAAAAACCGCTCGTTATTGGAACTGGTGGCTTTGCCTACCTGTTTGAAAAAGAAAAAATCTTTGATGAGATCGTGCCGGATTTAGTTCTAAAAGGCATGCTAATCGCTTTGCAATACAATACGTAAGGATTTAGGAATCACTATGAATTTATCAATGTTAAGAGCAAAAATTCACCGCGCCACCGTTACGGGAGCTGACCTTGATTATGAAGGTTCCGTCAGCGTCTGTCCGGATTTGATCAAAGCTTCTGGTTTATTAATTAACGAGCGCGTAGATATTTACAATTGTAATAACGGGGCCCGCTTTTCCACTTACGTGATCAAAGGAAAAAAAGGCGAAATCTGTCTTAACGGAGCTGCCGCTCGCCACGTTCAACGCGGAGACCTGGTGATCATCTGCGCTTACTGCGGACTGAATATGGACGAAGCTAAAAAACACGAACCTGCTGTGGTTTTCGTAGACGCTAAAAATCGCGTCAAAGAGAAGCGCAAAGAAGACAGAAAAAATAATAAATAATCAGCACCGGGCGGTTTACAACCGCCCTTCTTGAAGATGATTATTTACAGTAGCGGTATTGACTCATGATTGCGCGGGTCTTTTGCGCCCCAGAGATATCGCCACCACGACGTTTGTTCCAATCGTCACTGCGTAAAGGGCCCCAATAAGTTCCTTCAGGACCTTTTGATGTCGGCGTCATCAGTGTGTCGCGATTCTGCAATTCTTTCGCTAACAAATCGATACCACATTGAATGTTTTGATAAGGCACGTGAAGGTCGCGTGCTTTAGGACATACTGGTTTCCACACTTGCAGAAGTCCAATTGCGGTTCCGTTCGGCGCGTTGGGATTGTCATTTCGTGGGTTACAACTTGATTCTGAAGAAGCCATGGACATGATAATCCACACCCAATAAAGCTCCCGCTGGTCTTTAGACATCTTTGGATAATTCGGACACCACTTTGTGATATCGTCAGGAATATTTTCACCGAAAGAGTCTGGCTTCTCTTTAATCTGTTGAAGAGTGTAGGATCCCCATGAACCTAACTGACCTTCTTTATTAATAAAATTGTCGCAACCCTTGGCCATTTTTGCACTGGCATCAGATCCAACTTCCCGAGCGATGTTGCGATCAAGATCCTTTTCGTAAATAAAACCTTCTTTTTCGCGCGCCGCCCAGGCTGCATCCATGACGTCATAAGAGTTGTCTTCGGTTTTCTTCGAGTCCGCGCCCATGGCACTTTGTTTACCGCCACCACTGAACATATTCGTACAGAAGCCCATGATCAGCTGAAAGATACTTTGTTTTTGTGTTGCTGCAGCTTGCGCTTCTTGAGCTGCCAGCGCTTGATTTGCCGCCGTTTGCGCCGCAGCCGCTTGTTGTTGAAGCATGTAATTTTGCTGCGCTTGCATGGACTGGAAAATCGCAGTGGCATTCGCCGGGTTCGGAGCCGCCGTCGTTGTTTGCGCAAAAGAAAGCGCTGGAGCAAATGTTGCCGTAACAATTAGAATCTTGATGCGCATGTACGTCCCTGTCTCCATAAGGGACTTATCGGGAAACGCCCAAATTCCATGAATATTTCTGGGCTATTTACGAGGCCTGTTTCACTATGATACAGTCGCCGGATGGGTATTACGCTTCTTCAGCTTCAGGACGGCCACAAAGCCTATGGTCCAAAGATTCTATTCGATAACGCCACTTTCGCAATCAATGAAGGCGAACACGTCGGGGTCATCGGTCCCAATGGCGCTGGCAAAACGACTCTCTTTAAAGTTTTGGTAGATCAAGAACATCTGGATCAAGGAATCGTCACACGATCCCAACAACTTCGGCTGGGATACCTTGAACAAGAAGCTGAATGGAACGTCGACGAAAAGGTGGAAGAATACCTGGATAAAAACTGCATCAAGCCTCTTTGGGAATTAAAGCAGTTTGGACTCAAGCTAGGTTTGACGGAAGTGCATTTTCAATCGCATTTAAAACAGCTCAGCGGCGGCTATCGCATGCGCGTGAAGCTTCTTTATCTGATTGGCCAAGAACCCAATCTTTTGCTGCTGGATGAACCAACGAATTTTTTGGATCTGGAAACCCTCTTAGTCCTTGAAAGCTTTTTACAAGAGTTTAAAGGCGCCTTTCTGTTAATTTCGCATGATCGCGAGTTTTTACGTCGCGTCACCGACCATATTCTTGAAGTTGAATCTGGCGACATTGTGAAGTTTCCGGGAAGCCTGGACGACTACTTCGAACAAAAACAGATGTTGAACGAGATTTTGCAAAAACAAATTCTTTCCCAACAGGCAAAAAGAAAATCCATTATGGATTTCGTCACACGTTTCGGTGCGAAAGCCACCAAAGCCCGCCAGGCGCAAAGCCGCCTGAAGGCCTTGGAAAAGATGGAAGTCATAGAAATGAAAGCGGCTCCCACTCATTCACATATTCATATTCCACCGGCGCAACCAACCGGAAAGATGATTTTGGAGATTGAGAATGCAGATTGCGGATATGGCGAAAAAGTCGTTCTTAAAAATGTTTCTTTGCGTTTAGAACGTGGGAACCATCTGGGTATTGTCGGACTGAATGGTGCAGGTAAATCTACTTTGCTTAAATCACTGGGCGAACAGATTCCTTTAGTGAAGGGTTCCATCAAATGGGGCCATCAAGTCAGTTACTCCTATTTCGCACAGCACACACCGGAAGCTTTAAATCCCGAGCACACTGTTTTAGAGGCCATGGCTGCGACCGCTCATAAAGAAGTGACTCAACAAGATGTTTTAAATATCGCAGGAAGCTTGCTCTTTTCTGGGGACGCCGTTCATAAAAAAGTAAAAGTGCTTTCCGGAGGCGAAAAGTCCCGTGTGGCTTTGGGACAAATTCTTTTGCAAAAATCCCCACTCCTTTTGTTGGATGAGCCTACGAATCATCTGGACTTCGATACTGTCGAAGCCCTAACAACGGCTTTGGAAAAATACGAAGGCACGATTGTGACCGTCAGCCATGATCGAGGTTTTATCGGACGTGTTGCCAATAAAATCCTGGAAGTGAATCATGGCCTTTTGACTCTTTATCCTGGCACTTATGATGAATACGTCTGGAGTTTGCAAAAAGGTTTCTTGGCAGAAAGAACTTTTGAGGCGGCAGACAGCAAAGGGGCAAGCACGACCAAAAGCGACGAGCCCGCAAAGTTTAACTATAAAGAAGAGCGCAAACGCTTAGAAAATTTGATCAAAAAAGCTCAAAAGCAGATTGAAGATTGTGACAAGAAGATTGCCCAATTAGGGCAAATGCGAGATTCTTTAAACGAAAAACTAATGACGGCCTCTGGGGACAAGGCAGCGACGTTTGCAAAAGAGCTGCATGAACTGAGCGGTCAAATCGAAGATCTGGAATCTTCTATGCTTCAGGCGATGGAAGATCAGCAAAACTTCGAGACAGAACTAAAACAACTTGTAGGATCATAAATGTCGAGATGGATATTGCTGGCTTTGGCCTTGAGTTTGGTTTCTTGTGCAAGTTATTTCAAACGCAAAGACTGTGAATCAATCAACTGGTTTGAACATGGCAAAAAAGTCGCCTTGAGCGGAAAATGGCTGAATGCCGACGCCATGGTCACAGAATGTCGCAAGGTCGATGCAGAAATTCAAGAATCCCAACTGGATTTGGGATTTAAAAACGGCATGCAGATTTACTGCAGCAACACCAACGCCTATAACGTCGGAAAAAGCGGAGATTTCTTTTCGCGCGATCTTTGCGAAGGGCCTCAGATCAATGTTTTGCTGAATGAGCACAAAAAAGGCGTCGCAGCTTACTGCCACAAAACCTATGGCTTCACAGCAGGAACCTCCGGGAAGAAATATCAAAATATCTGTCCAAAAGATATGGAACCGGCATTTCTTAAAGAATATCGCCGCGGTCGCAAGAAGTATGTTGAAACTTTGATTTCGACTAAAGAAAGCGAAGTCCGTGAGCTCGACAATCGCATGCGCACGATGAAGTCAGATTTGAATTTTCAAAAAGGTCGCCTGACAGGCCTGCGCGGAGAATTGAATTCGTTAGAGACTCAAAAAGCTTTCGTTGCAAATAACAATCCCGCTCAATTGGGTTACATTGAAAATCGCATCAGCCAATTGAATTCAGATATCTCTTCTTTGAACTACGATATCTCTGGAAAAGAGAACGAAATTAAGAAGCTCGAGAATAATAGGAATTCAAAGCTGTCTGAAATCACCGGATTTAAAGAAGAGCTTCCTAGTTTAGACGAGTAATTAGTTCGGAACGCGGAACCATTCAATCGCGTCCACATAGGCTTTGGGTTGGTAAGCATTGGCCTGTTCACTCCAGTGAACTTCGCGCCAACCTAGGCTCTTGAACGAGGGATTTTCCACATCTCGCTTTTGAATAAACTCAAACACGTTAGAAACTTGCTCAAGCTCACTTTTCTTCATCAAGAGCGATGGCAAATGGAACTGAACAAACGCGATACCCTTGTTTTGAGCGCCGAAACCTTCGGCCCCTTCATTCAGAAAACGTGAATACTGAATTTCTCTATTAGTATCACAGTGATCCACCACCAAAAGCTTCTCAGTGATGTTGGCGTAATCCATCACATAACTGAAGTTATACCCACCACACTTTTCCACCACTGTACGGTTGGCTTTAATCTGGCCAAACGATTTTAAAGGAATTGGAAAACGTGACGGCAGCATCCAAAGATTGTCTTGATCTCGTAAGGCAATCTGAACCTTTGGTGAAGCTTTGGCTATCTTCATAAAATGCGCAAAGATAGCGGATTTTTCCGTCAAAGTCGTAGGGCTTACAAACAGAAGATCAAAGGACGCCTCGGCAAAAGCCTCTTGAAACCCGTGACTGCGTAACTCATTAGTGAAATTCGCCGCAAAGATCCGATGCGTTTCGGAATCCTTCATTGCCTGCGATGAAGCGAGAAAAGAATTTATATTCTTCATAGCTTCAGCCGCTTTAAGCAGTGTGGTTTCTTGAACACCTGCCAATCGGTGCATACCAATCAGTGGTAGAGCTGGCTGATGTTCGGAACGCAGAAGTCGGGGCAGATTCTGAACGAAGTTGAATCTTTCTCTGCTAGAAAGGCCTTTGTATGAATTCACCCAGCTCGTCACCAAAAGAGGCCTTAAACTTAACTCCACGACTTGCTGATCTACGGACAAATCTTCTTTGTGCTCTAAGCAAACAGCAAAGTGCTCTGACTGCTTCCAAGGAGATTCACAGTAAGCCGGGACCGATTTGATCACAAAAGGCCAGCGCACTTTACGAAGTGCTGTAGCAATCTTGGTTTGCGGATCACCTAAATCCAAATCACCATTCAAGAGATAGACTATAAAGTCGGTAATCACTTCTTCCATTAAAATCTGCTGCGCAAACAGGGCTTCATTACGTTCGCGGTACCAAATTTTCGCTAACGCCTTTTCTAAATGCCCTGGGGCCTCCAGAAGTTTTGCACCGATATATATTTGATGTCCTTGCACGCGGTACAAGTAAGGACGGTCTTCAAGAATCGTTAGCTGCACTTTCTTATAGAAAGGCTCGATGCTTTCAAGAAGCCTTTCCATTTGCTGCACACGATAATTCAAATCCTTCACCTGCTCACTGAAGTAAGCACTGAATGGGACATTTTTATTCAAAGCACAACGATAGATGCTCTCAGAAGAATCGGCCGACACCCTGTCAATTCTTTCGACAACCTTGGAATCAATACAGATCGGCCTCTTCGTCATCTGAAGAACCATCAGGCTAAGTAAGCCAAAACACACAAGACTGAGCGAGGTCAACCAACGGGCCAGCATATGAACTAGCTAAGATTGCAAAAGGTAGACCTCCTCAACCCCGATGTTTTCCAAGAAGACTTCGTCATGGGAAACCACCAAAAGAGCTCCCTTGTATTCGTTTAAGGCGGCTTCCAGAATTTCGAGACTTTGCAGGTCTAAGTTGTTCGTCGGTTCATCCAGAATCAGCAACTGAGGCATCGGTGCCGCCAGCAGGATTTTTGCAAGCCCCGCCTTCAGCTTTTCACCTCCACTCAGTGTAGCAACCGGCTGGTGCACTTTTTCTTTCATGAACTGAAAACGGGCCAGTTTGTTGCGCGTTTCAATTTCATCGTAAGCAGAAGTCTGCATCACGTTTTCCATCACCGTCAGATTCGGATCCAGCAAGGAATACTTCTGGTCTAAGAGTGCCACTGTCACCGCCCCCAGCTTGACCACGCCGACTTGTTCCACATTCCCTGGCAACTTTTTTAAAAGCGCCTGAATTAATGAACTTTTGCCACTTCCGTTAGCCCCTGCCAAAGCCCATCTCCGGTTTCCACGCATAAAGAAGGAAATGGGTTCTTCCCAAAGAAAATTTTCTCTTTGAGGATAGCGCAGGTTAAATTCATCCACTTCAATCACTAGCTTCCCTTCGGGTAAAGCCACGTCCGGAAGTTCCAGCCCCAAGAGGGTTTCCGTTTTTGCCTGAGACAGCAAAGTGCGGAACCCTTCTGTCGCGTTTTCCACACGCTTTTCCTCATGCACGTGAACCTTTGCATGAGTGACTTCGGCTCTTCTTTTTAAACCTCCCGCGACGATACGCGGGATACCGCCCTTGTCTGCGACTCGCTGACCTCGGCGCATGCGTTTTTCCTGCGCGTCCATTCTTTCGTGATACTCTTTTTCGATTTTCTTTTTTTCTTTGCGCGCCCGCTCGATTTTTACTTGCTGCAATTCCCTTTCGGCTTCTTTTAATTCTTGATAATGCGTGAAGTTCCCGCCGTAACTCGAAAGACCTTGGTTGGAAAGTTCCCAGATAGTATCGACATAATTTAGAAGTTCCCGATCATGGCTAATGACCAGCAAAGCTCCTTGATAGGCTTTCACAAAATCAATAATCATCTGCCGTCCAGCTTTGTCTAAATTATTGGTCGGTTCATCCAGAATCAGAAGTCCCGCGGGCGAAGCCAAGGCTTTGGCGATTCGAACGCGCGTCCATTCTCCTCCGCTCAAATTTTTGAGCGAAGATTCCAAAGAAAGGTTTTGTAAAAGAGCTCCCCAAATTGCGGGATCTGCATAAGGGCTTAGCCATAGCTCCATCAGGTACTCACCTACCGAGATATCCGCAGTTTCCGCGAACTGAGTTAAATAAATCACCGGATGCGAGCGCAAGAGGACCCCTGAAGTCGGCTCAAGCTCGCCGGCAATAATTTTGGCTAACGTGCTTTTACCAACACCGTTAGGCCCCACCAATCCGCAGCGGAGTGAGTTTAACGAAAATGAAATGTTTGAAAACAGCACTTCACCTTGAGGAAGCTCAAAGCTCAGTGACTGACCAGTCACCTGTATTAAATTGTTTTGCATGATAATATCCGTCCAACAGCCTGAGAGGCCTTAAGAAGTTCTTAGAATAAGGAATAATGACGGATTTAATTTCTCATAGACGTCGGGTTTAGAGCCCGACTGAACAAGACTAACACAGTCGAGTGCTTTTTTTCAATAGCCTACAGGCCAGGATTATATGTATGTCACAAATAGAGGCGCCTATTGCGTATTTAAGCCATCTTCTTTAAACCATCGGTATATCCCGGAGGACATTTATATGTCTAAATTCAAGATCCTTGCGATGGCACTGTGCCTGGCACCCATGACTTCAGTTGCTCAAAACAAACCTCGCCAGTCAGCCCTAGAGAATGCTGAATGGGTTTATTGGGCTTTGTCTCACACCTTCCCTGAATACAAAAAATCAATCGGACCAGATGCTTATGAATTCTATCTTCCGCAACTAGAGTGCAGATCTATCGATATACGCGAAGAAGGCGAACCCGTTATAAAAGTGGAATGCAACGGTCGACCTGCCACCGAGCTTTTTTTAACTTTGTTGAATGCAGGAGCCCCAGTTTCTCGCGAAAAAAACGGAGCTTCTCACATAAAGCTCCGCAATATCGCCTGTGGCGTTGAAGACTTAGGAGCCGAGCAGCCAGAATATTACTGCACGGCTATTCAATAATTTACCAGCAAGGCGCCGTCGGTTGAGACTTCGCCGTCACTTCTTTTAAAGAGCTAACAAGTTTATCATCTGAAGCGATTAAAATAATATCCTGAGCTTTTTCTTTGCCCTCAGCCAAAGCCCCTTCGCAAGCCGTTTTTCCGTCGACTACTGTCACTTTTTTAAGTACGCCAGGGATTGATAAAACTCCAGAAAGACCGAAGTCAGTTTTTCCTTCGGCTTCTACTTTCTTTAATACCAAATAATTTAAGCGGTACTTCGTTCCAACCTCAGGCTTTTCTAACCCTTTTGAGACCAACGGAAGAAGCTGCAATTTTTCGTTCTTTGAGTTCATCACTTCGACAACATCCTGACCATTCATATCATAGAAGACTTCCGTCAGCAGAGAAGACACTGCTTCAGCTTCTTTGACCGCCAAAGAGATCAGACGATATCCCGCATGGCCTGGAATTTTAAACACATCAGATCTTTCCACGTTCACGAGGCATTTTGAATTGCTGTCCGAACGCAAAGAAAAGCAGGTCGATTCTTGTCCATGAAGTTGCATGACAGCTTTAAAAAGAGCCTCTGCCTGTGCGTCTGTCAATTTCTTGGGGTTCGCGACTTCCGATGCTTTACCCAACTTAAATGAGAACAGACGCATATCGAAACCTGCATCTGTAAGTTCTTTCAAAAGATCTGCTTCTGTCAGCTGCACACCTTTTTGAGTAATCAGAGCCAAGACGCGGTCGATCCGATTTTCATCAGCGCGTTCCATCTTTCTACTTACTGAAGGAGCCGTTTTAGCGACTGTCGTGTCTGATTTCGATTTAGATTTAGAAGCTTCAATTCGAGCCGCCGCCGCTTGTTCTGGTGTTGGACTTTGCGCGAGCGCTTGGCACTCTGTATTGTTTAAGCTTTGCTTAGCTAAAGTACAAAGTTCCTGGCCCGAAAGATTGCGTAGAGAATAAAGACTCGTCAAATACTGTCTTAGAATAAGTTTCGCCTGTTCTTCAGAGGCGATCGTTACAAAGGCCTTGTCATCGACAAAAACTTCGAACTGCGTCTGGCGGACCACGGCCTGTTGATGACGAACTTCATACTCTTCCGAAATAAAATTCGAAATTGTCTTTAAATCTACTCCGCCGAAAATCCAATTTTTCAATGAAAACAAACCACTCCAAGGCACCTGCCCTGATTTTTCTAAAGCTTTAAAAAGTTCGGAAAGATGAGAATTGTACGCTGTTAAAACGCGTGGATCCTTAATGTTCTTAGAATATTTTTTGGCTACTTCCGTTTTCTTGGCTACGGACTCAGTAACTTGGGCTGCGGTCCCTTTTCCTGCGGCACGCACTGAGGCCTTGCGGCTAGTTTCTTGACAGGCTGACAAAACAAGGGAAGCCGAAACCATCAAAGCAGTCGTTAAATGCCAATATTTTCGAGTAGAGTCCATAGCAACACCTCTATAGACTTCTATTTTCAAAAGAAGTGCCCGGTCTCATTTTGAGATCCGCCACTTTTATCAACTCCTGACGAAGAGCCTCTTTGGAAACCGGTTTCTGTAAATAGCCATCAAATCCCTCGGCTAAACAACGCTCTTGATCGCCTTTCATCGCGTGGGCCGTGACCGCGGCAATTCGTCCTGAATAACGACGCTTTTTCAATTCGCGAAGTGCTTCAAAGCCATCCATGACCGGCATTTGCACGTCCATTAAAATCAGATCATAAGTTTTTTGCGAAGCTTTCTTAACGGCTTCAACACCATTTTCTGCGGTTTCTATACGCGACCGAGATATTCCAAATTTTTGAAGGTAGTGACAGAACAGCTCTCGATTATCAACGGCATCATCCACGACCAAAACCGATTTGATAGAGCTAAAATCATAAACCTGATTCACTCTGTGATTGTCAGGAACAACCTCTTTACTTGTCACAATATCGCAGGCTACGGTGATTAAGAAAACACTTCCTTTTCCCGCAACACTCTTGTCAAGAATCACGTCCCCACCTAGAAGCCTCGCAAGTTTTCGAGATAAGAATAGTCCTAAGCCGGTCCCACCGAACCGTCTGGTCGTAGAGCTATCGGCTTGAGCAAATGGTTGAAAGAGAAGATTCTTTTGTTCATCAGAAATCCCGATACCGGTGTCAATGACTCTAAATTCTAAGACACACAGATTTTTATCAATGGGGTCGGGCCGCCGACGCACATGAAGCTCCACCGAACCTTCATCCGTGAACTTGATCGCGTTACCGATTATATTAATAAGAATCTGTCGAAGACGTGTCGGATCTGTGCGGATATAGTCAGGAAGTTCGTCATACACGATTTTTAAAGACACGCCTTTTTCTTCCGCTCGCAAAGTCAGAAGATGTTCGATATCGGATAAAATTTCCCTTAAAGAAACGGCCAGCTTTTCAATTTCAATTTTTTGCGACTCTACTTTAGAGATATCCAAAATTTCATCAACGATTCGCAGTAGTTGCTGACCATTGCGGTAAATAGTTTCAACTGAATCTTTCATCTCAGAAGCCAGGCCATCTGCCTCTTGCAAAATTTCTGCGAATCCCAACATCGCACCTAAAGGCGTGCGAATTTCGTGGCTGACGTTGGCAAGAAACGCAGATTTCGCCCTGCTAGCCTCTTGAGCCTTGTCATAAAGACGTGAGTTTTCAATTGCAAGTCCTAGCCGAGAAGAAACTTCCTCCAGCAGTGGCAGATCCGCTTCCGTATAGCGAGGACTCTGCGGCTTATTCAGGAACGTAATAAAACCGATTGGTTTTTCATCGCGAATTTTGATCGGCGTAAAAGCAATCGAGCCTACAGCGATCGCCTTTTCACTTTCACGAGCACCGGTACCATAGGCTTCCTCCACATGAAAATCCAAGTTTTCACCTAAGATGATGTCTGCCTTCCCCGTCTTTAAAACTTTTCCCGGTCCAGTGTTAGAGTCCCACCTTAAAGGATGACGCTGGCGCCATAGCAACGCCTGACTTTCTTCTATCGGGTCCTGAGCCGCGCCTGCCGTCAGACTGATTTCCAGCCGTTGTTCATCTAAAAGATCAACGATACAGAGATCTGCTTTAAACGAAACGACTTTTCGACAGAATGCCTTAATAATTTTATCAAGTTCAAAAGATTGTGTAATTAAACTGATATCCGATAGAAAGCTCATTTCCTTAGCGTGATTTTCAGCCTGCGTTCTTGCGAACTCAGCTTGAAAAAGGGCCATCTTTTGCTTCTCGATTTCCTTTTCTTCGGTGATGTCTTCAGAAACTCCCAGCAAATATTGAGGCTCTTGGTTTTTTCCTAGAACAGGGATTTTTTTAGTATGCAGATAACGAACTCCGTTGCGGGTGTCGATCACCTCTTCAGGAATGTCGACCACGTTTTTTTGATTTAAAACGGCGCGGTCTTTAGAAGTGAAAAAGTCAGCCTGTTCTTTTGGAAAAAAATCGTAATCATTTTTTCCGATAAGCTCTTGTCTTGGCACACCCAAAAGGTCTTCTCCAGCACGGTTGAATCGAACAAAGCGTAAATCTTGAGCATCTTTAACAAAGACCATATTCGGAATATTCTCAAAAATGGCTTCAAAGAAGGCTTCGGACTGTTGTAGCTGTTGCGTTCTTTCGACAACACTTTCCTGCAAACTTGCTTTAGCTTCTTCTAATTCTTTTTCGGCGCGCTTAAGTTCGGTCGCATCAAGAACTAGGGCGATGACTGTTCCGTCCTGATATAAAGTCAGAGCCACTGAAACTGGAATGCGCGTTCCATTTTTATGAATGTACTGCTTTTCAAATCGTTTTACCGCATGCGTCTGCACAATTTCGGTGGCTGCTTTTTCACTGCGCGGAACATCTTCGGGAGCAGTCAGAATTCTCCAATTCAGTTCTCCCCTTTGCAGTTCTTCTCTGGAGTATCCTACCAGATTTAAAAAGTAGTCATTGGCCTCAACGATTTTCCCTTCCAGAGTGGTACACATAATACCAATCACGCCCGATTCAAATATCGTGCGATACCGTAGCGATTCGTCCGGACTCAGCGAAGAAGGCATAATGAATTCTCCAAACTTAAACGTAAGCCGCAGGGGCTTTGGCGACAACGGAATGTGTTTAGGACTGAAACTCAACATAAGCCCAGGCAAAGCCGGATTGTTGCGGATCAATTCCAGATAACTGGTCTTATTTGTACAGCCACAATCGTTTAGTCTAGGAGCATGAGTCTTTTGAAATTCATTCTGTTGTCCGTTTCGTTGCATAGTTCTTGGGCCCAAAACTCTACTCAAGCGGTGTTGCCAATTGGGGCTATTCCGAAAGACTCAGCTATCGAACTTAAAACTGTTCCTACCGGATCGTTTTTCAACCCTGCCGTTCGCAGCGACAACACCGAAACTGGTTTTCAAAAAGTCGACAATTCGGGCTTGATGCAGGTGAAATCCATCACGACCAAAGATACTTCTTCTGACACCGCCGACTTACAAGCACTTGCTACGAATCAACAACTGGTCGTACAAACCGTGGACCTTACAGCCCAAAACTCGAATTGCTCAAGTTCGGGTGATTCCACAAATTGCACAATCACACAGGACGTGCCGGTTTATAAAACGGGAAACTTTGATTTCGTTAATTGGTTCTTAAATCTTTTTGGCATGGGAAAGCAGCCCAGTTTAGTAACGCCGTCGAAAAACATCGACAAAACATCGCCGAAAGAAGCTATGGCCTTAGCTTTAGAAAAAACCGTAACAGAAACAAATGCAAAACTTGCTAAACCCTTAGAACCCAGTTGTACGGACAATCTGCCACAAGATTTAAAGCGCGATAAAACTTTAGTATGCGGAGTTGAACAGGCACTCGCGGCCTTCAAAAAAGGAAAAGACGACGGCAAAATCACCCAAGAAGTTTTCATCTTCAATGATTTTTCTAATGGCGGAGTCATGGGGAAAATGTGGTTTCTAAATGCCGACGGAACTCCCGCAAAAGTCGTGGATAAAAATCCGATCTGGGTTTCTAGAGGTGAAGGGGGCTTTGGAAATGGACGAGGCACCATGAGGACTCCGAACGGCGCTGTCGTCACGAAGGCTTATCGTCCTCCTCGCGGTGGAAATATCAAAGACGGTGTGGAGCTTGTCGGGTTGGAACCTGAAAACCAAGACATTTTCGGTCGAGGAGTTTTGCTTCACGGCTGGGATCCGTACACTCCCACTCAAGGCTGTCTGGGCGTTGCAGGGAACTTAGATACCAGGGCAAAGGGGAATTCCAAATTAGGTGGAACCCCGCCTTACTTAGACATTATGAAAAAAGGCTTACTTAAAAACGGAGGAGTGATGATTTACAATTTCACTCCGGTGAAAAAGAACAAGTGTTCCTAGGCGTTGCGAGTGACCTTGCCGAGCGGTTTTAATTTACCAACCTTACCCACTTTCGAAGGCAAAGGGTGCTGAATCTTTTCAGCCATCCAAGGATCGATTTCTAAAAGCTTATCCAAGTTCAAGCCTGTCTTCACACCCATACCATGGAACATGTAAACGACGTCTTCGGTCGCGACATTTCCAGTAGCCCCTGGCGCGTAAGGACATCCGCCTAAACCACCCAGGCTTGTATCAAAAACCATCACACCGAGCTTATAAGCCGCAAGAATATTGGCCAAAGCTTGCCCACGAGTATCGTGAAAGTGACCCGCAAGTTTTTTTACTGGCACGACCTTCTTCAATTTTTTAAATAATGATTCCACTTGGCCTGCATCAGCCACACCGATGGTATCGCCAATAGAGATTTCATAAACACCTAGCTTATGCATACGTGCAGCCAATTTGACCACACGCGCTTCAGGAACTTTGCCTTCAAAAGGACAGCCGAAACACGTTGAAAGATAACCGCGAACCTTGATTTTGTGCTTTTTTGCTAAAGCCATCACAGGTTCAAAGCGCTTGAAGCTTTCATCAATAGAGCAATTGATGTTTTTCAAAGAAAAGGATTCTGAGCAGGCGGCAAAGATGGCCACTTCTTTCACACCACTTTCAATCGCATCTTGCATTCCACGTTCATTCGGAACAAGAACAGAGAATTCCGTTTTCTTGGGAATGGCACCGGATTTCACAAGCGTAAAAGTTTTTGTTAGGACTTCAGCAGTTCCCGCCATTTGTGGAACCCACTTCGGAGACACAAAAGCACCAATTTCCACTCGCTTAGTACCGGCTTCGATCAGTCGTCTTGCAAATTCCACACGAGTGTCTGAATCCAAAACGGTTTTTTCGTTTTGCAGACCATCTCTTAATCCCATTTCAACAATCACGACTGACTTTTTCATAGATCCTATTTATCGGAAACTGGTTTAATTTTAATAAGCGCTTTACCCAAAGCCACTTGTTCACCGACCGCGCAAGAAATGCTGTCGATAGTTCCTGCGATATCCGCTTTCAAAGTGTACTCCATTTTCATGGCTTCCATCACAAGAACGGCTTGGCCCGCTTCTACTGAAGCTCCGGCAGAAACTAAAAGTTTCGTCACCTTTCCTGGCATTGGCGCCACCACTTGATCGGAAGATCCGCCAGCACCCGCCTTTTTACGGGACTTACGTCCGGTAGAAGCATCCATCGTGAAAACACGTCCATTGTGATGCACCCACAACGTGCCTTTAATCAATTGGGCATGAGCTTTATGGTCAACACCGTCGACTCTAACTTTGATTTCCATTAGATGCCTCTCCAATAAGATGCCCATGGTGAAGTATTCGCACCTTGGTTTTGTGTCCCACCACCGCGAAGTTGCAGAAGTGCGCCTTCCGCGATCTTTTTATCCAAGCTAGAAAGCTCTGGTTCTTTCAAAGCTTCGCTAAAATAAGTTTCGATAAAACGAGTGGTCATTGTTCCCATAACAAATTCTTTGTGAGAAAGAATTTCGATCAAGTAAGGAATATTCGTGTGAACACCAAACACCACAGAGTCTTGCAAGACGCGAATCATTTTTTGAATCGCTCGTGAGCGGGTTTCATCCCACACAATGACTTTGGCAATCATCGGATCGTAGTAAGGAGTGATTGTATCGCCCGCATCAAAACCATATTCATAACGACGTCCCGGTCCTTCCGGCCATTCCACATGTCCTAGAAGACCTGTTGAAGGAACGCCACCCATGAATGGGTTTTCCGCATAAATACGACACTCGATAGAGTGCCCCCGAGGAACGCGCACTTGTTTTGGATCATGCACGAATTCGCCTTGAGCCGTCAGGATTTGCATTTTCACCAAATCCACTCCCAAAACTTCTTCAGTTACCGGGTGTTCTACTTGCAAACGGGTGTTCACTTCTAAAAGATAAAATTCATTATCTTGAAGAAGGAATTCAACAGTTCCCGCTCCTTTGTATTTTCCTAAAGTGGCAATCGCGCAGGCGGCTTCGCCCATGCGACGACGAAGATCGTCACTCAGCGAAGGGGATGTCGCCTCTTCAATGATTTTCTGATGACGGCGCTGAACAGAGCACTCACGGTCAAAGAAGTGAATCACATTTCCAGTGCTATCACCGAAGACTTGAAATTCAATATGTTTTGCGCGATCCAGGTATTTTTCTAAAAAAACTTTTGGAGAACCAAATGCCGATTGAGCTTCACGTTGAGCGGATTCAATCAACTCTTTAGCTTCCGCTGAAGATTTGATGAGCTTCATCCCGCGTCCGCCGCCACCCGCAGCGGCTTTTACGATCACAGGGAAACCGATTTTTTCAGCTTCCAAAATCAAGTGAGCCACTTCTTGGTTTTCGCCCTGATAGCCTGGCACTAAAGGAAGGCCTGCTTTTTTCGCCAACTCCTTACAGTGAACTTTATCGCCTAAAGAACGAATTGATTCCGCAGAGGGACCAATGAAAGTCAGTCCGGCTTTTGTCACAGCTTCGGCGAAGTCGGCATTTTCAGACAAGAAACCAAATCCCGGATGGATGGCTTGAGCGCCACCCGCCAAAGCGCCGTCGACGTTTGCTTTGATGTTCAAATAACTTTCTGCCGTTGGCGCGGGTCCAATGCAGATAGTTTTGGTCGCCATTCTGTAAGCGCGAGTGTTGATATCTGCTTCCGAATGCAACAGAACGGTTTCGATGCCCAATTCTTCACAAGCTTTGATAATACGAACAGCCACTTCACCTCGATTGGCGATGGCGATTCTAGAGAACTTAGCCATTATTGTGATCTCCAAGATGGTTCACGTTTTTCTAAGAAGGATTTAAGACCCTCTTGTCCTTCGGTACTCACGCGACGTTCTGCAATTAAAAGCGTCGTCGCGTCTTTTTGTTGAGACCAAGACATGAAATTCAAATCATTTAAAAGTTTTTTAGTTTCGCGAACGGCTTCCGGTCCGCACTGCAAATAGTTGTGAATCACTTTTTGCACGGCTGTGTGGCCCTCACCCGGAGGAACCACTTCTGTCACAAGACCCGCCTGTTGAGCGACATGGGCGTTAAACACCACACCCGAAAGCATCAAGGGACGAACCTTTCCTGGCACCGCTTTGCGATTTACAAAACTGCTAATTACCGCCGGAGCAATTCCCAGCTTAACTTCACTAAAGCAGAACTGAGTGCCCTCTTCAGCAATCACTTCGTCACAAATAGCAACAAGACCCAAGGCGCCACCAAACGCGGCTCCGTGAACCATACCAATCACTGGCAAAAGACACTGCGCCATGGTTTCAAACATGTTAAAGAGTTTCAGAGAATCTTCGCGATTTTGTTCAAACGAAAAGTTCACCATTTCGCGCATCCAGTTCAAATCTGCGCCAGCGCAAAATGCTTTGCCTTCTCCTTGCAAAACCACGGCTCGCAAATCTTTACGGGCATTCAGGCTGCGGAAGGATTGAGTCAGCTCTTCGATCATCTCAGGATTAAAAGCATTGCGCACGTCAGGTCTATGCAACTTGACGTAAGCGACTTGATTCATCTCGGTCACAACAACAAAAGACATAATTACATCCTAAAGACGCCTTGGGATTTTTCTCCCCAAGACTTGTTAAGACTTGCTGCAATTCCCAAAGCCAGTACACGGCGTGTATCTGCTGGATCGATAATACCGTCATCCCAAATACGCGCTGACGAATAATAAGCTGAACTTTCACGCTCGTATTTTTCAAGTGTAGGACGTTTAAACTCGGCTTGCTCTTCCGGTGACATGCTTTGTTTTTTTGCCGCCATCTGATCCAGCTTCACCGTCAAAAGAACGTTCGCTGCTTGCTCGCCACCCATCACGCTGATTTTAGCGTTCGGCCACATCCATAGCTGACGAGGCTGATAAGCTCTTCCACACATCCCGTAGTTGCCCGCCCCATAAGAGCCGCCAATAACCACAGTGAATTTTGGAACATGCGCATTCGAAACAGCCATCACCATCTTCGCGCCATGTTTCGCGATACCTTCATTTTCGTATTTTTTTCCGACCATGAAGCCTGTGATGTTTTGCAAGAAGATCAAGGGAACTTCGCGCTGTTCACAAAGTTCAATAAAGTGCGCGGCTTTTTGCGCGCTCTCGCTGAATAGAACACCATTATTCGCGATAATACCAACGGGCATTCCCCAGATGTGAGCAAAGCCCGTCACTAAAGTTTTACCGAAAAGAGGTTTGAACTCATGAAAGCGAGAACCGTCCACGATACGCGCAATCACTTCACGCACATCAAAAGGAACGCGACTGTCTTTAGGGATCACGCCATAGATTTCTTTTGAATCAAAAAGAGGTTCTTCGACCGGCATCATTTTCATTTGCACAGCACGTTTGTGATTTAAGTGTGCGACGATCGAACGAGTGATTTCAATCGCATGTAGATCATCTTCAGCGAAGTGATCAGTCACACCGCTAGTTTCACAGTGAACCTGAGCGCCACCTAACTCTTGAGCATCAACGACTTCTCCCGTTGCGGCTTTCACCAAAGGAGGACCACCCAAGAAAATTGTTCCGTTTTCTTTTACGATGACGGTTTCATCACTCATCGCCGGAACGTAAGCTCCCCCGGCTGTACAAGATCCCATGACCACGGCGATTTGCGGAATGTTAGCAGCGGACATGCGAGCTTGGTTATAAAAAATTCTTCCGAAGTGATCACGATCTGGGAAAACGTCCGCTTGCATTGGCAAGAACGCGCCGCCGGAATCCACAAGATAAATACAAGGAAGACCATTTTCAAAAGCGATCTCTTGCGCACGCAGATGCTTTTTTACGGTCATCGGAAAGTAAGTTCCACCCTTAACAGTCGCATCGTTCGCCACAATGACACATTCTGTCCCGTGAATCACCGCGATGCCGGTGATAACACCAGCACCTGGAGCCTGGCCTTCATACATGTCCCAGGCTGCAAGTGTAGAGAACTCAAGGAAAGCTGTACCGCCATCCACAAGTGCTTCAATACGCTCACGTGCTGTTAACTTGCCACGAGCTTTGTGTTTTTTTGTCGCGTCTTCACCGCCCCCTTGTTTAACAAGGTCCACTTTTTCACGCCATTCATTGACGATGCCTAACATCGCTTCGCGGTTGGCTTTAAAGTCGGCAGAATTTGTATCTATGTGACTGTCTAAAATTTCCATAAATCCTAAAAACTATTCTTGTCCAGCAAGTGCGGGAGTGTGTTTAAAATTCAACTGCAAACGGATCTCCGCCACAGCTTGTTCGTTGTCGTCAAAGATCTTAAGTTCGGCTTCGCTTTTAGCTTCACGATGATCGCGCAATGCTGAAAGCACCAACTCACGCGTGGTTTCTGGAAGCTCCATGCGAATACGGCAGTCTTCAGTTTGATTTTTAAAGAATTCAGCTTCGATTCGAGAAACAGAAATTTCAAAGTTTCCCACGGGAGCGTGGCGCATCCACAACACTTTCGCGGCTTCTGCCGCTGCGGTTGTCAAAGCCCCTTCGTGCATGCTGTTGGTTTCGCTCATATTGCGAGTGCGAGCGGGAACCACCATCTCGACTTGCGTGTCAGAAAGGCGAGAAATTCTTAAACCCATGCCGGCTGAAAAAGGTCTCACGATATCCAGCGCATAACTCAAAGCAGCATGCGAAGCCTTCGGGGAAACCTCTTCCAAAAGAGCGGCAAGGTCCGCCGCGCTCATACGAATGCCACGACTTTCCAACTGAGATTTCAATTCGTCTTTGGCAGTTTGCAACTGCTGACGCAGGTTCTGCTCCAGCTCAATCCCCTTTGACATTAAGATTGTCAGCCATTGTTGGTTCATGAGATATCCTCTCTGCACGGTTGTTGAAAAAAACGGAATATCATGCTCGGATAAGGATGTCAGTTTTATCACACTGAGTAAATGGAGAGAGGACTCTAGGAATGAAGAAAATTGTTAGCCTCATTGTTTTTCTTGTGGCGTTGGTTTGGACTTGGAATGTAATTCACACTTCTGAAGCTGTGGGTTTTGAGACGCACTCCGGCATCCAGTTGAAATTAGCTGAACTTATCGGCAACACGCTAACAACGAAGAAGCCTCAGGCTAAGGACCTTTCTATCATGCGCCTTTGGACAGAATCTTTGGGTGATAACAAAGTTCGCGCTGTGTTCGCTTACAAATTCATTGAGCCTTCTGAAGAGGGCGAAGAGCTTGAACAAATCATCGAAGGCGAAGCTGTTCTTCACCGTGAGCCTTCCGAAGACGCCAACACAGACAAATGGGTTCTTCAATCCGTAAAAACGACAAATGACATCGTGGTGTTCACTGAAGGCACGACTTTAACTCCAGGTGAAGCTCCAGAAACAGAAGAAGCAGCTCCAACGGCAACTCCAGCGGCGACAGCGGCTCCTCAAGAAGCGACACACTAGAAATGCCCATTCCTACACAATTCATCCAGATTGATGAAGAGGGTTTTGGACTCAGCCGAGACATTCGCATCCAAGACCCATTGGTAGGACAAGAACTTCTGCAAAATCTAAAAATTCATGAAGGTGGAACCCTGCTTTCCACCATCGGTGAAACTCCCGTCATCGTCGAAGCTTTCGACGAGCCTTACGTCGCATCACAAGTTCACTTGAAAGAAGGCGTTTGGGAAATCTCTCTTCCCTACGGCGTTCACTATTCATTTCAATTAGAATCTTTGTCGCTGGATGAGTGGGATCGTTTTCACGGTTATACTTCGAACAACATTCCTTTTGTTTTTTCTCGCAAAGCTCAAGCCAGTTTCTTTAATTTGCTCGATGAATACGGCGACGATTTCATCGAGTTCCAAGGTAAGACTTACGACATTCCAAACTATTGGCCCTCGAACGAAAATGTCGAAAAAGAAACTTATTGGAGCAGCATCTACAAAGAAGAAGCCAACCCCGGATGGAATTTGGGTGAGCCGGCAGAAGCTTTGAAAGACATGATTCCTCGACTGAAAATCGCGCGCTCCCGCGTTTTGGTTTTAGGTTGTGGAGAAGGTCACGACGCCGCTTTATTCGCGGCCGCAGGACACTTTGTGACGGCTGTCGATATTTCTCCCGAAGCTATTGAAAGAGCCAAGAAAAATTACGGCCATCTTTCGAACTTAACCTTCGTTGAAGCCGATCTATTTAAACTTCCTCGCGAATACGACCAAGCCTTTGACATCGTTTTCGAACACACGTGCTACTGCGCCATCAACCCGGCAAAACGCCAGGAACTCGTCAAAGTTTGGAATCGCGTTCTAGTCAGCGGAGGCCACCTGATGGGCGTCTTTTTCACTTTCGAAAAACGCCAAGGCCCACCCTACGGCGGAACCGAATGGGAACTGCGCCAACGCCTAAAATCCCACTATCAGCCCATCTTCTGGGGCCGCTGGCAAAAATCCATTCCCCGACGCCAAGGCAAAGAACTCTTCATCTACACCAAGAAAAACTAAAAGGTGCCTGCTTCTTTTTTGTACTTCACCGCAGCACAAAGTGATGCGTTGAAGTACAAAAAAGAACCTGGCACCTTTGGGTCGGAGGATCTCATGCACATAGAATTCACCCAAGCCGATGAAAGCCACATCGACCACCTTGTCGAACTCGTCAACTCCGCTTACCGCGGTGATAGCTCCAAAGAAGGTTGGACGACCGAAGCGGATCTTCTTGATGGCCAACGCGTTGATGCCGAAGGGATCCGTGAGCTGATCAACAAAGAGGATTCCATCATACTCATCGCCGAAGACGACGACACAGGCGACCTTTTGGGCTGTGTGCATTTAGAAAGACAAAATACGAAATGTTATTTGGGGATGTTAACCGTCGATCCGTCATTGCAAAGTAAGGGAATTGGCAAGATGTTGTTAGACGAATCAGAAGCACTTGCACAATTCTGGGATTGCACTAGCATCTATATGACGGTGATTACGGTACGTTCTGAATTGATTGCCTGGTACGTGAAGCATGGCTTCCGCGATACCAAGGAAAAAAAGCCGTTTCCTTACGGTGACGAACGCTTCGGGATCCCGAAAGTTCAAGGGCTGGAGTTCACAGTTCTTGAAAAGAAAATCTAAAAAAAGAAGCAGGGGCTTTTTTTGGGGGACATATGATGCAGGGATGGATCCTGGCATTGGCAGTGCTACTAGGCACTTCGGCATACGCATATGAAATTCCGAGCGACAGCGACGTGATGACTCACTTCGGGGATTGCAAGGCAGAGTTTCTTCCTTCTAACTTTTCTATCTTTGTTTGGAATATCAAAAAAGCGGAGTCCAAAGCTCGCTGGGCCATGGATTTTGAGCGATTCGCTCCCAAATCCGACGTCGTTCTTATTCAAGAAGCGATGCTCGATACCTTTGTGACGTCTATTGCTCTTCGCCAAAAAAACTTTTGCTGGGATTTCGCCACCAGCTTTATCGACAATGACCCAACAGGCGTTATGAACGGCTCTCCAATCACGGCATTGAAAACACATTTCTTGCGCAGCCCCGGGCGTGAACCGATCGCACGCACTCCTAAAATGACGTTGATTGCCGAATTCGCCATCGCCAACAGCCGTGAAACTTTGATGGTCGCAAATATTCACGCACTAAATTTCGTTCAGGACAAAAACAACCGCGCCCAGATTCAGGCTGTCGCGGACTTCTTGAAAAAACATAAAGGCCCCATCATTTTTGCTGGAGACTTCAATAGCTGGAACGGCAACCGCACCAGTGCCTTAAATGAGATTCTGTCTCCATTGGGACTTAAGAAAATTCCTTTAGATAACGATGATCGTGGTATGAAGCTGGATCACATCTTCGTTCGCGGGCTCTTAACTCACTCTTCCACTCTTCATCCTGATATCAAAAGCTCCGATCACGCCCCGATCACGGCCGCATTCCGCCTTAAATAGGGCTTTTGCGCCAGATCAGCCATCTTAAGACCAGCTCCCAGAGCGGGTAAGATTCATTTTTCGTATAATAACATATTGTCTATGTATTAAAATTTTTCTCGTTTTAGGCGCATAGTCTCCTTTGAAAAGGAGGCCACTATGTTTTCAAAACTAATCATGTCAGCACTTTTGGGATTGTGTGCTTCCGCGACGGCTTTGGCTGACCAAATGGGTCCTAACGGAGACAAATTCTATGAAGAGGCTGCTCATTTTGAGCACGCTTGCCGTACTGAACCCTGTGAAGGTCCTTACAGCCGCGTCCTCGTTTACGATCAAAAAGCAAAACTCACAAAAATTTCAGCTGAAACTCGCGAGACTTTGAAAAAGGTGGCCGTGGATCAGGCGCAAGTCTGGGGCGACACTATTCTCGAGGGAGATTATTACGCTTCCGGGCGTACTCGCTTGGATCAAGTCATGGCCTTCTATAAGGGTCAAGAGCTTATCGGCTACAAAATCCAGTACTCTGAAAAAGCCTGGTACACTGGAGATTGCGAATTCGACGGCTCACGCGCTTCGTTGAAAGGCTGCCAAGAAGGTCGCATCGTTGAGGGAAGCTATGTTTCCTCTGACGCTCAGACTTACTTCAGCGACGAAGAACGTTACGCTGAGTTTTCTTTTGTCCAAGACTAGTCTATAGTGTCGCCAACATGGCGATAGCAATCGAAACTGAAAATCTAAAACGCGTCTATCAAACTTATCAAAAGCCCGAAGGATTTCTAAATTCCCTTCGCGGCTTTGTGAATCGTAAGCACATTGATCGTGTAGCCCTTGATAGCACTTCTATTCAAATTGAATCTGGTCAAATTGTGGGTCTTGTAGGCGCTAATGGCGCTGGCAAAACAACTCTTTTAAAGATGCTCTCAGGGCTGGTAACGCCAACGAGTGGTGACGCTAAAGTTTTGGGTTTCCGACCGTGGGAACGTAAAAACGAGTTTCTTCGTCAGATCAGCATTCTTTTAGGTCAGAAAAATCAGTTGTGGTGGGATATTTCTCCCGCTGATTCCTATGCACTCCTGGCGCGCATTTATGATTTGGATTTAGTAAAAGCCCGCAAACGCGTTGAGCACCTGGCTGATATGCTTCAGTGTTCGCACGTTCTGCACACCCAATTACGCCGCTTAAGCTTAGGCGAGCGCATGAAAATGGAAATTATCGGTGCGCTTTTACATGAACCCCAAGTTCTATTTCTGGATGAGCCCACCATTGGCCTTGATATCGTCGCCCAAGAAACCATTCGCGAATTCTTGGATGAGTACGTTAAAGAAAAAAGCCCCACCGTCATTCTGACCAGCCACTATATGGATGACATTGCCAAGCTTGCCGACAAGCTTCTTCTGATTAGTAAAGGGCACATCGTCTATCAGGGAACTGTTCCTGATTTCGTGGCAAAATCAAATAGTGAATTAGCTGAAAATGAAGAGGTCGATTTTGAAGATGTCATCCGCCGTTTTTTGGAAACGGAATCTCGCGTTCGCTAAATTGGCGATCGTCACAAATCTTGAATATCGCCTGAACTATTTCGTCGATGCGATTTTGCAACCGACGATCACCACAGGCATCGAGATGCTTTTGTGGCACGCGGTCTTTGTCGGTGCTGGCACAGCCGAAGTTGCCGGATTCACCCGCGACTATTATCTTTCTTATGCTCTCTGGGGCGCTTTCTTTGCGCGCATTTGCACGAGCTGGATGTATGAATACCGAATGATTCAAGAAATCGACACGGGCACCATCAACAGCCTGCTGGTTCGACCCATGAGTTTCTACGAGTATTATTTTTCGCAGTTGATGGGATACAAATTCGTCACGACACTTGTCTCGATGCTGATCCCACTTAGTGTCGTTATGATTTTTAAATTACCGACACAGCTTTCAAGACTTCCCATGGCCTTTGCTTTAGAGTTTTACTATCTCATCCTGGTTCACTCGATCAGCTTTGTGGTTGCTTCCATCGCTTTTTATTTCAATAAGGTCTATTCCCTAACTGGAGCAAAGAATTTAGCTCTGTGGCTTTTCACCGGAGAACTTTTTCCTTTGGATCTGATGTCAGAACCATTCAGAACTTGGGCCATCGCTCTTCCATTCAGCGCCGGAGTCTATGTTCCTGTCGGATATATCACGGGTCGACTTGAAATAGCGACAGTATGGCAGTCATTTGTCTCCGTCACTATCGGCATTGTCGTCGTAAATTTAATTGGCATGGCGATGTGGCGTAAGGGAATCAAAACTTATGCGGGAACAGGTGCTTAATGAAGAACATTAAAAAGTATCTTCTTTTGTACTTCGCTCTTTTTAGGACCAGCTTCATTGCCGATCTTGAATATCGTGTGAACTTCCTGACTCGAATCATGACAGATATTTTCTGGTATGCGGCTCAGATTATAACATTTGAAGTTTTATTCCATCACACCCCCCGTATTGGTGACTGGAACTTAGAACAGATGCGTGTCTTTCTGGGAATTGTATTTGTGGTCGACGGACTTTATATGATCATCCTTTCGGAAAACTTAGATCAATTTTCCGAAAAAGTCCGCAAAGGTGATTTGGATCTGCTTTTAGCTAAGCCTGTGAACTCGCAGTTCATGCTGAGTCTGCAAAAAGCATCAACTGCAATGATTGGAAATCTGGGGCTGGGCCTGGCTTGGTTCATCTACAGTCTTTTGCAACTTTCTGAATTTAATTGGTTTCGACTGTTGTGGCTCTTAATTTTGATTCCTTGTGGACTGGTCGCTCTGTACGCCATGAGATTTTTTATGGCTTCAACCGCCGTGATCTTTGCACGCTCAGAAAATTTGCAGTTCATTTGGTATCAGATTTACAAGCTTGGGATGCGCCCCGATTCGATTTATGTTCCTTGGTTTAAATGGGTTCTATTAACCGCGCTTCCCGTCGGCGTGATCGCAAGTGTTCCTGCTCGCGCCCTCTTAGAACCACCGCAACTGGAACTGTTTGCTTGGGTCGTCGTTCTTGCGGGTCTTTTAATTTATCTTTCAAACAAATTTTGGAAATTTGCCTTGCGTTTTTATTCCAGCGCAAGCTCTTAAGGAGGGTTATCTATGATTAAAATTTACGGTTCTCCGATGTCTAGCGCGGGTCGCTGTTATTGGATGCTTGAAGAGTTGGGTGTTCCCTACGAGGTGATGCCTTTGAACATGAGTGAAAAAGAGCAAAAGTCTGAAGCTTTCCTTAAGATCAACCCGAATGGAAAGATTCCAGCGATCGTCGATGGGGACTTCACACTTTGGGAATCCATGGCTATCACCAACTATCTGGCAAAAAAATTCGAAAGCCCGTTAGCCGCGAAAAACTTGCAGGAAGAGTCTTTGATTCAACAGTGGAGCTTATGGGGTCTTGTCGATTTTCAGGAACCTGCTGTTAGCTGGATGATCCAGGAAATCTTTGTTCCCGCTGAACACCGCAATCATCAAATCATTGAGAATGCGAAGAAGGCCTTGCCAAGAGTTTTAGGTGTTCTAAACCGCGGCCTTGAAGGAAAAACGTATCTCGTAGGAAACCGCTTTACCGTTGCCGACGTCAATGTGGGCGCGGTCACGAATATCTTGTTAGGACTTAAGTATGACCTCACAGCTTATCCAAATGTGCAAAAGTGGATGAGCGAATTCCAGCAACGCCCTGCCTTCAAAAAAATTGCGGAAATGCGCCATTTCCCTAAGTAAAACCTCAAAAATACTCAATTACATCGGCGCATTGGCCGATGTAATTGGAGATGATTCTACTCGTCTTTATTCAAGCCCTTCTTTTGTCTAGCTTTTCGCACGCTCAAGAGTGTGATCGCGAAGCTGTGCGCGAGCAGATGAAATTCATCGTTCAGAATTACACTTACCGAGACGTCTCTCGTCTCGTTGATATGACGAAGAAAGATCTTCAAGCCTGCAATATCAACAACCGGAACATGGGTGTTTCAGATAACTTCCTAGAGTCACTTAAAACGACTTCCATTCGCGGTGAGATGTCGCGCATAAAAGATGACATCAAAAATTTCTCTGAAAACGGCCGCGTCGAAATGTTTGAAACCGAGTATCGCCTGTATGCAAAACGCGTCGGCCTGAGCCAAGCAGAAACGGACGCCTTTTTAAAACGGTACAAAGAAGAAGGTATTAAATCGGCGGCACGCGAACGAAAGACCTGCACGGGCGTCGACATGAGCAAAGAAATGGGACCTGTGCGAAATCAAGACTCTATTGGTTGGTGTTATGCATTTGCTGGCGCGGATCTAGTCTCATACAGACTTAAAAAGAAAATCTCTGCCGCAGATATGGCGGTCACCTATAACGACGGTATTATCAGTGATATTCAGAAAACTTTTGGATCAACGGCTGAAAAATTTCAGGGTGGTTTCACCGCTTCAGCCATCGATAACGCCGTCCAAAAAGGTTTTTGCTTAGAGAAGGACTTCCCCAGCGAAGACAACTCACGTTCGAACTTGAAGAACACGCTTAAAGAAATTGATTCTTTGGGAAGACAAAAGCTGGGCATCGCTGGAGCGGATTGCGTGCAACTTCACCAAGCTTCACGAGTTCTGTTCCCCAACGTAAAGATAGGTGACCTGCAAAAAGTTCTAAGTGAGAGTTCGTCGCGCAATTTCATTGATAACTTGGCCGACAAAACCTGCAATCCGCGCATCAAAGCAAATTTAGAGACTGAAAACAATATGTATCTCTTCGACAAGAAAGCGATGATTCGCGATCTTGATGAACAGCTGAATAAAAGTAATCCTGTGGCTTTAGGTTACGACGCTTCCAACCTTATGGATCGCCGGGACACTGAAAAAACGCAGATGCATGCCAGTGTGATCGTGGGTCGTCGCTTTAATGAAAAATCCGGACAATGCGAATATCTTCTTAGAAACTCATGGGGCCGAGGTTGCAGCTATGATCCTGCGTATGAGTGTAAAGAAGGCAACATCTGGATTCCTAAAAACGATATTATGCAAAGAGGAAAGTTCTTAGACTATGTTAAGTAGTATCTTATTTATTCTTATCAGTTCTTCTTTCGCACAGTCCGAGCTTCGGTGCGTGGATGGCAGTTTTCGTTCAACAACGAACGGCATCGTCTCAACAACCAAAGCTCACTACTGTTTTAACTCGGATAAAAATCAGCTTTATTCCAAAGAGTGTAAAGATCTAAAGTGCACCACCGCTTTCAATGATCGAAAATTTTTTAAGTTTTCTGAACTCCACGATGAAAACAGCAACCCGGCATTCAATCTCTGTCGCAAGCTTGACGGCAAGCCTGAGCTTCTGGAGTTCAAGGTCGGCAATGAATGGTTTGCGCTCGATCGCTGTCAATTCAAAGACGGAAGCTTTGTAAGCACTTCCGAGCTGTTGAAATTCTATCTTCAAAAGAAACGCTAGCTAAGCGCTAGCTTTTCAAATGCATTAACTTTGTTCTTTATTACATCAATGGATTTTTGCCAGAACTCGGGACGACGAATGTCTTCGCCTAAATGCTTCTGCACTAAATCTTCCGCTGTCATTCGGCCGGTATCGCGCAAAATCTCGACGTATTTTTTCATAAAGTCTTTACCCAGCTCTTTACGACGAGCATAGATGCTCATCGCAAATAAGTAACCAAACGTATACGGGTAGTTATAAAAACTAGTTCCGGCCATAGCGAAATGCAGTTTTGTCGCCCAGAACATCTTGTCATTCGAAGTCAATGTCGGTCCGTACCACTTCGTCCATGCTTCGTCCGTCAATTGCGAAAGCTCATCGGCGTTTAGTGAACGCTTCAAACGCTGTTCATAGAAGTTCTTTTCAAATTCAAAACGCGCTGGAATATTGATTAGGAAACTTGTCGCTCCCTCCACTTCTCCCCACGCGAATTCGATCTTTTCTTCTTTGCTTTGAGCTTCTTCAATCAGAACATCGTGCAAAACTGTTTCTGCAAAAATGCTGGCCGTTTCTGCTAACGTCATAGGGTAACCCGTTTGTGATCTTGGCAAATCACGCATGGCCCAAGAGTGGAAGGCATGGCCCAATTCGTGCGCTAATGTAGAAACATCGCTGTTTGATCCCATGTACGTCATAAATACACGCGGCTCGCGACGTTTTGCAAATCCTGTGCAGTAAGCTCCATTGCGTTTGTTCGGAAGAACTCGGCCCTCAATCCAACGATTGTCGGCCATCATCTTCACAAAATCCCCCATCTGCGGATCAATCTGCGCAAAGGAATCTTGAATCAGCTGCAAAGCCTCTTCGTAGGAACGCTCTTTCTTGCCACCAGAAACCGGACTTTGCGCTAAAAGATCCCAAGGATCTAAAGCTTTCTTCCCCATCATTTTTGCCATCATCAAAGGAGCTTTGCGAGTCTCGCTGAGATTGTTATGACAAGCGGTCATCAAAGCATCCAAAGTTTTTCTTTCGATACGATTGTTGTGCAATGACGTATCGAGGAAATGCACAGGTTTAGAATAAGATCTTTTCTTATTCACTTCATGACGCCAACCCGCCAATGAATTCAAAATGAAAGCCGCAGAATGCTTATGTTCGGCCCACCCGTTTTGGATACTTTGCCACGCTACCCTACGAGTATTTTCGTCGACGTTTCTAGTCAACGAACTGGCATGAGCCAAGCCCACTGTTTCCGTCTTATCGGCCCACTGAAGGTGACAGCGCATAGAACCGCTAAGCTTCGTGTAAAGCTCGCCCCAGGATCTTAAACCCGGGTTAGATACGGCTTCTAGCAATGCTTCTTCTGAGTCCGCTAAAAGCGTGTCTGCATTTTTTCTTTCATTTTTCCAGTAAAATTCTGCCGGCTTCAGTTCAGGATGCGCCAACACCTGACTTAAGAAATTTTCCGAACATCGTTTTAAGAAGTTATTCACCGGGATCGTAGATTGCCAGAAACGCGAATTCATAGACTGAAGCTCTGAATACTTCCCTTGAGCGACGTCATCCGCAGAGTTGACGGAGAGCGTGCAATTCAGATAAGTGCCCATGTTCATCGAAAGGACGATGGCAGCGTCTCGTTCCAAAAGAATTTTCTGAACCTGCTCACACGTTGATGAAGCAGGATCCGCGTTGGAGTCTAAGGCCTTTGTTAGTGCGTTTTGCACTGATTTGACAAGGTCCTCAAGCAAAGAAACTTTGTTAGCAAAGTTAGCAAACTCCGTTTGAAACTCCGGAGACGTGCACGACGGGTACTCTGATTCGATATTCCAAGCCATTTTTTCCATAGGAAGAAATAGTATCTCAAGGCGTTAAAAAAGAAAACGCCGAAGATATTTCTTCGGCGTCATGGTGATACTTTGAACTAACTCTAACGCTTCTCGATGTCGTCTTTGGCTCGAATCAATTTTGCGCCCACGTCATTCAACAGACGACTTAGTTCGGGAGAAAGCTTTTTGCCCATCATTGTTAACTGCAAAGCCTCCCCTTCGAAGAAAGGTCCGATCTTTTTATCATCCGACCAATCTTCTTCAAATTCGGATTCGAACTTGCGGATTTCTGCGGTGTCATAAATCTGAGCTCCAAATTCGCGGAAGCTTCCTTGCAATGTATCTGGATTCAGATTGGACGAACCAACCAAAAGAACTTTCCCATCAACCGAGGTGATTTTACGATGATTTTCCTGGTGGTACTCTTGTTTCGTGCCGTTAGGAAAGTGGGCCTCAATTCCCAGGGTACGACGTGCACGAACTTCGATACCATGATCCATCAGTTGACCTAGGAACAATGTATTCGGCAAGCCTCCCATCTTAAAGTTCCCATTGTGGTCGGCCACAATACGGATTTTTAAAGATGGCACTTGAGCTTTACGCTTCATCAAAGCGTCATTGATATATTTGTCATAGATGAATAGATGCTCCATATAAATGTGGCTTTGGGCGTTTGCGATCATGTCGATAAGCATGTTGCGCGTATCTTTGATTTTTCCGTCCACATTAGCTTCCGCCAAACGAACATATTGATTTCCCACTGCAGGAAACGCAGTTCGTTTTAGTTTAAACCAAGAAAGAATCTTTTCTCGTTGAGGCAGATAAGCCTCGTTCGAAAAGCCCTGTTCTTTAAAGAAGAACCATTTTCTTTCTTTAGGATCTAAGGTCAAAGCCGCTTCCACATCATCATAATATGCAGCTTGCACCATAGCGGCAGCGGGCCCCTTTACGTACAAGGCGTTGTCGAAGTAATATCCGCCACTGTGATCCGTCCAATTCTTTGAACCAAAGTAAGCCTGTGGCGCATCTGATTCCGCATCGATAACAATGACCTTGCTGTGATCAATTTTTGATTCATAGTAAGTGTTGCGTTTTTCCAAGGATTTGAATGTTTCTTCTGTTTTAGGAACAAAGTTTGTCAAACCAAAAGGTATTCCGGGCGGATGTCTTTGGATATTTGCTTGAAGCAAAATAACCGAACCTTTTAAAGCCGGCTCTTGCGCGCGATCTTTAATATACTTAAAGATCGGCATCATCTCATCCTTCATATTATAGTTCGTCGCATAGTCGTGCATGATCAGAACTTTGAAATTGGGATTGGCTTTTTTCTTTTCGATAGTTTGATCTAAAAGAAACTTGGAAAGTGTTCCTCCCATCGTCCCACCGAAAAGGAAAATATTAATAAAAACCGACTCTTTCGACGAGATGATCATGTCGCGAATCTTTGCAAACATCGGATCCTTGAATGAAGGATGCCCTTCATCCTCATTCGATAGAGGCATTTTCATATAAGGCTGGTTAAAATCCAGTTTTCCGCCGGCAAAGATAACCCGATCGTTGAACCATTGAATACGTTCAGGTGAGGTTTCATTATGACTGACGATTTCGACAACGTTTCCTGCAATAAGACCCGTTGATGAAAGGACATAGTCATCCATTTCGGGGAATATCTTGCGAAGATCCTCTGTCAACTCTGTGCTTTGTAAAGACAATGCCGTCTGACTTTTTGTCGCCAGCATTTCTAGCATGGTGCGTGCCTTCGCCTGCGCAGATTTATCCTTTTTAAGTGGATGCTCAGAATAATCACGCAGAAGCTGCATGCGGTACTGAAGCAATGACTGCAGAACACGGTTTTCATTGCTTAAATTCTTTTTAACAAATTTCCAATAAACCAAAGGCAGCAACAAGGATTCTGGAACTTGAGCCTCATAGGCCTTCACAAAAGCACGGGCATTTGTTTGTTCAGCCTTAGGAAGTTTTTGAATCTCCTTTAAAAGAGTTTCGGGTCGGCGACACGCTTCAGCCGAATAGAGAACATCGAAATTCTTCTTATAAAACTCGACAGCAGCCAAGCGTTCTTTCAAAGAGACATTTTGAGCCTGCGCTTGCCAGCCTAGAAGAAATGCTAAAGAGACGATGACAGTTTTTTTCATAGAGCACTTCCTTTAAGAACAGATTCAAGATTCAGGAATCGACTGAGCGGCTTTTCACATTTTTTAAGCAACTGGCGTTTTGCATTGGAAAGGGCCGCATCCTGACTCTGGGATGAAGAATCCTGGTTGTGAGAATTGTACTCGACAAGGTCCACAGAACTTTTAGAAAGATCGATTTCCTTCTTTTCCATATCGTAAACAATTTTTTTGAGCGTAAAGCTGACAAATTCAGAATACTTTTTCTTTGGCTCAATCATAAATGTCGCCGTTGGGATGGATTTTCCCGCAGCGTCTGACTTATCTGGCATCAGTTCGTAACGGCCCTCGCTGGAGGTCGCTAACAGCCCTGGATAAACCTCTAAATACTCATCCGTCGGAATGATATTTTTCAGGTTGAAGTTCTTATAAAGATCCACCGTATAGAAGACGGGAACGCCGTTCCCGCCCCCTTTGGCCGTCGCAATAAAGTTTTCGCATTGCACAGGCTTATTTAAAGCTTCATTCACTCGATAATAACGGCGATATCGCACATAACCCTTTACGCCCTTTTTCATCGGATTCGGGATTCCCGGTTTCATATCCAGAATCTCAATATAAAGAGTTACGATTCCGCCGATATAGTCAGCGTCTTTTTTAACAGGAATATACACCGAGTTGTTATACATTGATCCGGTGACAGAGGACTTTTCTAAAGTCTCCCACTTCCGACTCAAACTTCCGGTATCGCTTAAGCGAAAAGGCTGATTGCTTGAAAGCTCGGGACCGTAGTCGTCTTTACGATAGGGTTCAGGAACAAACGTAAGATCAATTTGCAGTCCCGTATTCACGATCTTATAAAACTTCATCGTCTTTACGAAGTTTTCGATCATCGACTCTTTCAGGTTCCCCACAACAATCTTAGCCAGCGCTTGCTCTGAAACATCCGCCGAAAGACTTTCGGTCAAGGCTTGTTCCAAAGCTTTTCTAGCCGTCTTAGATAAATAATTCTTATCGCCGTTTGTGTAAAAATCAATTTTCAGCGGATGACGATAAGCTTGTGTCGGCGAATCTCCACCGAAGATTTCTGCGGCCGCTGCAACCCCGGCGTCGGAAGTAAGAGATTTTGTCGCTGCTGGCTCCCGCTTCTCTTTATGAGTACATTGTAGACACAAGAAAGAGGCTCCCGCTAGAAGAGCCCATCGCAAATTATTTCTCATAAACGCATCCTATAGGTTCTGGAATTTTTCAAATTCAGCGTATGATTGATCCGTCGCCTTTAGTAACAAAGACAAAGAGAACGGAAGATCTTTGAAGTAACGTTTTCCGCCGTAGTACATGATAACCGGCTCAAAGACAGGGTTGTTGCCCACTGCGAGCTGGGCGACGTTGTCAGGACTGATCGTGTAGCGTCGAACCATCTCTTCCAATGGCCATTTCACGTCAGCATAAACGACATAGGCAATTTCCGAGCAGACAATACGTTCATGGGTCGCGACGTCGAAATTGAAATCATATTCTTTTCCGATTTGCGCCACCGCTTGCAGAATGGCTTTGCGGCGATAATCGTCTGACATTTTTCGTTTATCGCGAATCACCAAGAAATCATCAATGTTTAAGAAATGCTCCAGAGTGTTGATTTCAACCCCCGGACGTAAAGCTTCAACGATGCGATGACCAGAGCGAATCTTATTCTGAATATTCTTTGGAATTTGATCCCAGACCTGCAATTCACGAAGTTGTTGTTCCGTTCCCAGCCAAATCGCCACGTGACCATAATGTCCCGGAATCATCTTGTCAGTAAGTCGAAACGGGGTTTTTTCCATCAGAATGTCCAAAGGCTTCATCTCTGCCACTAAGGCCTCTTTTTCTGAGGATGGCATGTTGTAAAGATAACCTTTCCGCGTTTCCACTAAGCCAACCATATTGCCAAAACCCATGCTGACTCCGTAAGAGACGGCGCGCACGCCGCGCTTTCCACGAAGAGTCAGTCGGTTCCATAAATTCACAATCGAATCTTTGAAGCTGGAACTGGTTTGTCCGTTTTTAACCGCCAAGTACCAGATGCTTGATTGACTTAAACCGTATAAGAAACTTTCTTCCGAACTTGTTTCGATTCCTTTTGATCGGCGCCAAGCCATGACTTCGTCTACAAACTGAATGGCTTTTTCGACCTGCGTGCGACGTGTGGGAGAAGAATAAGAATCCGCAATCTGCTGAAGAGCGCGTCGCTCATTTGTATCATAGTTCAGAACGTAACGAAGAGCGGAGTTATCATTATAAGGCTGGATCGCAACCAGATAGTTATCTAACAAAAGCAAAGCCGCCGACAGCGCCATTTGAATGCGGAAGAACTGCTGTTCACCTAATTTGTCTGTGGGATCAATTTCAGTTACGGTATAAGTGACAGACTGTCCCTCGTGCGGTCCACGATAAGGACCAGGGCGAGTTTTTGTTTGTGACGAAGTGCCTTTGTATGCGTTTAGCTTCACGCGGTTTTCGCCTAAGAAGAGTTCACCTTCTTTGATCGCCAAATCCATGAGCTTCTTGCGGATCTCAAGATACTTACGACCTTTTTCTCGCAACCACTCGCCTTCTTCACGTGTCAGCGCAACATCAGATTTTTCATTGAGTTTTTTTGCTTCTGCAAATTTCAAAGCTTCTGCGCGAAAGTCCAAAGACTCTGCAACCAGAACTTGAAAATCATAATATTTAGGATCAACGAAGTATTGAGCCGAAGCTGGCGCTCTATTCGATGATTGAAATGAAGAGCACGAGGCCAGAATCAATGAGAATGCCGTAAGAGCAACGACCAATCGACGCATGAAATATTCCTCCATACGTCAAATTTAAATCTTTCTCGGATACATTCCGATGGGAACTTGTTACCCAACACTCTTTCTAGACGTGGGTCTCAGTGCGAAAAGTCACCGTTTTCCGCGTCCACTTAGTTGCTAGTGAAGGCCCAAAACACTTCTTCGGATTCGTTGAACTCTTTAACCAAAAATTTCGGGATTTTTTCTCCCTTAAAAGCAATATGAAAGATTTGAGTTTGAAGAATGTTTTCGGTGTTAACAAGTTGTAAATTTGGATTATGGCCACCGCGCACTTGAATCAAAATTTGTTTCGACGCCTTTGGAACCGTTTTGTAGTGCTTGATCGCCTGTGGTGACGGCGTGGCGCTGTCATCAGATCCTTGAAAGTATGTCACAGGCGACAACAAAGGATAGCGTTCTGCTTTGTAAGTGGACTTTGTCCCGGCACGAAGTTGACGACAGTGGGCTTGCGACTCCGTATCCACAACCGGCGTAAGAACTCCATTCTTATAAGCGTCGGCGGTGCTAGTGTTTGGCAGAGCCAATCCAAGTTCCTGACAGGCAATCATAAAATATGGAATATCATTAGAGATAAAAAGCACATGCGGAGTGTAATTGATAGGCTCAAACATCGAGACCATTTCTTTGATGAACTCTTGATATTTTTTTTCGTCGGTAAAACCCAAAAAACGTTCTTTGATTTTGTTCAACCCATCGTCATACATCATCTGAGTGCGTGCGTAATTTGAAAGCCAGATCGCGGGAACACCGTATTGCGTATGAACTTGATCTAATTTCTGAAGAATCTCCGCCGGTAAAGTTCCCAGCATACGTTGCAAAAGTTTGCGGCGATGAGGCGCATCCCACAATCCCGATTCGCCATCAAAGACGACACCTTCTAAAATAGTCGCGCGGGTCGCTTGCGGAAAAAGCGAAGAATAAATGGTTGCCGGAACTGTGCCATAAGAAATGCCGTAAACGGTCCACTTCGAAATTCCCAAGTGCTGGCGAATTCTTTCGGCATCGCGCGCGACATTTTCAGAAGAATAGAATTCAGGATTTAGATATTGCGCTAAAGTCGCAGGACGAGAACAGCCGATTCCTCGCTGTTCCATAATCAAAACATTGTATGGCATCGCTTGACGGAAAAGCCCCCAGTGAGCCGTTGAGCCCGGGCCACCTGTGAAATACAAAAGCGTTTCTTTGCTAGAGTCGTAAACTCCACCGACAAAATAAGAATAAATGTCAGTCGTACCTAAAGAAGGATTGGAATAATCAAAAGGAACGGTGACGTAGATTCCTTTTTCATGGGCTATCAAGTTAGCGTAAGTCTTTTGACAAAGAGTACGACCGGATTCGTAGTTCGCAGGAGTTGGCAGAGTCAAAGCCGCTTGCGCAGAAAAACCGAAAAATAAGAGCGCTAAAAGAATCGTTGTTTTCATGAAGAGCTTTTTAAGTGAAAAAGCCCTATTTCCCAAGGAAAGGCCCTGAAATTAGAAATTTTCTAAAATTTGGTGCCCCTAAGAAGGAAGGCGGGATCACGGTTTTGCTGTAAGCCGGATTCTGTCCCAATCACCAGGTCCCATAATTTGTCCCGATAATCGTAGATGATCATTCCTCTGGGAGTGCTATTACTAACACCCTCAAGCGATCTTACCCGAAAGCTACGGACTGGCCGTCCTACTAATGCTTCCCTATTTGATCTTGCTCCGCGCAGAGTTTGGCTGTTTTCACTCCAGCGACTCCCCAGAAGGCTCCCGTTCCCGCCTTTAGGATCATAGTCCTGGATATTCTTTCTGTTCCACTGTTCCTGACATTACTGTCGAGGGGCGTTACCCCTTGCGCTGCCATTTGGAGTCCGGACTTTCCTCTCTAATTTCAAGAATTTAGAGTATTATTAGAGCGATCATCCGCAAAACCGAAGGGGATTTCTAACACCCCCCAGCAAAAAGCGCAAGAGGGTTTTCATCGCCCCTATTTTATTTTAATTTCTAAGCATCGTTTACAAAAGGACTTTACCATGAAGATCGCTGTATCTCTATTCGCATTCGCTTTGACTCTAGCTCTTACATCTCCGTCTTTGGCGGAAGAAGGCCATGGTGGCGGCGGTCACGGTGGATTGGCTGAAAAAATGAATGCCTTGTTCCCACCAAAACAACCAGTTCCTGCGAAACGAGAAGTTCCAGCGACTCCACAAATCGCTTCACCTGCTTATTTCTCTGAAGTGAAAGCGGATAAAGCGGCTTTGCAATGGAAAGCTGTTGAAGGCGCTTCTGAATACCACGTGCAATTGGCCACAGATCCTAACTTTAAATGGTTGGTCGCTAACGAATACCACGTTAAAGGCACTTCTTTTGAAGCCACAGGTTTGGAAGCTGGTAAACACTACTACTGGAGAGTCGCGGCTGTTGCTGATGCAAACTGGTCTACATTCCGTAAGAGCTTCTTTGCGACTTCTATGTTTGCAACTCCAGCGAAATAGTTTTTTCTACAAAATCTAAAAAAATAAAAAGCCCTTTGTTTCGCAAAGGGCTTTTTTATTTTCACATACGAGCTTGAGTCCCTTCGCTTCTCCCCTGCATCGGCATTCGCACAGTCATACCCGCCATGCCCCGGCAGGATTCAGCACATCGACGACACACTTCCGCACAATTGGCGAAAACTTCGTCGTCCTCGTAGCGTTCACATTCAATGGCACAAGCATCACAAAGTTCAAAAGAAAGCTCGCACGCCTGATGATGAAATTCCGAGTCCGCGATCATCAACTTGGCTGAGATACTGCACGCGTCCGCGCAGAATTGAAGAAGGGCAATATGCTTGCCGGAAAAGGCCGTCCCCTTTTGTTGCAAACAATAATGAAGAGTTTCAGTACACACTCTAACACTGGCTAAGCAGTTATTAATACACTTGGCCGTGTCGCTATCTTGGATTTGATTCATAGCCATATCGACCTCCTTTTTTCTATTTTCCCTCTGATACGGAAACGAAGAAAGGAATCCGAAGGATTTTGTCAGTTTTCATTCACATCAAAAGTCCATTGTCATTCAGCATGTGTAAGGCCACAGATGAAATTTACGAAATCGCCAAGTGAAATTACAAAACTTTAATTCCCAGGCGATTTTGTAATTTTATTAAGCAGTGTCAAAGCCAGTAGACTTGTCACATGACCAATCAAGTCTATGACGCTTTACTAAATTCAAACGCGGTGATCGAGTTCGACGCTCACGGATTTATCCTTTGGGCAAATCGCAATTACTTGAACATCATGGGATACGAATTAGAAGAAATCGTAGGCCAACACCACTCTATGTTCTTGCCTGAAAACTCGCAGCACGAACTTTCTTATCAACAAATGTGGTATCAACTTGCTCAAGGGCAAACGCAGATCGGTGAATTCAAACGGGTCACAAAAACTAAAAAAGAGGTTTGGATCCAGGGCTCTTACACACCGGTTCGTCATCCTAACGGTCAAGTGATGAAGATCATCAAAATGGTGATCGACATCACCGAGAAAAAACGCCTGGCCGAAAACTTAGAGAAGAAAAATAAAGAACTCGCTTCAACGGCCGAAAAAGCCAAAGCGGCGACCTATGCTAAGTCCGTTTTTCTGGCGAACATGAGCCATGAGATTCGTACGCCATTAAACTCGATCATCGGGATCACAGATACTTTGGCCGAAACGAAGTTGGATAACCAACAAGCTTCCTTCGTTGAGATCCTTCAGCGCGCGAACAATCAGCTGATGACAATCATCAACGACGTTTTGGATCTTTCCAAAGTGGAAGCCGGTGAAATGGAACTAAAGATGCTGCCGTTCCATTTGCAGAAGCTTTTGGATGATCTCACTTCCGTCTTAGGATTCCGTGCAAAAGAAAAGGGCCTGAGGCTAAGCATTGAAGTCGATCCCGACGTGGATTCTTTCTACATTGGGGACGCGGACCGTCTTCGCCAGGTGCTTATGAATCTTTTAAATAACGCGATCAAGTTCACACACGGTGGAGAAATCTCGTTGCGGGTGACTCGCAACCGCACTTCTCGTCCCGGAAACGTTCTTTTCTGCGTAGCGGATACGGGCATTGGAATTTCGCGATCTAAATTCAAAGATATTTTCCAACCATTCACACAGGCCGACCCGACCACCACTCGTCGATACGGAGGGACCGGGCTAGGTCTTTCGATTACGAAAAACATTGTCGAAATGATGCAAGGACAAATCTGGCTTGAAAGTGAAGTGGGTATGGGAAGCGTGTTCTACTTCACCGCGACGCTAAAACCGACTTTGGAAAAGCTCAATAACTTTGCGCAGCTTCCGCAAAAAAGAAAAGAAGAAGATCTTAGAAATAGTTTAACTAAAGAACGCTTAAAAATTCTGATCGTCGATGATGTTGATGATAATCGTGCCTTGTTCGGGATCTATTTACAGAACACGATACATTCAATTTCTTATGCAGAAAGCGGCGTCGATGCGGTTCAGTTGGTTGAAAAAGAACATTTCGACATTATCTTTATGGACGTTCAGATGCCCGAAATGGACGGTTATGAAGCCACTCGCCGCATTCGCGCAATGGAAAGAGAGATGAATCGTCCCGTTACGAAAATCTTTGCTTGTACAGCGAATGCCTTCGCTGAAGACGTTCAAAAAAGTTTGCAAGCCGGATGCGATAAACATTTGTCCAAACCGATCCGCAAAGACACTTTGCTGAAAACAATTCTTGCGACTTTTACAGAGCAGGAAATGGCTTATTAAGGCTCATCTTATCCAAAATGGTCTCTCTGGATAATGAGCCTTTTTCTTCGACCGTATAATAAACCCGCAAGGACGCGGGGTCTTCACTCCAGTGATAAATCATTCCCGCACACATTTTACAGGGCTTATGAGTCGAATACAGAATGGCGTGTGCCGGGATTTTCGAAGCCCTTCTTCGATAAAAACCCTGTAACAGGTTCACTTCGGCATGCAGGGTTTTATTTTTCGAGTTTGCATTCACTCCAAAGCTTAAAAGGTGGCCTTCCGCATCGACGAGAACAGCGGCAATATCCCGGTCATAGTCGTGCAGGATTTCTCCGCGTGGTACCTGTGATGCCAAGGAAAGGGCGGTTTGCCTCAAGGTAATTAAGTTCTCATTCAATGCGCCTCCCGCAAACAGACTTTGAGATCGCGTAAACACCGGTTCTGGCAAGTGGGTCGAAGGCCATACGTTCACTTCGGCTGGACCGATTTCAGAAAACTGCGACTGGACATCCAGGTGGTGGTTGCGCGGGATGATTAAGTCGGTCGCCCTTTTAGCAACAACCTTAATTATTCCACGGCACATTTCCGTGAGCGGGGCCGTCGTAAAAATGCGGTTTCTAAGAATGAAGAAGCTATGATCGACAAAGCGATCGAAGAGGCCCTGAAGAAGCTTAACCACTGCCGATGAAGGCGTGACCGCGTCCTGACTGTAGTGCGCAAAATAAACATGACCATCGTGCTCGACAAAAGCGAGTTCGAAGCCCGGTTTTTTAAGTAAAAATGCTAGGTGTTCTGCCCGATTTTGCGCCAACATAAAGAATTGGTACCATAAAGACGTATTTTTGTCTAAAACCGCCGTACAGGAATCACGCCATGGATATGATCAAGAACCGTCTAGAAAAGAACTACAAAAAGCTGAAAAGCTGGGCCGATCGCAACAAAATCGAGGCTTTTCGTCTTTATGATCGTGATATTCCTGAGTACCCTTTTATCGTCGATATCTACAAAGACTTCTACGTGATCTATGACAAAAGCGATGCGGTTCGCGATAAAGACAAAAATCATCTTCCCCACGTCACAGAAGCCTTAAAGGCTCTTTTTAAAAGCGATGACGAGCATATGGTGATCAAAAAGCGCGAACGTCAGGAAGGCCTTAAGCAATACGAAAAGTTAAGTGAAAAAAGTCAGACTTTTATGGTGCAAGAAAGCCAAGCTGTTCTCAAAGTGAACCTTTATGACTATTTGGACACCGGGCTTTTCCTAGATCACCGCCCTATGCGCCAAAAGGTCTTTAAAACCGCTAAAGACAAAAAGTTTTTGAATCTGTTTTGTTATACAGGGTCGGTCAGTGTTTTTGCCGCCCTTGCGGGCGCCAGAACCACCAGTGTCGACATGTCGCAAACGTATCTGCGCTGGGCTCAAGAGAACTTTAGTTTGAATAAGCTCAATCCAGAAGATCACACGTTTGTGAATGCTGATGTTTTGGAATGGCTGCGCCTGAACCAAAACAACCCTATGTACGACATGATCTTCTTGGATCCGCCAACATTTTCAAACTCCAAAAAAATGGAAGACACTTTTGAGGTGGAGAGAGATCAAGATTTTCTGGTCAATGCCTGCATGAGCCTTCTTTTGCCAGGTGGAGTCCTTTATTTTTCCAACAACAAAAGAAAGTTTAAGCTGTCAGAGCAAATTCAGGCCAAATACACCGTGAAAGATTTGACCGAAGAATCCATACCCCAAGACTTCCACGATAAAAAAATCCACAACTGCTTCGAGATAAAACACAAATAAAACACAATTTTCCTGTCGAAAACCGCTCTGGGCGCAGTTCAGAGCGGACACTGCTTTAGAGCAGAATATCTAGGTTTGACCGCCGTAAATTCTCTGAAGAAAATTCTTGCATGGGGGGTCAAAAGGACCTAGAACCCCCCTTTTCCAAACAAAAATACCAAGTTTCCCTGGGAGGGCACGGAATTGAAAGCTTTAGGTCGCCATATTTTAGTTGAGTTCAGTGGTTGTAACGCCGAGGTTTTGAACGATGTATCGATCATCGAAAAAAGTATGATTGATGCCGCTCAAATTGCTGGAGCTACGGTTATTAATTCGACCTTTCACCATTTCTCTCCCTGGGGTGTGAGTGGTGTGGTGGTGATCCAAGAAAGTCATTTGGCCATCCACACATGGCCGGAATACAGATATGCCGCTGTCGATCTTTTCACATGCGGTGACTCTGTAGACCCTTGGGTTTCTTTTGAGCACTTGAAAAAAGCTTTCCAGGCAAATTACTCGGCGATTGAAATGAATCGTGGTTCTTTGCACGTGATCCAAAAATCAGATTTCCAACCGAAGCACTTGCGCACAGAGCCTTCCTTCGATTTGAAAAAAGGTTTCCAAATCGAACGCAACGTTTGGTTCACGGATAAAGATGAAAACCAGGCTTTGTCTTTGCGCTACACAGGGGATGTGCTATTCGACGAAACAAATCCGTTCCAACGCGTTCGCGTTTTGGATTCTTATTCTCATGGCAAATTCCTTGCTATCAACAACATGGTGATGTGCACAGAGCGTGACGAGTTCCACTATCACGAGATGATTTCTCACCCGGTGATGCAAGCTCACGGAAACGCGAAAAATATTCTAGTCATCGGCGGTGGTGACGGCGGAACGATCCGTGAACTTTTCAAATATGATCAAATTGAAAAAGTAACGATGGTCGAAATCGACGAAGCTGTTGTGCGTGCTTCTAAACAACATCTTCCAAAAATCGCGTCTGAATTCGGTAATCCGAAATTGAATCTTATTATCGGTGACGGCATTCAATTCGTGAAAGACGCGGCAGCAAACTCTTACGATGTGATCATCGTTGACGGTTCGGACCCCGTAGGTCCAGCAAAAGGTCTTTTCACGGCCGATTTCTATAACAACTGCAAAAACGCATTAAAAGAAGGCGGCATCATCATCACACAAGGTGAATCGCCCATGTTCCATGAAGGCACTTTCGTTGAATTGAATTCGTGCTTAAAAGGCATTTTTGGAAAATCCAGCGTCCACACGATGCTTTTCCACGCCACAACGTACCCATCAGGAATGTGGAGCTTGCAAGTCGGTGTAAAAGGAAACTATCACCCTGCGAAAGACTTCAACAAAGACAAAGCGCGCCAATTCTCTTCAGCCAAAGGTCTTAAATACTACAATGAAGAGCTGCACTCTGCTGCGTTCACTTTGCCAACCTTCGTCAGAACGATGCTTGGCGAAAATGCTTAATTAATAGACCGCCTCCTGTTTTCATTATACTTTCATTAGACAACAGGAGGCGTATTAATGTTCAAACTTCCAACACTTCCCTACGCAAAAACTGAATTAGCTCCTTTGTTCAATGAAGAACAAATGAACTATCACTACGACAAACATCACAAAGCTTATTTGGACAACTTGAATAAGATGATGGAAACCGATGCTTCGTTGAAAGGTAAATCTCTTGAAGAGATCGTACTTTCATCTTCTGGCGGCGTATTTAACAACGCAGCTCAGGGCTGGAACCACACATTCTATTGGTTCAACATGGCTCCGCAAGGCAAAGGCGGACAACCTTCTGCAGATCTTGATGCCGCAATCAAACGCGACTTCGGTTCTATGGATGAGTTGAAAGCAAAATTCGTTGATGGCGGTATGAAAACTTTCGGTTCAGGCTGGATCTGGCTCTGCACAGATGCTTCTGGCAAATTGAGCCTAGTATCAACTTCAAACGCACAAGTTCCATTCACAAACAACGGCCCAACTCCATTGATGGTTGCTGACGTTTGGGAACACGCGTACTACGTTGATTACCGCAATCTTCGTCAAAAATACCTTGAGACTTTCTGGAATCAAATCAACTGGAACTTCGTTTCAGAAAACTATGCTTCCAAAAAAGTTCGCGATTTGACGAAATCAATGACGTAGTTTTTTTGCAAAAAAGGAAACTAAAAAAGGCTGCCTAGCGCAGCCTTTTTTTTAGAAGTGCCTGCTTCTTTTTTGTCCTGCGAAGCACAATAAGTAAGACCGCTTCTCTTCCCTCAAGACAAAAATCCAAGCAATCTAGTTTTTCAGCCAGATCCGACGAGGATCCTTTTTGTCGACCGGCCAAGTTTCCCAATCCACACGATAATCGCAAGCCTTCACCAGATTCGAAAGAATAAGAAACGCATCTTCTTTCTGCCAGAAATCATCACGATGCGAAGACTTCGAACGAAGCGCCACCTCAGAAACCAAAGAATAAACCATCCCACTCATAGGCGGAATCAAAAGCCCCATAGTCGATAACACCCCTTGAAGACGAGAAAGCACCGACTTCCCACCCACCGAATGCATCAAAACAAAAACCGCACAAGGCTTCCCCATCAAAGAAGAAGTCCCCTCAAGCTCCGTCATCTCCTCAAGCAATTTCTGCAAAGGACTCCCCCAAGAATCCCAATAAGTCCCCGTAACAAAAACAAATCCATCGGCCGCAGAAATCTTCTTCTTCAAAGAAGCCCCATAAGAAGTCGTCTTTAAATGCACAACTTCCACAGAACAATCCACACCCAATTTCTTAAAACACCTCAAAATCCAAGAACCCCACCGAGCACAATTCCCACCATCCCCAGCCGGACTCCCATTTAAAACCAAAATCTTTTTCATACAAAAAGTATCCCGACTTTACGAACAAACATCAAAAACAAAAAACGCGGCAAAGCCGCCCCAAAAAAAAGCCGCCGTCTGTAGCCCTTCTTCTTTTTCCTATGTCGAAGGAAATTTCTTTTAGGCAGTGGGCTTGGTGCTGACCCGAAGGTCGGCCTTTGCCGGCGCCACGATGGCGCGAACCGAGGCGCAGCCTCGGCGGCAACCGAGCCCGGAAGGCGTGCCGACCGAAGCGCCAGCACCCAACTCTGCTTCCAAAAATAAATTTCCGTCTTCGATCAAAGAAAAAAAGAAGGGCGCCACAGAAAGGGCGCCCATTATGGAGGGATGGGAAAAGGACCGCAATTATGTTGTTTCTCTCATCATCAAGAAACCTCCTTCAGAGTTGCCTCAAAATCTGTTCCGGGGTTGTGGAACAGCGGTTGGTATTCATCAGTAGTAAGAGGAGCTCGGCGAGGTGGGTCTTTAATTTCGATGAAATTAATGACGTCCTTCACCCCGGAGAGCTCCCAAGCTGAGGCATCGGCCATCGCTTTCAGTCGAGGACGGAACACTTCGCCGTAAAGTTTTACGACTCCGTTCATCACATCGATTTCGATATGCTCTCCATCGATCTTGATCATTTCCATCAACTCGGACATCAGGATTTCCGTAATCTCGTCATCCGTCCTATGAAAATCTACTGGAACTACAATTCGATCTTCCACGGCCCAAACGCCTTCGGTGTCAGAGATCGCTTCCAGTGCCGCATTCTTTTTGTATGAGGTATCAACGCAGCCACTGACAATGACTACACCTCCACGGACGACGATATCGAGGTCAGCTTCACTTACTCTCTTATCCCATTTAATTCGTTCACGTAGTTTTTGAGCTAGTTCGCAATCTTCATGGTTTTTCTTAAGAAGAGTATTCATAAGCTGCTCCTTCTGTCTCAGTTCAAATTTCCATTAAGCCACACCGTCTTCCCATGATTCCGGCTGATAGTTCAAAGCCGGGTCACGACGACGGTGCTGAGATTTCAAAGAGGACTGTTTACTTAAGATTACTTTCAAAGCGTCTACGGTGTTAGCTACACATCGCTTAAAGTTCTCATCTGTTTTACGTACTTTGATGACGTTACGGATGTAAGAGGCTTTAAGGATGACCTCACAGATATAGCTGGGCTTACGAGTCTGCGATCGATGTCGATCTGTTTCCACTCGCACTGTGAGATGAGCACCACTATCGTATTTAAAGAAGTCTTCGACTGTACCTTCCACCTTTTCCAACAAATAAGCTTCTAGGTTTTCAGTCTTAGTGATGTCTCTGTAGTAGATGTCTGTTTGCATATCTACCTCCTTCTGCCTTTATTATCGCTAACAACCATGATTTCTTTAAATATATAATTTGGATGACTTAGTTAGTTTAAAACTATATATTTGCAGTACTGCAAAATGGATATTTGAGGGAGTTTCAACACTTACAGAGGCACGTCGTAAAACCAGTTCCAAAACGGCGCCAAGAAATCGTTGTCATCCGGGGGTCCAGTTTTATGTTCAACTACAACCATCTTTATTACTTTTATGTAACAGCTCGTCTGGGTGGCGTCAGTAACGCTGCTAAGTACTTACATATCAGTCAGCCTTCCCTGAGTTCTCAGTTAAAAGTGTTTGAATCTGCCATTGATCAAAAGTTATTCGAAAAAAAAGGTCGCAACTTACAGCTCACTCCTGAAGGAGAAAAAGCTTACGCTTATTCAAAAAAGATATTCGACATCGCCAACGAGTTTGCTGAAAGTCTGCGCTCGCCGACGGAAAAACAAAGTCAGAAAATTCGCATTGGTGTCACTGATCAGGTCGAGCGTCCATTTATCGCAGACCTATTAAGCCCTTTGATTCGAGAAAAAAGACGAAATATTGAGAAAACTTTTTTCGTCAGCTCAGCCCCCTCTGAAATTTTAGTGAATCAATTGCGCAGTGAAGAAATAGATTTGGTTTTAACAAATAAACCTATTTACGCTGAAGATGTGAAAGAACTTGCGTCCGCAAACATGCCCGTCAATTTAATGGTCTCAAGTAAAAATTTGAAAGACATGAAAATCCGCATTTCAAGAAACACTTCTGCGCTGGATTTTTTAAATGCCGTTCCCTGGGGACTGATTATTCCCTCTTACAAAATGAAACTACGCCACGAAACAGATCTTTACTTTCAAGAGATCAAAGGGCGAAAAAAAGTAGTTCTTGAAAGCGATATCATCTCTGTCGTTGGAAGAGCCATCGTGGATGGCGCCGGAGTAGGCTTCATGCCCGTGCCTTATCTCTTGGACGAAGTGAATAACGGGACAATCACTTTGCTAGGGCCCAAGGCAGGCTATTGGAAGCACAGCCTTTACCTTCTGGGTCGCAAAGACGATCATTATGATGATACTGTCGAAGAAGTGAAAAACAGCATTAAGCGGCTGGAAAAATATTAAAGGCACAAAGGAAAACCCTTGTGCCTTTAAGCCCTTTTCGATTTTTGAATAGTTTAGTAAGGTTGGCGAGCTTGGCTATTCGCCAAATCCATCGCCATCACCAAAGCAATTTTCGTATATACAGCTGAATGCTTAAAGTTGGAGGCAGGAGAAATCACATCCTTTGCCGTGTGGATGTTCTGGTTGCTATTTCTAAACGTCGCCTCAAATGGCATCAATGCTGGATACCCTTGACGATTCCAAGAAGCATGGTCACTGCAACCATATCCACACTTGTCGTCAACCACGCGCGCATGCAGATAAGTTTCGTTCATCGCCTTTAGATAATCGCGAAGCCAAGCACTTGTGAAATCCGTCATACTTCCAATTACAAGTTCACCCGAGCCTGGGAATAAGGTCATGTCCAGTTGAAGAACGGCCACGACGTCTTTCTTTTCAGCTTTATATTGTTTTGCAATCTCTGCTGATCCCAAAAGGCCAGACTCTTCGCCGGCATACCAGAAGATTTCGACGGTGCGCTTAGGCTGTTCTTTATTCATCAAAATACGTAAGGCTTCGATCAAATTCGCCGAACCAGAAGCATTGTCGTCAGCTCCAGGAGCGGCTTTATCTCCGCCCCACGATTGATTGATTGAATCAAGATGTCCACCAAGAACAACGATCTCGTTCGGTCTTTCAGAACCTGGCAAACGCACACGAATTGAATTTTGTTTTGTCGAAGTGTGACCGATGATGGAGATCTCATAAGGGATGGTCGCATTTCCTAGCATCGCTTCCAAACGCTGCTTCATTTCATCGACGTGGCGGTTCGGCTGAGGATCCCGATTATTTCTGTTCGGAAAAGAAGAAAGCCATGTCACATAACTGCGAAGGTTGCTTTCGCTGACTTCCGTCAATGCGGCTTCAATCCTTGCGTCTTTAGTCAGTGAAAGAATTTTGAAAGGAGCACGTTCGTAAAGCTCATTTTTTTCCTGAATGTCGGCCAAGCTTTGCAACATTTTATCAAAGCCTTTGGAATGCAACATCACATCCTGGCTAAGATCTTCAAAGCCACCGCACTTACCCACCTGGTGAGCACGCTCTTGAATTCTTTGCTGCATGAGAGGAGTAACAATCGCATAACCCACCTCAATACGCTCATCCTTGGCTAAAACCGGGATGTTCAAAGCTCTTAGGTCTTTCAGATCTGCGAGGATAGGCTTGGTTTCGAAGCTTTCAAGAGGCGCAACATGGGCCGAGGCCGTCGCTGCGACGAATAAAAGTGCCATCGTGGCAGTTTTCATAATTCAATCCTTTGAAAAATAAATTACCGTCACGTAATCGTATCGAATTTGTCCTCAGGTTGGCAAAGACAATTCGCTTATTTTTTCAACATGCAGTAAGGTGCGCCCTATGAATAAAGACATTTTGTTGGTTACACTGAACTCAAGTTACCCCCATAGTTCCTTTGGTTTGCGCTACTTGATGGCGAATCTGGGTGATCTGCAAGACCGTGCACAGATCATGGAGTTCACCATTCAAAAAGATCCACGCGATATCGCCGAGGCATTGCTGCGTCAAAATGCGAAGATCATCGGCCTTGGCGTTTATATCTGGAACGCCCAAGAATCTTTAGAGCTTGTCTCGTTGTTGAAACGAATCAGCCCCGACACCATCGTGGTTCTGGGTGGACCCGAAGTCAGTCACGAATCAGAATCTCAGAAAATCTGTCAGATTGCGGACTTCACCATCAAGGGTGAAGCGGACTTTCTTTTCTATGAGTTCTGCAAAAACGCTTTAGATAATGGAATTCTGCCAGAGACAAAATTCATCTCTGGTGCTCTTCCAGATATCAAAAAGATCAAATCCCCGTATGAACTCTACACTGACGAGGATATTCAGAACCGAGTGATCTATGTGGAAGTTTCACGCGGTTGTCCTTATCGGTGCGAATACTGCCTTTCTTCTCTCGACAAAGCCGTGCGCAGTTTTGAACTGACAGATTTTCTTTCGGAGATGCAAAAGCTTTTGGATCGTGGCGCTCGTCAATTTAAGTTCATTGACCGCACGTTCAATTTAAGCCCCACGACTTGTACGACGATTCTGCAATTCTTTTTGGATCGCATTGATTTAGGCTTGTTCTTGCACTTTGAAATGGTGCCAGATCGTCTGCCATTAGAAATCCGCGACCTTATTAAAAAATTTCCTCCAGGAGCACTTCAGTTTGAGATCGGTATTCAAACTTGGAATCCTGAAGTCGCCCGCTTAGTAAGCCGTCGCAATGACTATGAAAAAGTAAAAGACAATTTCCGCTTTCTGGCGGAAGAAACAGGCGTTCACACGCACGCGGATCTCATCGCGGGGCTACCTGGGGAAGACCTTGAAAGCTTCGCAAAAGGTTTTGATATTCTAGCCTCTTTAAGACCTCATGAAATTCAGGTAGGTATTTTAAAACGCTTAAAGGGAGCTCCGATTGCCCGTCACGATAAAGAGTGGCAAATGGTCTATGCGGACCACCCTCCCTTCCAAATCCTACGTACAAAAAGTATGAACTTCGATACTTTGCAGGTGATGAATCGTTTCGCCAAGTACTGGGATCTTTATGCTAACAGCGGAAGCTTTAAAAACTTCGTCAATGTCCTTCGCGAGAAAGCGCAGGCTCGAGAAGACAAATCCTTTTTCTGGCAGTTCTTTGAATTTAATACGTTTCTTACGCAACGATATGCGCAGTCTTTTGGTATTTCTCAGCTCAGTTTGTTTGAGTCCGCTTACGTCTATCTGAAAGATGAACTTCAATGGCCTGCAGAAGAAGCTAAAGCATTGATTATGGAGGACTATTCTTTAACTGGTAAGACAGATTTGCCGAAGTTCTTAAAGGAGAATGTGCTAAAAAAGACCGGAACTAAAGAGGCGACTTCTGCCATTCCGAAGAGACAACAAAGACACTTGGCTGGGAAGACAGAGACCGTTTCATAAAGAAGCTGGATGCCAGAAGCAGTCCAAAGCCTGAAACGAGTAAAGCGCAACGAATATACATAAACCTCAGCCACTGTGAACGCACCTCCACCCAATCCGACGGAGGTGCGAGCATCTGCCACGAATGAACCGCGCGGTTTAAAGGTAAATTCCCCGTCCAAGTCATCAATAACTCGTCAAGCACGCAAATCAGCGCAAACAAAACTAAAAGAAACTCTAAACACTTCCAGTCGTGACGAATCAAATACAGATTAGCAGCGATGATGAGGGTCACCAGAAAATAAAGAAATGGATTCCACGCCGTGAATGCGGGATCCAAATTTTGATGAAGCTCGATATACGCAGCTGCAGAGAGTTTCTCCATGGCGGGCCCCATTCCCAGCACAAAAGCAAAAGAGCTTCCCGCCATCAGGCCCACCAGCATAAGACTGGTATATCGCAAAAATCCCGAAACGTTCATGCGACACCTATAAACTTCGTGTCAAAGTGTCACAAGTTTCTTTTTTGAAATTAAGAAGTCTTTAATGCTCACGCATCTTCTTGGCGTATCCCGTGTAAGCGATAAGCGGGAGCTTTGTAAATTTGAAACGAAAATCTTTCGGGACAACACCCGTGCGAATAAGCTCAAGCATCGCTTTCTGCGCGAAGACGGGACGTATTCCGCGAATTTGCATAACTTCCAACCCGCTTTCATCTGCCCACTCCCTCATTTGTTCTGGGTCGATAAATAAAGAATACACGTGATAGTCCTTTGGTGTGTTCTTTACAAACCACTCCATGCCCTTAATAACCACCAGCCATGCCAAGGGATTCTTTGCGAACGTATTAAAAAAGAAGAGCCCCCCCGGACGCAGTACGCGGGTCGCTTCCGCGATCACTCGCTGCGGGTCCGACACGTGTTCAAGAAGGTCCATTGCACAGACGACATCGAAACTTTCCTTCGCAAAAGGCACCGAATACACGTCTCCTTGTTGGTAACGGACGGTGTGAGTGACGTCGCGGTCCGCCGCCACCTTCAGACTGGATGTCGAGAGATCAATGCCTTGCACGGAATGCCCTGCCAGAGCCAAGTCATTAGAAAGAAAGCCAGCTCCGCAACCCATATCCAAGATCTCGGCGCGATAACCGATGTTGCGACGAATTTCTTCCAATATCCAAGGCATTTCCACTTTGTGTTGGTTACGCAGTAAAGCGATGGGATCATCTTGCGCCTCATACCAGCGCTCCGCTAAATGATCATAGGCTTCGTTATTGACGATCTCTTTATCGAATTTTGCGAGATCCATGTCCATGCAAGCTCCTCTCGTTGCTTTCAAGCTATCAAAGGGCGCAACTTCCGGGGGAGTGTTGACGAAGTCCAGTGGTAAGAATCACAGGGTTGCCCCAGATTAAAATTCATATAAGATCACATATATGAGTGAATACTTTGAGATCGCCGTTCGATGGGCTTTTGCTATGCAGATGGTCTTTTGGGGACTGAACGGATTCTTTCACTGGATAAAAATTCCACCGGCAAGCCCGGTAATAGATCAGTTCGTCTTAGCCTGTATCGAAACAAAATTCATCATGCCCTCTGTAAAGCTCATTGAAATTATCTTTGGCATTTTCCTTATCATTAATTTTGCTGTTCCACTAAGTTTGGCCGCTTTTGCTCCATTGCTTTTCGTAATTACCGGTTTGCACTTGTTTCACAATACGAAACCCTGGGGCGTTCTTTTCTGTTATACGCTTCCGTATTGTATATTGGTGACGTTGCATAGCGGGTCATTATTACGACTTGTTCACTAAACCTTTCGTAACTTGAGAATGAGTCCACGGCGCGGTTAAACCCTTGCCCACTCATGATAAAACGCACACATCTTCTTTCATTCATTGGCATAACCGGCATGGTTTTGGGACTAGCGTGGTTTTTTTATCTTTCACCTCGTCCTTACAATGCGAATTTCATTCAACCCGACATGAAGCTATACAACAAAGCTCCTTCCACTTTGAATCATCGTGGAACTCCTGAAGGGCTTTACTGGCTCAGCTTTACGACCCCAGCAAGAACTATTGCCTTAGACAAACTCATTCTTCGAACACGCAACTGTGTTCATTCTTTAACGACAACAAAAGGTGATTGGACCCTACCCACGGAACTATCGAAAATCTGTGACAACAAAAAAGGTCTTCCCTTAACAAAGACGGCGACTTTTTTGTCCAGCAAAACGGAATGGCATATCGCGGGGAGCACGCGTGGCGACCTTCACGGCGTGATTTTAGATAAAGACTGGTCAGAACCTAAACTTGCCGGGGGATTGGCCTTTTTTATTTTGAGCTTGGGTGTTTTGCTTTACGCTCTTATTCCGGCAGACGATAGTTCTGAGCGCATGGCCGTCGTGTTCGCGCTGTGTGGAGCATTCATCCTTCGCTTCTGGTTTGTATTCATCACATATCCGCCCGAGCTCAGCCTTTTTTCTGATATGTCGGCCTATTTTCAGAGGGCCTGGGAGATTTCACGAAACTCATTTAATGCCGCCCAACTTTTTCAACCCATTGGCTTTACTTTATGGTCGCAATGGATTCGTGACTTAGGGGGCTTTGAACTTTTCAATTGGACTCAAGTGTTTCTGTCTTGGGGTATCGTTGTATTGATCTATCTCATGGTGCGCGAGCGCTTCGGAAGATTGGCGGGATTCATCAGTCTTTTCTTTGCGGCAATTCATATTCCCCAAGCAGCCATGGCCTCACTGCATCTTGCGGAAAATGCGTATGCGTTTCTGATCACGCTTTCCCTTTGGTTTATATTAAAAGCATTAAAGAATGAAAAAGAGAGCGGCTACTTTATCGTCGGCTTCCTTTTAATGACGGCTTTTTATTTTAAGGGCAATCACGCCTTCTTTTTACCAGCGTTTTCATTATGGTTGATCTTCCGTGATCGAAAGAATTTACGCCAAGGAATCTCTAAAGTTTTTGCGCTGGGGTTAGGGTGCCTGCTTATTGCCATTCCTCACCTAATTTGGACGAAAGCGCATTACGGTAAAGCGTATATGGGACCAACAGCAGGGGCATTAAATTTCGTCGAGGGAAAATGTCCTTCTAAAGACAATCAAGACTCTCAAGGCAGTCGTTGGATGTCGCCACTATTCACCGTGACCGGCGAAAGAACTTTCAAACAATGGCCTCGTCCGTTCACCGATCAGAAATACTTTTGGAATGAAGGTTTCAAATGTGTGCGCGAAAACCCAGCGGTCCTCGCGGAAAGTTTTCGCTTTGTTTACTATTTATTTGCAGGAAACATGTTATGGCCTGTGGGGGAAACGCCGATGCGTTCGCTTTTCCTTGATTGGGAGGAGTTCTTTCATTTCTTTCTTCTTCCTCTTACCGTGATAGGGGCCCTGGCTTATGCAAGAAAGAACGACGACTATTCAAAAATAGCCGCTCTTCTGATGTTGACGTTATTTTTCACGGTGTGGTTCTTCAAATCTGAAAACAGATTTCGGGTTCCTTTTGATGCCGTCCTGATCATATGGGCATCCGCGGGACTGTCTTGGGTTTTTGAGAAAGTCAAAGCCCTCTTCCCCGCACGCGGTCGCGAGCTTGGAGAAGTTTACGAAGGACGCGGAATTTGACGTTTGCTCGGGCGTTGTGTTTTGTTGCGCTTTAAATAACGGCCAAACTGCTTCATCACCCATAGGTGAAAGTAAGCTTGCGTCCAGCGATACACATACCAAGGCATGCGCGGCACAAAGTCATGAATAGCCGCGATCACAGCCTTGCCACCTAGAATCTCTCTGAACTCCAACCGTCCCCGTTCAGTTTTTGCAGCTAATAATCCCCCGCGCACATAAAAAAGCTGACGGTGAGACCAACTTCTTTCGGGCGCATACTCCAAAACTAAAAGCTTGGTATCTGGAAAGCGCCAGCGAAAATACACCCAACGACCTTCAACATCCACTTTTAGAAATGCGGGTAACGTCGGTAAAAAGTCTAAGTAAGCATGTGCGACCGCTTCTGCCGTTTTTCCTGGGGGCAACGGCAGGCGCTGAACAGAACGAACGACATGTTTGCCTACTTCTGTTCCTTTGAAAGCCAAAGGCTTTTTATGAGGGTCATAGTCAACCAGTGCTTCTTTTAAAGCCGTATCGACATCAGCAAACTGGTGATTTGGAATGTGCAGGGCTCGCTTCGGATCAATCAGTAAATCTATCCGAAGCCCCTTAACTAAAGGTGACACCAAGGACCAAGGAGCCTGAGTAATCAAGCACACCCACAATGTCGAAATTTGGGGAGTCAGCAATGGAAAACGAAACAGTGAACGCTTCAATCCCATTTGATCAGCAATTTTAGCCATCATATCGCGATAGCTGATGGCGGTCCCACCAATATCAAAAACTTTATTATAAGTATCACCATTTTCCGCACAATAAAGAATGCTTTGAACCACATCCTTAAGTGCGACTGGCTGACTTAAAGTATTCGTCCATGACGGACAGATCATCATCGGCAATCGAGACACTAGGCGCGCCATGATTTGAAAAGAAGATCCCTCGGGCCCAAGAATAATGGCTGCACGCAAGACCGTAGCCGGAATGGTGCTGTTTTTAAAAACCTCTTCCACCTCCCAACGGCTTCTTAAATGTCGCGACAAATCGGGTGCATTGTCGGGTCGCATGCCTCCAAGATAAATGATCTGTTTTACATGATTCTTTTCTGCGGCACGCACGAAGTTATCCGCGACAATCAAATCAAAATCATCAAATGTCCCTTGAGTCAGATGGGCGGAAGGACGCATGGAGTGAACTAAATAAACAGCGACGTCCACATCCTTTAAAGCTTTTTCCGCGTCTAATAAGCTAAAAAGATCACAAGCGCGCCATTCGACTTCGCTATCTGATTTTGCTTTTTTTGAAGAACGGCTCAGAGCAATAACTTCGTGATTTTTTTTAAGCTCCTTAATGAGAGCTTTCCCCACAAATCCACTGGCTCCAGCAACGGCGATTTTCATTTAAAAAAACTCCTTCTGACCTAAAGCCAGCACCTTGACAAATTTTTTTTCGAACACAGGGGCGCTAGGATTTTTATTTTAAGGACTTTCCTTGCCTTGACAAGAAAATCTCCAATCCCATGTTTGAAATGTAAGAACTCAAAGACTCTTAAAGGAGGTATTTATGAGAACACTCACACCCTATATGACAAATCGCAGACCTTTTGCCACAGATCTTTTTGACGAAGTGGAGCGCATGTTTGAAAGCTTTGCTGCTCCGGCAAACACGAATTCTGAGCGTCGTTTCACACCTGCGTTTGAAGTCTCTGAAACAGAAGATCATTACTTATTAGGTGTCGATTTGCCTGGAATTAAAAAAGAAGATCTTAAAATTGAGTTGAACGACAACGTTCTAAGTATCTCGGGCGAAAGAAAACGCGGCAATAGCGCGGAATCTTTCACAAAGAGATTCACTTTGCCAAAAACCGTAGACGTCGAAAAAATCGAGGCGAACTACGAAGATGGCGTACTCAATATGTATTTACCTAAAGCAGCTGCCGCGAAACCTCGCAGCATCGAAATTCAGTCTAAATCCGGTGGCTTTTTTGAAAAGCTGATCGGCTCTAAAAAAGTGGGTGAGGACACATCCTCCGCGAACTCAGCTCACTAATCCCTCTTCCCTAGGGCTCGGCTCCCCGCCGGGCCCTCCCTATTTTGACATCCCCTCCCCCTTCCCTTAGACTGAGATCATGAATTATCAAGCGATCATCGATTTTTGGTTCGAAGAAATTGATCCCAGTCTGTGGTTTATGAAAGACGATCTATTTGATCAGCAAATTCGCCGTCGCTTTTATGATGTGTTTGAAGATGCCGTCGCCGGAAAAACTCAAGCCTGGCGAGGCACCCCTGAAGGACGACTGGCAGAAATCATAGTCCTTGATCAATTTTCCAGAAATCTTTTTCGCGACTCTTCACGAGCATTTGCCCAAGATGAGCTGGCATTACACCTAGCAAAAGAGGCTGTAAGAGTGGGTGACGATCAACGCCTTCCGATCGTGCAACGACATTTCTTTTACATGCCCTACATGCACAGTGAAGACCTCAAGACTCACGAGGAAGCTGTAAAACTTTTTTCACAGAAAGGTTTAGAGAACGGTCTTAAGTTCGAATTGATGCATAAAAAAATCATTGAAACCTACGGCCGCTACCCGCACCGGAATAAGGCTCTTGGCCGCATTTCAACTCCGGAAGAGCTTGAGTTTCTCAAGCAGCCGGGCTCCTCATTCTAAAAGGCGGTTGCCCTGTTTGTGACAAACCGTCATACTGATCTACAAGGGGTCTGTTTTGGATAAAAAGAAATTGGTAGAAGCCATTCGTACACAGCTTGAAAACGATTTGTCCGTTGCCAAACAGGCCGCGCTGGCCACTTATGAAGCCGCCACTCACGAAGAAAGCAAGCCTGAAAATGAATACGACACTCGTGGTTTGGAAGCTTCTTATCTTGCAGGAGCTCAAGCAAAAAGAATCTCTGAGATTGAAGAGCTTTTAGTTATTCTTAAACATTTGGACGTCAAAACCTTCGGCGCCAATGATAAAATCAACTCTACCGCCCTGGTCGAAGTTGAATTCAATGGCAAACACAGTTTCTTCTTTATCGTCGTCAAGGGTGGTGGAGTGAATGTTCAGTTTGAAGGGCGCACAGTTCAGATTGTTACACCCAGCAGTCCGTTAGGAGAAGCACTTCAGGATCTTCGCAAAGGAGATATCGCCGTTGTCGAAAACGGCGATCAAGTGCGCGAATACGAGATCATCAATATTTGGTAGGCGCTGGAATTTTACTTAATTCCGCCATGACCGATTTTGCCTTTTTTATACGAACGGCTTTCCAGTCCTTTCCAGCCGTGCCCGCAGATAAGTCCGTCAGGAACGCCCACTCGGGGTGAACTTTCTCTGGATTTTCCATCTCTTGAAGCCACAGTTTCGCGAAAGCAGCGAAGTTTGTCTTTTTGCCTTGAATCCAAATTTCTCGAGACAGCTCTTGCGCCAGCGCACCGAAACGGAATTTTCCGTTCGTGATTTCCTGAAGAGCCTTTAGAACTTTAGCATCGCGATTTTTGTACAAGCCAAATAGCAACGGGGTCTTTCCGTCAATTTTTGCGGGAAACTTTTCAGCGATCATTTTATGGCCAATAATGGAAGGCCCCGGAACCTTTCCCGTTTTCAAATACTGGCGGACACGATCTAACACGACTCCCTTTCGATCCAGCTCATTTGTTTTTTGAACCTCGCCTTTTTTATACTCTGCATGGATGTTTAAAGGAAGACCATGCAAACGACAGAACTTCTTTATCTCTTGCATATTCAGATAGTTGAGGTCTGCCAAAAGTTCTTTTTGCTGCGTCTGTGTCAGATGAGAAATCAATGAGCCCAATGCCGATCCTTGCTGTTTTAAAAATCTTAGCATAGGATCCAGATCCATGGGAAATGCAATTCAAGACGTCGTTATCATCACTACCGGTGGAACTATCGAAAAAACTTACAACGAGTTCGATGGCTCACTTGAGAATCGCGGAACAAGTATCCGCAACCGTATTCTTTCGAAGATGCGTCTTCCCTACACGAACATCATGGTCTATCCACTTTTAAGCAAAGATTCTTTATATATGACGGACGCGGATCGCGCTTTGATCTCTGCGACGATAAAAGATCAAATGCAACGCGGATGTCCTATCGTTGTTCTGCATGGAACGGACACAATGAGTGTCACCGCCGAACATTGCTATCAAGTGCTAGGGACTCCCGCGGTGCCAGTAGTTTTCACCGGCGCGATGATTCCAATGGGTTTTGAAGATAGCGATGCCGCTCAAAATGTTACTGAAGCCTTGCTTACCGCTAAGCTCATGCAGCCTGGTTTTTATATTTCATTCCACAACCAGGTGTTCACGGTTCCTCATGTTCGTAAGAATAGAGAAAAAGGAACTTTCGAAAGTTTCTAGTCTTAAAATCTCATTTTGAGTCTCACGGTATCTAGGAAAACTCCGAGAAGAAGTCTTTAGACTTATCGAGGAGTGCAGCTTGAAATTCTTACCCTTAATTTTAGCAACCGGTCTTCTTCTTGCCTCGTGCACTCACTTTCAGACCAAAGTCCAGCCGCAAGTTTCCTACGACACCCTAGCGCCGTTACACCTTAGTGAAGAACGTATTCCGGCGGCGGAAGAAATGAACTGGTGGGCCGCCAATGCCTCCCAAGTTGAAAATGCCACTTGTCGCGCAAAGCTTCCGACGGCAACAAAAGACATTCTAAATTATTATGCAAAAAAGCCTATGGGCCCTGGATATGAAGGTGGCCACGTCTACATCGGTGGGATTCTTCTTGAGGATGAACGCCCCGAGCTTGTTCTCGCCTTAGCGAAGCTTTTATCTCCTGCCCGAGATCAATCCATCGAAGGAACTCCCAAAAACTTTCAGGAAGCTTTCAACGTCAACCCTGAATGTAAAAAAGCGATGTGCGCCGCTCAAAAAATCTTCGGCGCCGCCGTAGGTCCGCAAATGATGTATTTGATGGAGCAATTCGATGTGAATACATCTCGCTACTCTTTCAAAAATGCAGATGCCTTTAGCTCTACCGAGATTGCCGATGTCATTCGAGTTTTTGAATTGATTCGTCCCGAGCAAATACCGTTTCAGCCGAATAAACAGCTCATCAAATTCAAGCGCGGCTACACCCGAGCCGCTTACGGCAGTGACGGTGATACGGTATTAGCCAATGCCTCTATCGAACTCTTTGACAGTTGGTCACGTCAATCTTCTATCATGCGCCAGTACACACTTTATCACGAGGTCGCTCACAACTATTCGGACAACCACTTTTCGGATTACGACAGATCTAACGCCTGGTTGGCGCTCAGCAATTGGAAAGAAAATACGAATGGAGAGTTTGAAGCGCAAAAAAGAAAGGCACAACAAGGTCACCCCTTTGTTTCTCGCTACGGCGAAACAAATCCCTTTGAAGACTTTGCTGAAAGTGTGACGGCATATCGTTTTAATCCGGCACTTCTTAAAAAAGCATCACCAGATAAATACAACCTCATTAAGCTTTTGGTTTTTGACGGATTGGAATTTACTTCGAATGCTGCGTGCTCACAACCCACGTTGAAAACCCAGTACCAAAAACAAGTGGACGCCGGAGTTTCATTCTCTCACGAACAAAAAGAGGCCATTAAAAATTCATGTCGCCAAAGCTATTATCAAAGCATCGTAGGACGCTCTCCGGTCAGTTTCTTTGCCAATTGCGTAGACTACGAAGCCACCCAAGTTTGGCAGAAGCAAAACATCAATAAGTTTCCGGGTCTTGTGCCACAATCTCTTTACGACGAAAAACTACGTATCAGTAACTTGAAATTCAAGGGTCTAAAAAAAGAGCTCGTACAAGAATTAGCTCCAGAAGCGGCGGATTGGATTTTAGAAGTCGTGAAGATTTATACTTATCGCATGAAGCCCGAAATGACCAACAGCGAATACTGTGACGTCTGGGCCGAAATAAAAAACCGCGTTTATCCAAGCATCAACATCCAAAGTGAATGGCGTCGTAACAGCTATCTCATTGTCAGAGATTATTCCCCGAACGAAGGGGCCGCTCGCGGATTGTGTTTGGATTTAGTACAAGGTTTCACGCCGAGGTCTAAATCCACTGTGAGCAGCATCAAATCCTGGGTGAAAGAAAAGGCCCTGATCGAAAGCCAAGAGCCTTTGCAAGAGCGAGGGATCACTCGCGACACTTTACTTAAATATATTTTAGATCGAACGGATCTAAAATAAAAAAAGGCGTCTTATCAAGACGCCTTTTTTATTAGAACCAAGCTTCAAACTGATAACCGAAACTTGTTCCGGCCGTTTTATCTTTGAAAGCCGAATTAGATCCGCCGATGATTTCTTTATTCGAGCTCGACCACATAGAGTGGCTGACGAAAGCTCTCATCACCGGACGTCCCCAAATGGTTTTGCTAAAGGATAGCTGCGGAGCCAAAGACACTCGACTCAACTCGCGCACGCCTACAGGGTTTCCGCCTCCATCGACTTCTGATTCGTCTTTGAAACGAGAATAACCCGTTTCAAAAACCCATTGAAAGCGATCCGAGACAAAATATATCGGACGAATGCCGATCTCTTGCCATTCACGGTGATTGTTTTCATCTTTACCGTTGTCACCAATTTCCGCTGCAAAACCAAACATCACCGCCCAACGATCTGTCACGTCGTGATTCCAATCTTCCACTAAACGTAACGTCCAAGCTTTGTTCTGACTGTCGTCTGTTGAGGGCACAGCACTGCTTGCGTAGATATTTAAATCTTTCATCGCCCCTTTACCGTACAAGATAGTGGTGTTGTTATTTCCATCAAGCACAGAACCATTCAGGCGTGCTGCCAACGAATACCCGTTCGTGTCGATGTAAGACGTTGTTCCATCAGAACTTGCCTGGGCCCAAGCATAAACGCCCCACAAGTTTAAATTTTGTTCAGCGAACACTGGAATGGTTTTCCAACGAAGATCCACCGCTTGCAAAACGGGACGACCCGCCGTGGTTGCTGAAAGATCGTCATTGGCTTGAATCAAGTGAGCAATCGCGAACTTTCCGCCCGCGTCCACCGGGATATTATCGATCCCCGCGCCCACACCGCTCATGTCGGCGTAGTAGTACCAGTCAAAAATGTACAAATCGACATCACGATAGAAGCGCTTTCCGACCCAGAATTCTCCCGGAATATCGGTAAATCCACCCGCCGTGACGAAGGCTTCGATTTGACTCATGTCCCTATTTGCCGCAGCTTCCCACTGACGTGTTCCCTTGGAGTTGAACATCAAACGGACCTGCGTTCTAAAAAATACCGAGTCTTGTTCCTCAGGTTTTTTGTGGTGGAACACCATCGCAAGTTCAGAATAGAACCCGCACTCATTACCTAAGCGTAGGAAATTACCAGGGATTCCGGAATTGAAAAAACAATCTTGTTTTCCCCCTTCGAAATTCACTCCGGTTCCGCCGCGTAAGTAACCGATAAAATCCGCGTTCATGGCGAAACTCACGGACGAAGACAACATACAAATTAAGAACCACTTAATACTTTTCACCCTCACCTCTTGAAAAAGCTGAGGCTTACCCATAAAGTCTGCGCCTGACTACACATTACGCAGAGAGACTGAAGCTTTTACTTAAGGGGGATGCTTGCGCAAAAAGTCTTGGAGTTTTCTATGCTTAGTTTTCTTCTATTGCTTACCCGCAATTGCTGGCGATGCGCGCGCCAAGTGGATTGATGCAACTCAATTGAAGCTCAAACTTCCTCCAGGTTTTTATGTCAGTGCTAGCACTCAATTCTATTTTGTCGATGGCTCTTTGCCGTTAGTACAAAACACTCCCGTTCATCTTCCGGTTATTTCTGTTCAAGGGGCCTATGCTTGGCTGAGCACGGCACACATCAAAAAATCGGATATCGACAGCTTGATTAGAAAGCCGTTGAAAGTTGTGATCACCGCTAACAGTCGTACACTTCTAGATTCTACAAGCGTGCAGTATGCGGGTCTTTTGGATTCATCTTACTTTTACGAGGGCGACGATTTAGGAGCCAACTGCGAATCCAACTGTGACTTAAAGCTATGGGCACCCACCGCGCAAGACGTACGCCTTCACCTTTTCCGCTCTAGCGCGGATGAAACACCCGTTGCCATTTTCGATGGAACTCGCGTTGAACAAGGGGTGTGGCATTTTCCTCTTTCACGTAGTTACGAAAATTATTACTACCTTTACGAAGTCACCGCTTTTCAACCTTTAACAAATAAGATTGAAACCTTCCTGGTCACAGATCCATACAGCAAAAGTCTTTCAGTTAATGGCGAAAAATCACAGCTCGTAAGTCTGACTTCGTCAGACACAACTCCGAACGGATGGAATTCTTTGCAAAAGCCGGCGCTCAACTCACTGAACGACGCCGTCATTTATGAACTGCATCTGCGAGATTTCAGCGCGAATGAAACCAGCATTTCTCCGGATTATCGCGGAACGTATTTAGCATTTACTTTTGAACGCGCAGCCGGAGTTCAACATTTAAAAGAATTGTCGGATGCGGGTTTAACCCACGTTCACCTTCTGCCCTTCAATGATTTTGGCAGCGTGAATGAAAAAAAGGATGAGTGGGATAACTACCAAGGACCTAGTTCGAATCTGCAAGAGCCTCAAAGCCTTATTGGCGGGATGAGAACCTCAGACCCTTTCAACTGGGGCTATGATCCAGTTCACTATCTGACGCCCGAAGGAAGTTACGCCGTCGATGCCGATGGTGCTGCCCGTGTAAAAGAAGTTCGCGAAATGGTCGCGGCAATTAACAATCTGGGTTTGCGTGTAGTTCAAGACGTCGTTTTAAACCACACTTATCAAGGTGGCGCGGAAACTTATTCGGTCTTCGATAAAATCGTGCCTCTTTATTATTACCGTGTCGATGAAGAAGGCCGAACTTTTAAAAGCTCTTGTTGCAACGATACGGCCAGCGAACATCGTATGATGGAAAAGCTGATGATCGACAGCGTACTTCACTGGGCGCGCACTTATAAACTGGATGGCTTCCGCTTTGATTTAATGTCCTTTCATTCGCGCAGCACAATGGCTCGCATTCGCGATGCAGTTCGTAGTTTGACTTTGCAAAATGATGGTGTCGACGGATCTAAGATTCTTCTTTACGGTGAAGGCTGGAGCTTTGGCTCCTTCTTTGACTCGAACCCCAAAGAAGCAATGACAATTGAAAATTCCTACGGCACAGAGTACGGCTTCTTCAACGATCGCCTGCGTGACGCCGTTCGTGGCGGAACGACTTCGTCTGCGGAAAAATCCGATCAAGGTTTCGCTACCGGTCTTTATTTCGACTTTAACGAAGAACCTGCAAATCGAAATACGCCGATCTATCTTGAAGATCAAAGAGGCAAACTTCTTCACTTGGGTGACGTTATTAAAGTCGGCCTCGCAGGAAACATCGCCGAATTTGAATTCAAAGAACATTTAGGTCACATGATTCGCGCAAACGATCTAAGATTCCGTGGAGCTCCTGTTGCTTTTGCAAATGAGGCTTTAGAAACAATCAACTACGTGTCAGCCCATGACGGTTATGGATTGTGGGATGCCGTTCAAGCCAAGGCGCCTTTTAATAACTATAATCGCACTCCTTCTATCGCAAGCAGCGAAGAACGTCGTCGCATGCACCAGTTGGCGCTGTCTATTCCTATGCTAGGCCAGGGTTTGCCTTTCATTGAATCCGGCACCGAGTTGCTGCGCTCTAAAAATGGCGATCAAGACAGCTATGATTCCGGTGACTTTTTCAATCGCATAGACTGGAAAGGCACGACAAACTATTGGGGTGCGGGACTTCCTCCGGCATGGAAAAACCTCAACGACTGGGCTTTTTGGCAACCACGTTTGGTCGCGCCTGAAATGAAAGTTTCTGCGGCTCAGATTCAAAGAACAAAGGAATACTTCAAGGGTCTTTTGCGCGTTCGTCAAAGCAGCCCCTTATTTAAATTAAATACTTCTGAAGCCATCGCTCAGCACCTAAGTTTCATCGACAACGAAACATCGGCAGAGCCAGGCCTTATCGCGATGCTTTTGAGAAACGACCGTGAAGCTTTATTGGTTCTTTTCAATGCCTCTCGTGAAGCACGCACATTCTCGAACGCAAAACTTCGTTACAACTGGAAGCTTCATCCGCTGTTCGATGAGGCGGTCGATCCCCTTTTATCGCAAGTTGTTTTACAGCCTTCACAAAGACTGGTGCAAATTCCTGGTCGCACGACGGTGATTCTTCAACTCCTGAATAATGCTAATCGGAATTATTAATGAAGTTTGGTAAGTTCGCATTTCTTTGTCTTTTATTTTTATGCTCTTTCGCCGAGGCCGCAAAGCCAGTGCGTGTTCAGCTTTGGCATCAAATGATCTATGGCCACCGCGTGGTCTTGTCTGATGCCTTAAGAGAATTCGAAAAAGAAAACCCCGGTATCGTCGTTCAAGAAACCTATCGAGAGACTGAAGAGTTGCGTTCTAGCTATCAGGCAGCCGCGATGGGCGGCTCGGGTCCAGAACTTGTTTTCGGTCCTAGTGATCAGATCGGTCCATTTGCCACAATGAATATCATCCGTCCATTGGATGAAGTTCTTGAGCCCGATTACTTCAAACAGTTTGATCCTTTAGCCATCCCCCTTTACCGCGACAAACATTACATGATTGGTGGAGCCGTCGGTAATCATCTGATGCTCATCTACAACAAGAAATTAGTTTCTAAACCGCCGCAAAATTCGGATGAGTTGATTGCCATCGGCAAGGAACACACCAAGGATTTAAACGGCGACGGTAAAATCGATCGCTATGGTTTGGTGTTTAACTACACCGAGCCCTTTTTCTTTGCGCCGTTTATTCCCGCTTTCGGCGAAGCCTTCATGACGGACGATGCAAAACCGAACCTGAATACTCCGGCTTTGCGTAAGACATTTGAATTCATTCTACAACTTCGCGATAAACATAAAATCATTCCTAAGGAGTGTGATTACGAAACAGCGAACGCCTTATTTAAACAAGGCAAGGCCGCTATGCTTATTAACGGCGACTGGTCTTGGGGTGATTATAAAGATGCCGGAATGGATTTCGGTATCGCTCGCATCCCCATGATTTCAGAAACCAAGAAATGGCCAAGTCCGTTAGTGGGAACGGCAGGTTACTCTTTGAACGTGAATATGCAAACTCGCGAACACGAAGAGGCCGCGCTAAAGCTTCTTCGCTACCTAACTTCAGAGCGAGTGCAATTGATGTTCATGGAGCGTGTGGGAGTTCTTCCCTCCAACCTAAGTCTTCGTGACAATCCGGCCGTGAAAAATAATCCGCTTCTTGAAGTGTCTTCAGAGATCATGGAAGTCGGAACGCCGATGCCCGTGGTTCCCGAAATTCGTGGCGTGTGGGACAGTTTACGTATCCAGTACCAAAAACTTTTGGCGAACTCACTGACTCCGGATCAAGCTGCTGAAGGGGCACAAAAGCTTGCTGAAGCGCAGATCACGGATATGAACGAGATCTTGCAGCCCGATGCTTCTGCGTTTGTTATTAAAGCGATCATCGCTATTCTGGTTTTGGCTCTTGCTTGGATGTCGCGTAAGTCCTTTGTGGGATTCTTTCAAGGCTTTAAAGGCCCGCAAAGATTCGTTTACTACATGATGCTTCCGGCGTTCGTAGGAATTTTTGCCGTTATCATCTATCCGTTCTTCTATAACATCGCGATTTCTTTTTCGAACTTCAGTCTTCGCACCTTTCAAGATTGGTCGATCGTAGGAATCCAACACTACGTGAGTGCGTTGAGCGATCCCAAGTTCTATTCTCTCTTCTTAAAAACTATTATCTGGACCGTCGTGAATGTCTTCTTCCACGTCACGATTGGGGTTTTCTTAGCAGTTATTATCAATCAAGTGATGCCCGCAAAAGGTTTCTGGAGAACTTTGTTCATCATTCCTTGGGCGGTTCCTCAATACATCACAGCTCTCACGTGGCGCGGAATGTTTAATCAAGAGTACGGGCCGATCAATCAGTTTCTGCAACAGTTCTTGCATCTGTCTCCAGTCCAGTGGTTAAGCCAACCTTTCACGGCCTTCACCGCGTGTATCATCACAAATGTGTGGTTGGGATTCCCATTCATGATGATCGTCGCACTCGGAGGATTGCAGTCCATTCCACACTCTCTTTATGAAGCCGCATACTTAGATAAAGCCAATGCATGGCAAAGATTCCGCCACATCACTCTTCCGCTATTGATGCCTGTGATGGTGCCCGCGGCTTTATTGGGTTCTATCTGGACATTTAATAATTTGAATATAGTTTGGCTTGTCAGCAATGCGGGCGAACCCGGAGATCAAACTCATATCCTGGTCAGTTATGTTTATAAAGCGGCATTCAATCTGTATCGCTACGGATATGCGGCCGCTGTCTCGGTTCTTATTTTCTTAATTCTTGCTGTATGGAGCTTGGGCTCTTTAGTTGGGCAATACAGAAAGGAGACCAAGTGATTAAAAAAACGTTGGCTTGGTTTAGCATTCTTATTTTCGCGATGTTTTCAGTCTATCCGATTCTTTACGTGCTTTCAGTTTCTTTACGTGGCGATAACGCTTTCCAATCTCAGTCTTTGGAAATCATCACCTCGACCTCCACGTTGAAAAACTTTGTGGATCTTTTCACGAAAACTGATTTCCTACTGTGGATGCGCAATTCTTTGCTGGTTGCAACGATGACGACCCTTTTGGGTGTGGCCTTTGCTTCTACCAGCGCCTATGCGCTTTCGCGCTACCGCTTCCGCGGTCGCAACATGATGCTTTTTTCGTTGCTGGCAACCCAAATGTTCCCTGCAACAATGCTTATTCTTCCTTTCTATATCATTCTTTCAAAACTGCGTTTGATCGATAGTTTTTGGGGACTTTTCCTTATCTATTCCTCAACGGCTCTTCCTTTCTGCGTGTGGCAGATGAAGGCTTACTACGACACAGTTCCTAAAGAACTTGAAGAGGCGGCTTTGCTCGACGGCTGCTCGCGCTGGATGACTTTTTATAAAATCATTCTGCCCGTCTCTTCACCGGCTTTAGTGATCACAGCTCTATTTAGTTTTTTAAGCAGTTGGAGTGAATACGTGATTGCGGCCGTGGTCCTGCAAGATCCACATCTTTATACACTGCCATTGGGGCTTCGCTCTTTCCAAGCGAGCATGGCCACACAGTGGGGTCTTTATGCGGCAGGAGCTTTGATCGTCAGTGTTCCGGTTTTGATTTTGTTCATTAGTATCTCCCGTTATTTGGTTTCTGGTTTAACTATGGGTAGCGTGAAGGGTTGATTATGGCATCTATTGAATTTTCTAAAGCCTCTAAAAGCTTTGGTGCTTCACAAATTCTTAAAAACATTGATTTGGAAATCACCAGCGGTGAATTCTTGGTTCTTGTCGGGCCTTCCGGTTGCGGAAAGTCCACTTTGCTTAGAACGCTTGCGGGTCTTGAAAAGTTAGATGGCGGCGATATCAAAGTAAACGGCAAATCCATCGCAAAACACGAACCTCAGGATCGTGACATCGCCATGGTATTTCAGAACTACGCTCTTTATCCGCACATGAATGTCGCAGAAAACATGGGCTTTGCTTTGAAACTGCAAAAAAAATCCAAAGACGAAATCAGCAAGCGCGTGCACCAAATTGCAGAGCTTCTGCAAATCTCTCACTTACTGGAACGCAAACCTAAAGAGCTTTCTGGCGGTCAACGTCAGCGCGTGGCTTTGGGTCGTGCATTAGCTCGCCAAACATCCATTGTTCTTTTTGACGAGCCTCTTTCAAACTTGGATGCTCACTTGCGCAGTCAGATGCGCGTAGAAATCAAACGTCTTCACCAAAGTTTGAAATCAACCATGATTTACGTCACCCACGACCAGATGGAAGCAACAACCATGGGGGACCGTATCGCCGTTCTTAAAGACGGGATCGTGGAACAAGTTGGAACTCCTACCCAGATTTACCACCAACCGAAGAATCTTTTCATCGCCGGGTTTATTGGTTCTCCTGAGATGAACTTCATTCAGGGTTCATTGTTGAAAAAACTTCCTTGGAAAGAAGTCCAAGATGGCGACATTTTGGGTGTGCGCCCCGAAGCCTTTAAGATTTCCAACGGAAACTTGGAAAGCAATGAATTAGAGCTGGGAAGCTACCAAATCGAGCTTTCTGAAAATTTGGGAGGCCAACAGATGCTTCATGGCTCGTTAGAGGGCCAAAGTGTCAGAATTCTTGTGGATTCTTCTTATAATTTTTCTAAAGATGAAAAGGTTCGTTTAAAGATCGACCTGACAAAGTCCCACCTCTTTGATAAAAAAACGGGACTGAATAAGCGACTTTAAGGAGACTGCATGTCTTTGAGCCTTTGGGCACGCCTTCTTTGTTTTACCCTCTTTGTGACAGGCCTGCAGGTGCATGCAGCTCCGCGCACTGTCTTCATACAACTTTTTGAGTGGTCTTGGGCTGATGTCGCCAATGAGTGCGAAAATTACCTGGGACCCGCGGGTTTTTCTGCGGTTCAAGTTTCTCCCCCGCATGAACATATCATGTGGGAAAACACGCCTTGGTGGGAACGTTATCAGGTCGCAAGTTACAACTTAAATTCTCGAAGTGGCAATGAGGCTGAATTTGCAGACATGGTTCGCCGCTGCCAGTCCGTGGGCGTTGATGTTTACGCAGATGCGGTCATTAACCACACAACAGGCATTCCTGGTGGTGTTGGTTTCGGGGGAACAGCATTTACCCATTACGATTACCCAGGCCTTTATTCGCACAAAGACTTTCATCACTGTGGCCGTAACGGCAACGACAACATTGTGGATTATTCTGACCGTTACGAGATTCAAAATTGCGAACTTGTAGATCTCGCCGATCTTGCAACAGAAACAGAGTACGTGCGCAACCGCTTGGCCGCTTACCTGAATAAGCTTTTAGACTTGGGTGTTGCGGGTTTTCGCATTGACGCCGCAAAACACATTCCTGCGCAAGATTTAGCAGCCATTTATTCCCGCTTAAAACGTTCGGCTTATATTTACCATGAAGTTATTTACGATCCTCAAGGTCCTATCCAATACAGCGAATATCTTCCCTACGGCGACGTGATGGCTTATGACTATCCCCGCGTACTTGCCGGGGGATTGCGCTTTAAAGATGCGGAACGTTTGCATCGTATCGCCGAAGGTTTTCCTGACAGCAAAGACTCTATCGTCTTCACAACAAATCATGATCTTGAACGTCACGATGCAAGCTCGGTACTAAGCTACAACAGTGCTGAACAACGTCTTTACCGTTTGGGCCAAGTCTTCATGCTGGCGTGGCCGTATGGATACCCTCAGCTGTTTTCGGGATTTAAATTTGAAAACTTTGATCAAGGTCCTCCTCTGACTTCTGAAATGAAGTCTCATCCCGTCTTTGATCAAAATGGTCAATGTGTCGCCCCTTGGACGTGTGAACATCGTCTGCCTGAAGTTGCGGCGATGGTGGACTTCAGAAATCAAACGGACAAAGCCTTTTATATTTCCAATTGGTGGTCCAACGGCAAAGACCAGCTGTCCTTCAGCCGCGGCGGCTTTGGATTTGTCGCAATGAATTTTTCCGATGCAGAAATGCAACGTGATTTTGCCACGTCGCTGACTCCGGGTGCCTACTGCAACATCGTCAGCTCTGATTATAATCCTCGCACGAAGACCTGCACTGAATCATGGACCGTCACCAGTCGTGGTTACGTTCACGGAAAAATTCCAGCGATGTCAGCAGTCGTGCTTTTAAAAACTTCTCCATTTAAAACCAGAAAAAAGTAAATCCATGAAAAAGACTTACACTATCGGCTTTGATCTTGGTGGTACAAAATTAGCAGCGGCACTTTTAGATAATAACGGCACTATGCTGGACTTTATTAAAGTGCCGGTGGATATGAAACGCGAGAAATCCGCACTACAGACGCAAAAGCGGGTGATTGGCTTGATGGCAGATATTGCCATGGATTTCAAAAAACGTTTTCCAAAAGAAACAACGGGGAAACATTTTCTAGGTATCGGACTTGCTAGCGCCGGACCATTGAATGCCGAAGAGGGCAAGCTGATTCACCCGATGAATTATCCAGGCTGGAAGATTGTTCCGATTCGTGATCTTGTTGCAAAAGAAATCAATGCTCGTGGTTTTAAAACAAAAGTGCATTTCCAACATGACGGCACAGCTGCGGCGTTGGCAGAAGGTTGGGTTGGTGGCGGTAAAGGCATGCGTTCTTACGCGGTCGTTACGGTAGGAACTGGGGTGGGTTCGGGAGTGATCTTCAATGGATTTCCCGCACAAAGCCGCGGCATGGGCTCTGAATACGGGCATACAATTGTAGATTTTAAAAAACTTCAAGAGACTCCCGATAAACTTCATCACTGCACGGTAGAAGGAGTGGCTTCGGGCACGGGCCTTCTTCGTCGCGCAAAAGAGTTGGGTTTCAGCGGAAATTCCGTCGAAGAACTTGTAGAATCTAAAGACGCCAAGTACCAGACGCTTTTTAAAGAGATGGGTTGGGCTTTGGCCTGTCTGTGTTATGACCTTTCAATTGGCTATAACTTAGAAAGAATTTTCTTAAGTGGCGGACTTATCAAGATTAAGAATCTTTATTTCAACGATCTTAAATCTCACTATAAAAAAATGATTCACCAAATGAATCCTATGTTTGAGTGCAAGATTGAAATCGCGAAAACCAAAAACCACGCCGGAGTTCTAGGCGCTGGCTACCTTCCATATCTAGCTCTTAAGAAATAAGTCCCTAGGTCGTGATGTCATTTACGGCCTAGCCTTGCGATGGCCGTAAAACTCTCGCACACTTTGCTCAAGCACTCTTGCGGGAGGTGGTCGTGGATTTACATCCTCACACGGGCGAAGAATCCCAGATTCGCATTTTGTATCACAACCTTTTAAGTGCATGGAATAAGCGCAGTGCCGCCGACATGGCTCATCTGTTTTCTGAAGATGCGAACATGATCGGCTTTGATGGCAGTCACCTTATGGGACAAGAAGAAATCGGAAAGCATCTGGCAACGATTTTTTTTCATCATCCGACGGGGTCCTTTGTGAACATTGTACGCAATGTGCGTTTTATCGCTCCAGAAGTCGCTGTATTGAATGCAGTAGCAGGTATGATTCCACCTGGGAAGACGGACATCTTGCCAGAGCTGACGGCCATACAAACGCTTGTCAGCGTGAAAGATGATGATCACTGGCGAATATCGATATTTCAAAATACTCCGGCCGCCTTCCATGGTCGGCCTGAAGAAATTGACAAGTTAGCTTTAGAATTAAGACGCGAGATGCGTGAATCCTTTCGCGCCGAAAAAAGTGCTCAAGGATTTTAGAAAAAAATAAGGAGGCCCCACGACAGGGCCCCCATGCAGGGACTGGAAAAGGATTACACTGATTTCTATAAGCAGGATTGGTGCCAAACTTCTATTCTTACGTATTGAACGTGAAGGAAATCGCACTCCCTTTTCTCCTCATTTGCGGGTGATTTTGCCCCATGGATTCTTTGTCAATTTGCGGACTCGAGGAACTTTGGAAATTCCTGCACCAAAGTGTCCATCAACGCCCGCACTCGTCGAGACATATAGCGGTTCGATGGGGTCACGATGTAAGCGTCGTGTCCGCTTTCAAGCCGATCGTTGAGTACAACTTCCACAACGTCTTTTTTCCTCAACAAGTCTGCCACGTCCCAGTGAGATCGCACCGCAATCCCCGCCCCCAGTTTCATAAGTTCAGTTAGAAATAATCCATTGTTCGAATGAGTCGTTGGTTCTTTGCTAACCTCGCCTAAACTGAGTCCCGATTTTACAAACTTTCTTTGGCGATGAATGGAAAGAAAGAGCAGACGATGTTTCACAAGATCTTTCACCGTTTTGGGAGTCCCGTGTTTTTTTAAGTACGAGGGTGAGGCAATGATCTTTAAATAATTGGGGCCCAGACGACGGGCTATTAAAGAAGAATCTTCAAGCGTTGAAAAGCGAATCGCCAAATCAAAACCCGATTCCACAAGTTTTTCGAGTTTATCGCTGAAATGCACACTGACTTCCACTTTCGGGTGATTTTTGGAAAAATCCGCAAGGATTTTCGCAACCGGCCCTTGCGCCAAGGTTAAAGGCAGCGTCAGGCGCACGGGGCCTTTCAACTCATTCGTGTCGGCAAATTGTTCTTCAACTTCTTTAATATCCCCTAAAATTCTTTGTGCTTGTGGAACTAAAATTTTTCCTTCTTCCGTAAGATTCACCGCGCGCGTGCTTCGTTGAAAAAGACGCAAGCCTAATACTTCTTCTAATCTTGCGATTCGTTTACTAAGAACAGAGACAGGGACAGAAAGGGTTTTGGCCGCTTGAGAGAAACTTTTAAGCTCTGCCACCTGCAAAAAAGCAACGAGGTCTTCTAAATTCTGAATTTTCATATTTTCCATAATAGAAAAAATGTTTCTCTGATTCAATGTATTATCAGCGAATCAGAAATAGCGTAGATTTAGATAGAATTTAAATCGGAGACCTAATGAAGAAAAAACGTTTAGCTTTAATCACGGGTTCGACAGCCGGTATCGGTTTTGCCATTGCCGAAAAAATGCTTCAGCAAGGCTTTGATGTCATTATCAACGGTCGCAGCGAAGCTCGAGTCAACCACGCAATAAATCAGTTGATCGAAAACGGAGCGACTAAGAACGCTTTGCAAGGTGTCGCAGCCGACTTAACTACTATAGAGGGCATTAACACAGTCACCGACCTTTTTGCGGATGTGGATGTTCTTGTGAATAACTTCGGAATCTTTGAGCCCAAAGATTTTGTCGATATCACTGACGAGGACTGGAACAAAATGTGGAACGCCAACTTTCTTTCAGGGGCGCGTTTATCACGACATTACTTTCCTCGCATGTTGAAAAAGAATTATGGTCGCATCATCTTTATTTCCAGTGAGTCGGCACTGCAAATCCCTCTTGAGATGATTCACTATGGAGTTTCAAAGACGGCGCAGCTTTCTTTGGCTAGAGGTTTAGCAGAAGCCGCAGCTCAAACAAACGTCACGGTAAATTCGGTGCTGGTCGGCCCCACGAAATCTGAGGGCGTTGGTACTTTCCTTAAACAGCTTGCAGAAAAAGCGCAAATGTCAGAAGAAGAAATCGAAAAAGATTTCTTTAAAAATGCGCGTCCGACAAGTCTTTTAAAACGTTTTATTCGACCTGAAGAGATAGGATCTTTCGTGAGCTATTTGAGTAGCGAAGAAGCTTCTGCAATTACCGGGTCTGCGCTTCGCGTTGATGGTGGTTTGTTAAAAACAATCGTTTAAGAATATTTCGGACTCATCACCCGAGGAGAAATAATGATCTTTGACCTGACTGTTCCCCAATTTATAAAGATGCTTCGTAACTTAGATGGCTTCTTAGATAAAGCATCTCATTATGCTGATACTAAAAAGTTTTCTACCGATGTTTTAGTTCAATCTCGCTTGGCTCCGGATCAATTTCCCTTGGCTCGCCAGATCCAAATCGCCTGTGACACAGCAAAGCTTTGTGGATTTCGACTGACGGGCAAAACAGCCCCTTCGAACGAAGATACTGAAAAGACTTTTCCGGAATTGAAGGCCCGCATTGCAAGCACCATTGGTTATTTGGAAGGCTTGACTTTGAAAGACTATACGGAAGCTTCCGCAAAACAAGTGACTCAGCCCCGTTGGGAAGGAAAATGGATGAAAGGTGATGACTACGTCATTCATCACGCTATTCCGAATTTCTATTTCCATGTGACGACGGCTTACGCAATATTACGTCATAACGGAGTGGACGTAGGCAAGAACGACTACCTTGGAAAATTACCCTTTAATCACTGATTGAAATTAAAAACCCCTTAAGAGATTAAGGGGTTTCTTCTTTTGCGAGCTGAAATTTTTCGAAGCGATGAAGTTCTTCTTCTATACGCTCCTTATTTTTCTTAGATTTGTGTTTTCCTAACCAAGTCCACTTTTGCACCAAAAGTTCTTTGTTCGCCCGGTCTGTTTTTAGGTCCAAAGCCGCGACAATCTCATCGTCTAACAGAACCGGTAAAGCAAAGTATCCGAAGACGCGTTTTTCTTTAGGAATGTAGGCCTCGAAACGATGCTCATAATCAAAAATAGCTTGCAGCCTTTTTCTCTGAATAATCAATGGGTCAAATGGCGATAGAATATGCGTGATTGGCTGCAACTCAAGTTTCATATCTAGATCTTCCGGACGAATCCATAGCTGATATTTTGAAATACCATCTATTTCGATCTCTAGAAGTTCCTTTTTTCGGACCCTTTGATCTATCAAACGACGAATCTCTGGTTTGCGACTAGGGTACAGGTGGCAGACCGAATCTAATGTGACGAACGATTGCGAACGCAGTGCCCGATCCAAAAGATAGTTATACACTTCTTTTGTTGAAGCCGGTTTTGGCTTTTTCTTCCAACCAAAATGCCGATCCAAAAGTTCATATTTTTTTAGCATCCCCAATCGCTCGGACACCGTTAAAAGGCCTCCATTGAACGCCAGTTGCAGGGCTTTTTTGGAAGGTTTACGGCTAACCCAGGGATGATCTTTTTCAACTAAGACGTCATCTTCAATATCACGAATAGAAATGGCACCGTCTTTTTTAATCAACTTAAGGACTTTTTGCAGATCCTCTTTCTTAACGCTCTTGTACCAGTTCGAGGGCTCAAGCCGGCGCCTTTTCATGTCATTCATGAAATAGCGAAAGTCTTTCGTCGGCACGTAGGCCAGTGCATGGGTCCAATACTCAAATACAGACTTTTCTGTCGTCTGAGCTGTATGGAGATCCTGTCTTCGATATTTCGGAATGCGTGAATACAAAATATGGTGATGACAACGCTCGATCACGTGAATGGTATCGATTTGCACATAACCCAGATGATCAACAGCCGCACTTGTCGCTTTCGGGCCGGCTCCAAAAGGCGCCGAAACATCCAGTCTTTGTGCGTGAATCCACAAGCGGCGGGCTTGCGCTTTTGTTAACTTCATTTTGGCAAAAGCCTTTTTGATTCAAGTTGCACAGGAATGCCAGTGCCACTCCACTTTGTAGTTTGATAACGCCCTTGCAAGACCTTTTCTGACTGAATATCTACATCGATCAAACCGTTGAATTTAGCTTTGGCCGCCAAAAAAGCCAGCCTTAACAGAGTCTCTTCACGGTCCGGACAGTCTTTGACTTTGAAAGGTTTCTCTTTGCGCTTTAAAAGTCGAGTTTCTTTCGTCTGCGTCTTAAAGAAAACCGCCACGTTCTTCGCTTCTTCCATTGTTTCATTGTAGTCCACCAACTGTGGCGCCACGTGATTATCGTAACAAGCTCTGCAATAAGTGCTGTGAGACAACTCTTCTGGAAGATTCTGCAAAAAAGAGAAGGTTTCTTTCTCTAAAAACTGCGCACAGTTCTTACAGACGGCGCTTTTGCAGTGACCGCATTCAAGGGTGGCTTTCGGTTTTTGACAGGAACAGCAGACATTATTTTCCATATACTTAAGACATCTAACATAGATTTCTGACAAATACAGCCTCCCGACTTCGGTGCGCAAATGTTTCTTCAGAACCAGAAATCGGGCCCTGCAGAAGGCTTAAATCTCACGAATTGCATGTCAGGCGTCTTAAGACGGCCCTCCCGTGTTGTACCGGAGCAGTAACATTGAACTCGGAACTATCAACAACACAAACACAGGAGGTGTTTATGAAAACAGGGCTGAAGATAACAACCTTCGTTTTCTCACTACTTTTTGGCATAAATTTCCAAGCCAACGCACAAACTGCAGAAGACGAACGCATTCCCAACATGATTGAGGAACTCGACCCTTTCGATCCGAACATCGAAGAGACCTTAGAGTACTACGATAAAATTTATGAAGAAGAAACTGGTAAACCTGCGCATCTTCCCGATGCCTTTATTAACGACATTATTGGTTTAGATACCTGTCGAAGAGCAAACTGCGCCGTCTGGGCACAAGTTGTAAAAGATACTCAGAGAATGTACTTGTATGTAAATGGAAGCCTGAGAGGTTCTTGGGCTGTTTCTACTGGAGTTAGTGGACATGGAACACCCAATTTCGACAAACATCCAGATGGACGTATCTATGACAGATACACCTCTAGCAAATTCCCTGGAGGAGACTATAATGGGTTAGGTAATATGCCTTATGCCGTATTTATTCGAGGTGGTTTTGCCCTCCATGGGACTCCACGATCGAATTGGCCTAAGCTAGGAACCCGGGCATCGCACGGATGTATCCGCATGCATCCCGACAACGCATATACGTTCAATCGCCTGGTGCGAGCGAACGGAGTACGCAATGTATGGATTACCGTGCAGTGATCTAGGTTTTTTCAGTGGAATATCCCCGATAGTCTCGGGGATATTCTTTTTTTTTACTTCTGACAATATTGTTCTACAGAGAATTTAAATTCTTTCCCCGCCTTCTGACATTTCGGTTTCATATCACCTAGCTGTCTGGCATCTGCCATCGTAGAAAGCTTGTTAAAAGAATCCGCATCAGTTTCACGCACTAAGACCGTGATGTATTTTCCGTCGTCAGATAATTTTGCCGACTGCGGTTTCACATCACAGACTGATTCTGAATCCGCCACTTGCACTTTTTGCCAGTTCGGAGCTGCGGCTCCGCAGCTGACTTTGAGTTCCACGGCGTAAGGTCTTCCTAATTTTTCTTCTACGATGCGAGAAGAAACCAATGCCTGACCTTTTCCGTTCGGTAAAGTGACAGTTTTTTCACCGACAACATCGTTCGCTGCGAAGGCATTTGCTGAAAGGATGAATGTCGAAAGAGCTAATAAGTTCTTAAAGTTTTTCATAGTTACCCCGCACACAATGGGAATGAAAGATGGATATGGTCATTGTGAAGATCGTTACCGCCTAAAGCCGATCCTGGAATTCCAATGGACCCTGCGTATTCACGTTGACCTGGTCTGCACTTCGTAGGCATCGTGTCTTTCCAGCACTGACGGAAGGCATTGTAAAACGTCTTCGTTGTCCCTTTAAAGTCACGAACATGCGTGCTTACTGAAGTCACACCACCCGTTCTATCGTAAATAAGAAACTTCACAATGTCGATGGCGCGCGCATAAGCATGCATACTTAAACTCGAAGAGTTTCTGGCATTTCGATTCACATAAGTTCCCCAGTGACGAATGAAAACTCTTTCAGGTTGCGGATAGTTGGCTGCTAACGCCGCCGTTTCCACACAGCCAAAAAAATGTTTATTCAAATGAGTCGCATAGTTAGGATGAATAGTTCCGTTACCGCATTTTGTATCGCTGTCATAACCGCCGCGAACAATCGCTGCCGAATCACAACCATTCCAAGTTTTACCTGGACCATAAGCAAGCTGTGTCGTTCCTGGTTTAAAAGAAAAATACAATCCGTTGATTGGAGGTTCTGTCGGAGTTGTGACCGTGCCAGAGCCCGTATCACCACCATCTGGAATTGTTGGTGAGGTGCCTTGTGTGGTGTCGTCGGGCTCTCCTGATGCCCATTCACCATCTCCTGAAGCCTGCGCACATCCTAGACCTAGAAGTGCGGAAGAGATTAATAAAATTGAAAGACCGCCTTTAATTTTGTTTGTCAGTGTCTTGTGTTTTTGCATTGGTTAAGTCTTAAGTGACAGCCTTGTAACTTAAAACCCCAATGGCCTAGCTCTGGACCATATATAGACAAAGGACTCCCGGGAAACCCGCTGTAGGAGCTATTCTCACGTCACTATACGAGAATCCTCAGAATAAAATCACTTTGAAAACATGCGAGGGGATCGAGACGATCTGATTTTTTTGGGCTCTTTTTTCCATTGGAACTTTTTAAGATCGATCTTATTTTTCTCTGTGAAAATCACGCCTTCCTTTATTAGCAGTGATTTTTGTTTCTTGAAGAACGAAGAGTCCTCTGGAAAAGATATTCTTCCTTGCGAGTTGATCACCCTTTGCCAAGGAAGTTTATAAGTCTTTGAAGAAGAGTGCAGAATCCAAGCGACTCCTCGCGAACCTTGGGGCTTCCCCGCAAGTTTCGCGATTTGTCCATACGTAGCGACGTTCCCCTTGGGAATCTGCTGAATAAACTTAATAACATTTTTCGAAAATTCATTCAGCTCTTCCAAGGTAACTTCCTATCCAACGGCGTTTTCTAAAAGAATCAGAATGATTCCGATAATAGAGCCGCCCGCGATCACACCCGCCGCCAAAGTTTCTTGATTCTCTACAAAAGCGCGATAGCCAAAGCTTGTTTGATCTTTGTAGCGCTTTTTTGCAATCCAGAACAATAAAGTTCCTAAAGCCATCGACCAAGCGTCAACGAAGCGAAGAACGAAACCAAGGCCCAAACCGACACCCGAAAGAGGGAAACGGCCTTTGGTTTTCTTGTTCAGAATTTCGATCACAATACCTGCTACTGCACCGACACCCGCCGCCAATTGCGCCGTAGGATGAAGATTGCTAAGTCCTTTTGTCAAAACCTCCGCAACACCTTTCCAAATCGAAGCTCCTGGAAGCGGCAACGCTTCCGAAGTGAAAAGTGAAACGTCTCCATGGAATAAAGAATAAAAAACCGGAACAGCAACCAGGCCGCCTGCGAAAATTCCCAGTACGTGTCCAACGGCTTGATGGCGAGGTTTACCACCTAACATGTAAGCAGGTTTAATATCCATCAACAGGTTGCTGGCGTTTAAGGATACTTCGGATGTGATTCCCGCCGTCATCAAGTTGGTCGTCACATTTCCCGGTGCCGCCACACCGTAAGTGATCTGAGTCAACTTACCTAAAGCTCCCCCTGGAGTGATACCAGTTAAACCTGTTGAGGTGACTGCGATCAAAGTAAAGATAAAGACAAGGGGGATGGCCAATAGACCCAACCAATAATGAATTCCAAACCACACGTGACCGAGATAGATCGTGATCGCGCCGACGACAGGAATACCAACGGCGAAAATCCACATTGGAAGTTCAATTTTTTCAAGTGGATCTGCCTTTTTATCTTTCTTTTTAGCAAACCCCTTACGGAAAGTTTCAACCAAGATTTGTGGTTTAGAAAAGAAAGAATAAAGCGATGAGGTCGTCATAATCGCAGCACCACCCCATAAAGCCCACATCGTGATCGCCTTGAACTTCGCCTCTGGAATCACTCCATTGCTGATCATAATAGGTGCAAGAACGAAATAGTTTAAGAATCCACCCAGCAGAATAGACATCGCTGTCTTCATGCTCATCAAACCACCCGTTCCCATCATCACGATGGACGTATCAAACTGGATAGTGAGGTCTTTAAGAGGGCTTCCCAAGATTTTAGGTGTCGCAAACTTATAAACGAAGTCGTCCCAATAATGAGGAAGGGCTAAGAAAGGCATTTTGATTGCCGTCAGCACAGCGTCCGCGCGCAAGATTTCAATCAAAGCGGAAATCCCTGCACCACTCATCAGGAGCTTCGCCTTAAACATCCCCTGTTTGCCATCCTCCGAATGCAAGCTGTCTAAGACGACGCCAGCGGCGTAACCTTCAGGGAACGGCAGTTGTTCTTCATTGATGAAACGTTTTTTAAGCGGAAATGCAAACAAGACACCCAAAATAGCCAAAACAACAATCCACCAGAATGTCTGCCACATAGGAATTACTTCCCCGGTGACCATCATGTAGGCCGGAATGGATGCCATCATCGGTGCTGTCATGTAGCCCGCGCTCGTAGCGATACTTTGCATGGCATTGTTTTCTAAAATCGACATGTGCGTGCCAAGCTTTAACTTGTCCATCAATTTGAAGAATGCAAAAGAAAGTATCACGGAAGAGATTCCGACGCCCAAAGTCCAACCGGTTTTAATTCCGATGTAAAGGTTTGTCAGGCTTAGGACACCACCCAAAATCATCCCAGTTAAAGCCGAACGAAGTGTTAGTTGCGGCATGTCGCCTTTATAAACATTCTTAAGCCACCACTCGTCTTTCTGTTCCAAGGTCATCGAATGGATTTGTTCTTCGTTGAGTTCTTTAATCATGAATAGCCTCCGCAAAAAGTAGAAGACCAGATTTTGCGCCAGGACACAATCATTATCAGAGGGAAAAAAAGATGACCACTGAAGCGAAACTCTGAAACAATCAGATGAAAGAAGGTACTGCGATGTCGGACGTCATTAATATTTCAGAGCTGAATAAAGTGTATTCTTCAGGTCATAGCGCCTTAAAAAATATCCAACTGCAGATCCGCCGTGGAGAGATCTTTGCGCTTCTTGGGCCTAATGGTGCCGGAAAGACGACGTTGATCAATATTATTTGCGGCATCGTCAACCGCAGTTCGGGATCGATAATTGTTGATGGACTGGATATACAAAAAGACTATCGAAAAGTTCGAGGCAAGATCGGCTTGGTCCCTCAAGAGTTGACCGGCGATATGTTCGAGAAAGTGTGGGATTCAGTTGAATTTAGTCGCGGTGTCTTCGGAAAACCGCGAAACGCAAACCACTTGGAAAAGGTCCTAAAAGATCTGTCCTTGTGGGACAAGAAGGATTCTAAAATCATGACTCTTTCAGGTGGAATGAAAAGAAGAGTGATGATTGCCAAAGCTCTTTCCCACGAACCTGATATTCTATTTTTGGATGAACCTACGGCGGGAGTGGACGTGGAGCTTCGCCACGATATGTGGGCCATGGTCCGCAAGCTTCGCGAAAGCGGAGTCACAATCATTCTGACGACCCATTACATTGAAGAAGCTGAAGAGATGGCGGATCGAATCGGCGTCATTAACAAGGGCGAACTGATTCTTGTCGAGAATAAACACACGCTGATGAAAAAACTGGGTAAAAAGCAACTGACGCTGCAACTGCAAAGTCCCCTGGCCGAAATTCCCTCCGAATTCAAAGGCACGCATTTGGAACTTTCAGAAGACAAGAGCCAACTTATTTACACGTTTGATACTCAGGCAGAGCAGACCGGAATCTCAGAGCTACTAAGAAAACTCGGCACCTATGGGATCGACTTTAAAGATCTAAAGTCTTCCGAGAGCTCCCTTGAAGAAATCTTCGTCAAACTTATTGGAGGCAAAAAATGAATATTTATGCGATCCGCGCTATTTACTGGCACGAACTTGCAAGGTTCTTTCGCACGCTTTTTCAGAGTATCGCTTCTCCGGTTCTTTCAACGTCGCTTTACTTCATTGTTTTCGGTGCCGCCATTGGTTCACGCATGAACGACATGAATGGAGTTAGCTACGGAGCATTCATCGTTCCCGGATTGATTATGCTTTCAATTCTGACTGAAAGTATTTCGAACGCCTCTTTTGGCATTTACCTTCCACGCTACACCGGTACGATTTACGAAGTGCTGTCCGCTCCCATTTCGGCATTTGAGATCGTCATTGGTTATGTTGGGGCCGCCGCCACTAAGTCCATTATTCTAGGTACAATCATTTTGATCACTTCAAGAATCTTCGTTGACTACACGATCGCACACCCTTTCGTCATGATCGCATTTCTTATCCTAACTTCGGTCACCTTCAGTCTTTTCGGATTTATTATCGGTCTATGGGCCGACGGCTTTGAAAAGCTTCAAGTGATACCACTTATGATTATTACACCACTGACTTTCCTGGGTGGAAGTTTCTATTCCATCGACATGCTTCCCCAGTTTTGGCAAAAGGTGTCTTTGTTCAATCCAGTGGTATATCTGATCAGTGGTTTTCGTTGGAGTTTTTTTGAGAAGGCCGACGTCAGCATCGGAGCAAGTCTGGGACTGACGTTTTTATTTTTCGCAATATGCATGGCGATTGTCTGGTGGATCTTTAAAACGGGCTACAAAATCAAAGCATAAAAAAAGAGGCAGATAAATCTGCCTCTTTTCGTTTACGCGCGTGGGTTGCGTTTAAAAAGTGGAGCATACAAATGCCAGTAAGCGCTTGCCGCCAAGATATGAAGTACGATCATCGCTAAAGGCATAATGAAGTTCTGAAATCCCGGTGTTAAAAAACCGTGGAATAAAGCAATTTGCAATGTGATTGGCGCAAGGATCACCAAAGCCACTGGCGAGGCAAATCCCAAAAGCAACAAAGCACCACAGATAGTTTCTGTTCCCTTAAGAACAGGCATGAAGTAGGCCGTCGACATCACCCCTTCAAAAAACTTCATAACACTTTCCGGTTGTGTTGCCGGTGCTGGAATGAAATTAAAAAATCCATTCAGACCAAAAACAAAATAGATCAAACCAAGGATAATCTGTGCTCCTAGAGCGATTTTATTTTTCATAACGTGCTAAACCCTTTCTGTGGTTATTTTTTTGTTCTTAAAGATTTAATATAGTTTAAAGCTTGAGCGGCGGCATTTTCGAACATATCGGGATCCCTCTTCATTTTTGTAAGAAGCATCCCGCCTTGCATGATAGAAATACAGAAATCCGCTAAAGGCTCTGGCTTTGCGGATGAAACAAGCTCACCCGCCGCCTTCTTTTCGGCAAAAAAACGTGTTAGCTGCCCGCGACTCCACTCTAAAAATAGTCGGACATCCTGACGAAGAAGCTCTTGTTCGTTAGAGATATCAGCTCCGATAGTTCCAATTGGACAGGAACATTCAAACTTCACGCTTTTTTGGAAATCGATGTAAGTCTGGAACCAGTTTTCCAGATCTTTCCAGGTTTGGATGTTGTATCCCGTTGGGGTTTGACCCGACCGAATCACTTCGTGCAAAAACTGTAAAACTGCATGAATAAGGCCATCTTTATTGCGAAAGTAATGAGAAAACTGACTTTTTCCGGTTTCAGACTGGGCCAAGATTTGATCAATACTAGTGGCATTCACACCCTGACGGTGGAACAACTCTAAAGCAGCATTAATCATACGCAAACGGGTGTCAGATTTGACGGCCATGCTAGACCTCTATCATTCTGTTCTATATAGTACAAGATTTACATGAATTTGTGGCAAGAATTAGGATGAAAATGCCCCAAAACGAGGCTTATTCTATTCCAGACTTGAAGTGTACCAATTAGTACAGTAGAACTAAAAATGAACTGGAGGCTGTTATGGAAACACATTCAGAACCTATTATAGTCACTCGCTTATTTGATGCTTCCCGCGACGATGTTTGGAAAAGCTGGACCGTCCCTGAACGAATCAAACAATGGTGGGGGCCCCACACGTTTACGGCTCCCACAGCCAAATGTGATGTCCGAGTCGGTGGCGTTTACCTCTTTGCCATGCAAGATCCCGAAAAAAAAGTTTATTGGGGCACAGGAACCTATAAAGAAGTAGTTCCTCATACCAAACTCGTCTTTACGGATTCTTTCGCGGATGAAAACGGGAACATTGTTTCTTCCGAGTACTATGGAATGCCCGGAATTCCTAAAGAGTTGTTAGTCACCGTGACACTGGAAGAAGAAAACGGAAAAACCAAAATGACGTTGAAGCATGAAGGATTTCCTGCAGGCGAAATGGCCGATCAGTGCAAAGAAGGTTGGGAACAGTCTTTTGATAAATTCGAAAAAACACTTAATAAAGAAGAAGGGCGCAAGCAATGGCTAGACAAATCTATGTAAACTTACCAGTGAAAGATTTAAAAAAATCGATGAACTTTTTCTCTCAGCTTGGTTTTGAATTCAATATGGAATTTACTAATGACCAAGGGGCTTGCTTGATCATTGGTGAAAATATTTATGCCATGCTTTTAGCTGAAGACTTCTTTAAAACGTTCACTAATAAACCTCTTGTCGACGCAAAGAAAAGTACGGAAGTCTTAGTTTGCTTTTCGACCGACACGCGCAAACAAGTGGATGAGTTTGTGGCTAAAGCAAAGCAAGCCGGAGGAACTGCTCCCCGCGCTTCGCAAGATCACGGATTTATGTATCAACATGGTTTCGAAGATCTTGATGGACATATTTGGGAAGTCGTATCCTACGAACAAGCGAAATAAGGAGAGAACGTGAAAGTAAAGAAGCATCCTGTAAATCCGGAACTGGATTTAGTTTTAGAACGAGTCGTCGATGTTCCAAGACATCTTGTTTGGAAGGCGTGGACAACGCCTGAACTCATGAAACAATGGTTTGCGCCCCGCCCTTGGACGACGCCCCAAATTCGCTTGGATCTTTATCCCGGCGGCGCTTTTAATACCACGATGAAATCCCCCGAAGGACAAGAGTATCCAAGTCAGGGCTGTGTCTTAGAGGTTATCGAAAATGAACGTTTGGCCTTTACTTCCGCATTGAGTGAAGGTTTTCGCCCGACGGGTGAATCCTTCATGACAGCGATCATCACACTTGAAGATCATCCCCAAGGAACGAAGTACACGGCTCACGCTGTTCACAAAAATAAAGAGGATAGAAAAACTCACGAGGACATGGGGTTTATGACGGGTTGGGGTATCTGTCTTGATCAACTAGTCGAACTGGTCAAAAAAGGAATTTAAATAAAGAAGCCGCTTGCAGAAGCGGCTTCTTACTTAGGGGATTTCTAAGATCTTTGCTCCTAACGATTCATCCATCTTACGGTTCAACTTTTTATCCATAAGTTCCACCCGGATCTCCAAAGATCCCGTGTCGACCGTAGCTTCAAGAATGTGACCTGCTACCGCCTGAAAATTTTCCCCCGCTCCGACTCCATGTGCATGCAGCGAGGGCTTTCCCTCTTCCCAGGCGATACTTCCTTTCAAACTTGCCAGTTCGATTTTTTTAAACTCTTTAGGAACATACTCTTTCGTTTTAAAATCAAAGAATCCAAATTTTACGTTGGCAAAACCGATACCACTGAATGTGGCACTTTTAATATTTTCTTTCTTCGCTAATTCTTCTAGATGCTTAAATACTTGATCACCCTCTCGCAACACCATCAGGTAACCGCCACTGACCTTGATATATCGTTTCGTTGTATCCGCCTGAGCGATTTCAAACATAAACACCACCATCATTCCAAATAAGAAAAGCTTCATTGAACTTCCGCTGATTCAGCAGATCGCTCTTGGAGCGGCGGCAAACAAAGAGCCAAGTGTTGCGTAGAAAGAAAGAAAATTGAAAGACTGCAAAAAAGACGCACAGCCGCCTCCTTATGACAACTGCGCTAAAGAATAGTGTCAGTCAGAGGCGGCATCTAGAAACATGATTTTATTTTGTCGGAAAACAGCTTATTTCGTAGGAATCAGTATTTCGGTCACAAGCTGCTCTTCGGGGGTCGTTTTGGGATCATTCACATAATTTTCAATGAAGAAGTCATCGCGCATAGGGGCCGCCGACTTTTCAAAAGAGCTAAAGATCATCCCGCAAGCCTCAGGCAAATTGGCATACGATCCCGTCATCGTGTAACGAGAGTATTTACCGCCCTCAAATCGCATGTACTTAAAACCATCCGGCAGTTTTTCTGGCTTCTCTTGCACGGCGACTCCCGCACAGTAAAGCATTTGAGGCTGCACCTTATAAAGACTCATAAACCCCTTAAGCTTCATATCATTAGCAATTCCAGCCAAGCCGGCGTGCAATTCTTGCCACGCTTTGGGTGCTGTCTCTTGAAAAGGTCCGATTTTTTCGATGTAAACATAGTGCGTTGCAGGCCACTGAATGATTTCTGCTTTGTCTGTCACTTTCATAATTCCTCTTTTTAGTTTTTTGCTTCAACGAGTGTTTTCAAATTTTGAATACCTTGAACAAATTGATCGCCGACCATTTTTTCAACATCGATAAAAACATGGACGAGCTTTCCCATAAACCCGCCGTCACCTTCCATAGACCAGGTGAACCGAGTGGCATCCCCTTCAGACGTTAACGTGTAAGTGACTAGATTTTCCGCGTGCATAGGTTTTATCATCGTTAATTTAAGTTCCACCGTTTCCTGAGGAGTTAGTTTCACAATTTCAATTTTTCCGGAACCGGATTGATCATTTCCCTCAAAACTCATGGTTGCTCCGACGCCCGCCTCAGGCCCCGAAAAGGACTTTTTCATCGTAGGATCTGCTTTTTCATAAGGAGACCACTCGCCCCCCAACTTCAAATCACTGATATAGGGATAAATTTTATCCTTGGGAGCCTTAATCAAATCACTACGAACGTATTTGAATTTCCCCTCTCGTGTAGAAACATAGCCAAGAAATGCCACCAAAAGAACCAGAACCGCTAAACCTGCGACTTTCAACATATAGAACCTCATAAGTTAAATGTGAATTCAGCTTAACATACTAAATAGTATGTTGTAAATAGTATCGAACTTTGTTAGACTTTTCTTTATGAAAAAGAAGACCGCGGCCCCAAAAAAGACACGAAATCTTGAGAAATCTCGAAAAGAGATCCTGGAGGCCGCTTTTCCATTGGTTTTCGCCCGCGGGTTTCAGGGTGTCAGCATCGATGACATTGTTAACCAGACCTCACTAACCAAAGGTGCTTTTTATCATCAGTTTCCCACGAAGTTAGAACTGGGTTACGCACTGGTTGATGAGGTTATTAAGCCTATGATCATCGACAGATGGATTAAACCACTAGAAGGATTTGAAAATCCTCTAGAGGGAATTCTAAAACAAATGAAGACATTGATCGGCAAAGCTTCTCCTGAAGAACTGCGACTGGGCTGCCCTTTGAACAATTTGGTCCAAGAAATGGCGCCGATCGACACCGGCTTTCGAGACCGCTTAGAGGCTTCGCTCACTCTGTGGATTGACGAGATGGAAGTTCATATCAAAAGAGCTAAGAAGGAAGGCTATCTGAAAAATGACGTCAACACTCGTCACGTCGCTCATTTCGTGGTGATGACTCATGAAGGCTTTTACGGAATGCTCAAAGGCCTTCATGATCCGAAAGCCTTTGACGCCTTATTTGATTCCTTAAAAAGATACTTTCAAACTATTTCTAATTAAGCAGGGCCGCGCGATTTTCACTTAGAAACTGTCTTAAAAGAACAGGCTCTTTGTGCGCAAAATCTTTCACTGCTGTCGTCACGGATTGAAGACTTCCCTTTCTTGCGGAAGCATCAAAGGTCATAAAAACTTGCGCCCAAGCTTCTGGAAGTCCGGATTTGATAAGAGCTCCTGCAAATTCTGAATCTGAAAGATCTTGATAACGAATCGTTTTACCTAAGACCTCGCTCAAAAGTTTCACAAGATCCTCATAACTAACAGCTTCGGAACCTGTGATATCGATGATTTTATTTTCATAGATCTCTTCCGCCAATGCCCCCGCTGCGGCTTCGGCACAATCTGCACGACTGACGTAAGCGATTTTACCGGCGCCGGCAGAGCCGTATAAAGTACCCATCGCCACCGCACTTTTTAAAGACATTAGCAGGTTATCCATATACAGATTGTTGCGAAGGAACGTGTAGGTCAGTCCACTTTCTTTAATCGCTACTTCTGTCGCGTAATGATCTGGAGCTACCACGGAAGGACTGATTTCTGCCTGAGGAAGAGATGTATAAAGAATATGCTTCACACCGGCTTTCTTGGCTGCATTGACTGCATTTTTGTGAGCCTTGATGCGATCTCCAATACGATCTGTACTAATCAATAATAAGCGGGACCCGCCTTTAAAAGCCGACTCTAGCGAGTTCACATCATCAAAGTCTGCAAAACGCACATCCACCCCTTGTTGGACCAGATCCTTCAATTTATCAGGTGTTCGTGTAGTGACGATGATGCGATTTCCTGGCACCCGCTTTAAAAGAGCTTTTAAAGTTAATTGACCTAAATTTCCGGAAGCGCCTGTAAGAATAAGTTTTCCTGAGTTCATATTTATCTCCTTTTGACACCTTAAGTATGAACTATCTTCGCGGGCGCGATTAGACAGTAAAATCTGGAAATATTATGCGGATATCCGTATAATGAGGGAATGAACTTAGATGGAATAGACGTTTTTGTAAAAGTAGTTCAAGCAGGAAGCTTCACCGCAGCGGCGAAGTTATTAAATATGCCGACAACGACTGTCAGTGGAAAAGTAGCCCACTTAGAGCGGCGACTGGGAGTCACTTTACTTCAGCGCACCACCCGCAAACTCAATCTGACTCAGGCCGGTAGCAAGTTTTTCTCTAGATGCGTAAAAGCTTTGGAGGAAGTAGAAGCGGGCGAAAGTGAACTCACTGCGATTAAGGCGGAACCTCAAGGACTTTTAAAAATCACCACGGTCGCGGATCTTGGGCACTCATTGATGCCGGATCTTATTCGCGGTTATTTGAAAAAATATCCCCAAATGCAGGTGGAGCTTATTCTTACAACTCGCGTAGTGGATCTTATCGGCGAGGGAATAGACCTCGCAATCCGTACCGGCAGTTTGGAGGACTCTACTCTGATAGCGAAGAAGTTTTATAATGATGAATTGGGACTGTGGGCCTCTCCGGCTTATTTAAAAAAGAACGGCATACCAAAAGCCGTGAAAGATCTTAAGAAACACCAATTCATTAAGTTTTCTTCTAGCCCCCGGCTGTTCAAAGCTATGAGCGACAAAGACTCTGAAAAGCTCGTTATGCCCAGCCGAATTTTCGTCGACGACATGGAAACAATGAAGGCTTTTGTGTTGGGTGGAGATGGCATTGGTACTCTTCCAGGCACATTGGCGGATAAGGAAGAAAAGGCGGGTAAAATCGTGCGCGTCCTACCGGGATGGAGATGGGGTGCCGCGAACTTTTACTTCGTCTATCCTCCTCAACGCTTTGTTTCTTTAAAGGTCCAAACTTTCATTGAACACGCTTTGCAAACCCGTGCAGAGCGCAAAGATCTATGATAGGTTGCAAGAATGGAAAATCAAACTCACTGTCCTCAATGCAATTCTGAAAATATTTATGCCGATGGAAATCTTTGGATTTGTCCAGAGTGCGGTCACGAATGGAGTTCGTTTGCCGCCGCTGAAGGCACGGCGGAAAAAGTCGAAGACACAAGTATTCGCGATGCTAATGGCAACGTCCTTAACGATGGGGACTCCATCACTGTTATCAAGGATCTGAAAGTGAAGGGCTCTTCATTGGTTGTAAAAGTGGGTTCAAAGGCTAAAAATATCCGCCTCGTTGACAGTGCTGATGGACATAATATCGCTTGTAAGATTGATGGTATCGGCGCGATCAATTTGAAGTCCGAATTTGTAAAGAAGGCCTAAAAACCATTCTTTGATTCTTCACCAAATCTGCTTATTTATTTTCTCGGCCCGCCGTTGTCTATGATGATATCGGGCCATGAATCAGTCATCACAATACACGTCACAAGTCCCGGGTTCCTCTCGCATTCTTCAAGAAATTGAAAAGAACGCCGTACCTCTGAAGGATAATCGGGATTTAGAAAAACTCATTAAAAATATCGCCGATAAAAAGATCGTTATGCTGGGAGAATCCAGCCACGGCACAGAAGAATTCTACAAATGGCGGCGCCTTCTTTCTCAAGAGCTTATTCAACACCACGGATTCAGCTTTATCGCAGTCGAGGGGGATTGGCCTCCCAGCGCGGAGCTCAATCGCTTTGTCCAAGGCGGCACTCGCACGAAAGCCCCCGAAGATGCTTTGAAGAGTTTCCAAAGATGGCCGACCTGGATGTGGGCAAATACCGAGATCGTACGATTGGCTCACTGGCTTAAGGATTATAATAAGAAAGAAAAACAGAAAGTGGGATTCTTCGGACTGGATGTGTATTCACTATTTGAATCCATTGATGAAATTATTAAACAGCTCAACAGCATTGATCCTGATTTGGCTCACCATATCCAAACTCAGTACGCATGTTTCGATCCGTATCAAAGAGATGAAAGAACTTACGCCAGATCGCTGATTCAATTTCCGGAGGGCTGCGAGAAACAAGTCTTAAAAGCCTTAACCGATCTTCTTAATGTGCGACTGGATAAGATGACCCGTCATTCTGAAAAGTATTTCGACGCTCGTCAAAATGCGCGCATCGTGAAAAATGCCGAAAAATATTATCGTGCCATGATTCAAGGGGAAGAAGACTCCTGGAATGTCCGGGATCGTCACATGATTGAAACACTAGATATTCTTCTAAACCGTCATGGAGAAAACTCAAAAGCCATCGTTTGGGCGCATAACACTCACATCGGTGATTACCGCGCCACACCCATGCTGCAGGAAGGACAAGTGAATATCGGTGGACTGGCCCGCGAACAATGGGGTGCTGAAGAGGTCGCGCTTGTTGGATTCGGAACATATCAAGGCGAAGTCATCGCCTCTCATGCCTGGGATGGACCGATTGAAGTCATGAAAGTGCCGCCCGGAAGGGAACAGAGCTACGAAGCCTACTTTCATGAGGCCTCAAAACACCTTCGCGAAGATTCATTTTACATTTGCTTGAATAACAGTGAAATTTTATCTGAAACTTACGGTCACCGAGCGATTGGTGTCGTCTATGATCCCGAACATGAACGCTTCGGGAACTACGTGCCTTCTTCTTTGTCAAAGCGTTATGATGCCTTTGTTTTTATAGATAAAACGACGGCTCTCACCCCTCTTAAACAAGATTTTAAAAGGGACGAGATTCCAGAGACGTGGCCCCGTGGAACTTAAGCTTCTGCTAAAATCTGAGAGGGCGAACTTGATTTTTGCAAGACCGCAGAGCGACCGCGAACATCCATTTCAAGTTGAGTTATAATTTCATTTAATAGATGAACCTGTGCAAAGACCTCGTCAGAAGCATCAGACACTTCTTTCATGCTGTCTTTATTTTCGTTGGTGGCTTTTTCGAAAGCACTAATAAGCTTTGAAATATGGATCAAGCCGACAGCTTGTTCTTTTGTAGCTCCCGCAATTTCTGTATTTAGGGCGGTCACTTTTTGCACAGAAGAAACAATGTCGTGAAGAAGTTTTGCCGCCTGATCAGCCCGCGCCTGACTTGAATCGACTAAAGAGACATTCTCTTTAAGCAAAGAATTGATCTCTTTAGCCGAAGTCGCACTCTTCTGCGCCAAGGAACGAACGGCATCTGCGACAACAGCAAAACCTTTTCCTTGTTCACCGGCTCGGGCGGCTTCGACTGAAGCGTTCAAAGCTAAAAGATTTGTTTGAAATGCGATATCATCAATGACCGTGATTGTTTCAACGATCTTTTTAGAACTCATAGCGATATCTTTCATCGAATTAAGCACTGCCATAATCTCGGCCTGACCGTTAACGGCGGATGCGTTCGCGTTTGTGGCGACGGCCGCCGCTTGTTGCGAACTTTCTGTGCTGACCTTGAGCATGCCATTAATTTCTTCGATGGACGCGGCGGTCTCTTCAATTGTGGCGGCTTGTTCGGTCACCTTTTGATGAACGCTCTGAGAAGCATTCTGCAATACGGCGCTGACTTCTTGAGATGTGTCGGCGGACTGTTTTAATCGTGTGATCGATTTCAAAATCGAGGTCAGGCTTTGGCCAATTGTGTTTCCAATATAAATGGAAATCAGAATCGTCACTAATAGCGCAAGGCCTGAATAAATCAAAGACTTTGCTCGCCCGTCTTGCAATGTCTGGATTCTGACTTTCAAAAGTACTTCCAGTTCGGCATTTGCAACGGTCCATGAGGCGAAGCTTTGATCAATGGCCTTCATCCCACTTTGAAATAGAGCGGTTCTTTCAACGCTTTCGCCTCGCGAGAGCGCTCTTAATTTTTCAATCACGTCCTTAACACTGTTTGACAGTATAGAGACTTCAGCCGGTATTCTTTCTTGTAAAGACGAAGAAGTTCCATAAAAGTTCGGGTCTTCATTGATTGCCGTTTGGCTGTCGGCAATGATGCGGTTTAGATCCGATTCCTCTAGCTGTGTGGCGTAGAGAGCCGCTTGAATACGACGATCAACATCGCTTCCGTTGACATAAAGGGCATCTAAGTTTCCGGTGATACTAGCAAGACGATCCTGCATTTGCGGTAGTGCCAATAAAGAAATATCCATCATGTAGTAACTGTCTAAATCGGGATCCAGGATTAAGTTGGAAGTGTCACCCAAATGTGTGATCGCTGTTTTCACAGAAGAAATAGCCTCACTCCATTTTTTCTCTTTAATCAAAGATGAAAGCTCTTGAAAGCTCGCGATTTCACGTTTTCTTTTTGCAAGCTCTGCATCTGAAAACTGTAAGAGCTCTTCGCGAAGATGATATTGCGCTTCTAACCTTTGCAATGAATCCTCCGGAGACTTGTCCGTAGTTCCCAGCTGCAGATGAACGAGCTCTTGCCACAAAGCCTCGTAAGACTTCTGCAATTCGTTCCCCTCATATTCTTTCAAAGAAAAGTCGACGTTGACACTTTCAGATCTGTACATCAAGACCGTCAACACAACTATGGGAAGTGTGAAGATAAAAATATTAATTATTAAGCGCCACTTTAAAGGGATCTTTTCCACAAAAACGTACCTATCTATTCTATGAGAACCGTCTCATGTTTTTATTGTGGAAATAAACAAAGGAGGCCGTCAACGAAGGAACAGACGCAAGGGCTTTGGGCCAGTGTTTTGGCCCGTACAGGGGGCGCTGATCCATAGAATTCTTGAATCAGCGCCATCAAAACGCCTAAAGAGCGGCTTCGATAGCCTGAATAATAATGGGATCTTCTGGAGTGATATCCGGAGAGAAGCGAGCAATCACTTCTCCATCACGGCCAATAAGGAATTTTTCGAAATTCCAAAGGATATCTTCTTTCTTTTCGCGGACGATGCCGTACTCTTTAAGCTGCTGTTCAAAGTTCACGCCTTCTTTCAAAGTAGCCACAGGCTTCTTTTCAATCAGAAAGCGATAAAGAGGATGTTGACCATCACCTTTCACCACGATTTTTTCAAACATGGGAAATTTAATACCAAATTTGCTTAGGGAGAAGTTTTGAATTTCGGCGTTACTACCGGGCTCTTGCGCGCCAAACTCATTTGCGGGGAATCCTAAAACTGCGAATCCCTTCTCTTGATACTTTTCATAAATCTTTTCCAAACCTTCATACTGCGGCGTCAGGCCGCACTCAGAGGCCACGTTCACCACCAACGCCACTTTTCCTTTGAAGTTTTCCAAAGGTGTGTTTTCACCACGGATGTTTTTCATCGTAAACGTATAAAAACTGGTACTCATAGCGAACTCCCTCGTAACTGAAAGTACTTCAAATTCTTGTCGACCTTCGACAGGATTTATTACGGCGATCAGACTCTCACTCCGATCATAAAGGTGCAAATAAGAATTTATTTTTAAACGCAGCATCCACCCAGGGTGCATTCCGCCCAGTTAATTTTTTTTGTTTGCAGCATTTTGAAATTCCTCCCGAACTATTCGCCAACCACCGCCACAACACGAACAGTGGCAACAACTCCACGGAGATGGGGAAATGAAAAACACCAGTCTGAGTTTTAAAATGTACTTCGTTATGGGAATCTTGATTGCGGGATCTATTGTGATCGCCGCCATCGGCCTGAGCCGTATGAGAAAAATCAACGACACTCTTCATTCCATTGTGAATGAAAAGTCTGCGCGAGTCTCTATCGTCAAAGATATTCGCTCCACTTTTTATCTCCAACTGATGAATGAAAGAAACTACATTCTAGAAACCGACCCGGAAAAAATGAAAAAGATCGATGCTCTCATGGAAACTCGCCATGACGAGATCTTAAAGCGTGTCGACGATCTGCACGCTGTATCTACGGAGATTGGCAAGGAAGAGGCTGCCAAGTTTAAAGCCGCTTATCAGGAATGGTGGAAAAACACGCAAGAGGTCAAAGCCTTCGTAGCCTCCGGCGATAAGACCAAGGCTTTACATCAAAGCCAGTCCGTGGGTCACGAAATTCGTCAAACAAGCGAGTCGATCATTAATGGCAACGTACAAAGAAATGAAGAGCGGATGTCTAAGGAAGCCATACAGGCAGAAAAAGATTATGAATCAGCCAAAGTTTTGATGCTGACCGCAAGTATCGGGACAATCCTTCTTGGTCTATCTATTGGTGGATTAATTTTGCGTTCGCTATCAAAATCGATTAACCAAATCATCGGAAATCTTTCTGCTTCGTCGAATCACGTATCAGCAGCGTCCCAACAAATTGCCTCCGCCTCTGTCGAACTTTCGGAAGCTACCACAGAACAGGCTTCTTCCCTGGAAGAAACCGTCGCGACCATTGAAGAGCTTTCATCAATGGTCAAGGTCAACGCTGAAAATGCCGGCCAAGCGTCTTTGCTTTCGAGTCAAGCCAGCAATATCGTTTCTCGAGGCGAAAAAGAAATGGGTTCATTAATCTCTTCCATGGGAGAGATTTCCCAAGATTCTAAAAAGATCTCGGACATTATCAATGTGATCGACGACATAGCCTTCCAAACAAATCTTTTGGCCTTAAATGCGGCCGTAGAGGCGGCACGCGCCGGAGAACAAGGCAAAGGTTTTGCGGTGGTCGCCGAGGCTGTTCGAACCCTCGCCCAGCGCAGTTCGATTGCCGCTAAAGACATCGCGGAACTCATTAAGTCTAGCGTGGGCCGCATCGAACATGGCAGTGAGCAAGTAGAGAAAAGCAGCGCTGTCCTAACTGAGATATTGAGTGCGATCACGAAAGTGGCCCAACTCAATCAAGAGATTTCCGCTGCCAGCACTGAACAATCCAATGGAATTGCCCAGATCAGCAAAGCCATGAATCAGTTAGATCAAGTGACGCAAGTTAATGCCGCATCGTCTGAAGAGGCCGCTGCCTCCGCAGAAGAACTTTCAGCACAAGCAGACAGCTTAAAGAATGTGATTTCAACACTTGTCCAAGTTGTTAAAGGCAAATCCGAAACCCCAGAGGAAATGCCTGTCAGCAAGTTGCCGTCGAAAGTGCCGGTGAAAATGGGATCCACTAGACCACCGACTTCACACAGTGAAGATTTGCTTCCGCTAAATTCTGCGGGCTAATCGCTCTGGGAATTAACAGCAAGGTGTAGTTTCGCGTTGCCTCTTCTTTTTGCTCTGTAAAATCGGATTCCTATTTCAGAATTTACAGAGCAGGGAGGCTTTTTCATGAAAGACACAAATCCACGATATCGTCATTTCACATCTGATAGCGTCGACTATGGATTAAGAACAAATGCCATTCATAATCCTTCTTCAGGTTACAGCTATTCCGAGGCTGAATCTTACGAGTGGGATCGTTCTATGAACCCCAATGTTCGTTACATTCCCGGAGAGAGCAATCGGGACCTTGCCCGTCGCGAACGAGACTATTCTGGAGTGGGTCCTAAAAATTACCGCCGCACCGATGAACGTATCTATGAAGATGTGTGTGAAGTTTTGTCCCGACATCCCGATATTGATGCGAGCGAAATTGAAGTGTCTGTGCGCGACGGAATTGTTTTTTTAGATGGGACCGTTGAAACTCGTCGAGTTCGCCGACTTGCTCAAGAAATCATAGACGGACTGCCTGGAGTTGAAGACGTTGAAAACTATCTAGATGTTCCCGAAAGAGATCGCGACCGCCGTCGCATCGCACGCAGTTTAAGCTAAAACAAAAGGGGATACTCTCCCCTTTTTACTATTTAACAGAAACGATGGTTTTAAATCCCCCGTACGCCATTTTATGCATTTCAAACGGGCTGTCTTTGGGGTCGAAAGATGTCATAAAAGGATCCGCCATTACTTTTTTATTAACGGCATTGCGATGAGCTTTTGATTTATAAACAATCCAAGAAAACACTACGGTTTCGCCGGATTTTGTTTTTGCAAGTTTCGTAAATGGCATCACTCCTTTTACTTTCAAATCATCACCCACGGTTTCAATATATTCTAGAGCACCGTATTTCATCCATACTTTGGAAGCTTTCTTAGACATCTGCTGGTACTTTTTAAGCTTCGATTTTTTAATCGCAATCACAAAGCCATCTACGTAAGCCATGAGAACTCCTTTATGAAATTTGGTTTAGTTCATGATGGATTTTCTGGACTAAAAAGCCAAAGAAATTAAAAAACTTCCTCATTTTTGGACCAAACTATTGCTTTTTTCGTATATGTAAATAATATGTAAATCAATGGCTCTTCCCGACTGGAACTTATTAAAATCGAAGCTTTCTGTTTTAGCTGATGCCGCGAAGTACGATGCGTCCTGTTCAAGCAGCGGATCGCAACGCAAAAGAGATCCCAAAGGGATGGGAAATGTTGAAGGCATGGGAATTTGTCATAGTTATGCTCCGGATGGCCGATGTATCAGCCTTTTAAAAATTCTGATGACGAACTTTTGCATCTTCGACTGCAAATATTGCGTCAACCGCGTATCAAGCGACGTTAAAAGAGCCAAGTTCAGTCCCGAAGAAATCGTCACTCTGACACTTGAGTTCTATCGTCGTAATTACATTGAAGGACTTTTCCTCAGTTCAGGTATTGTTGAAAGCTCAGACTCGACAATGGAAAAATTAATTTTAGTGGCAAAAACTTTGCGACAAGTTCATCGCTTTCAAGGATACATCCACTTAAAAGTTGTCGCTGGTGCTTCACAAGAGCTTATTGAAGAAGCCGGCTTATGGGCTGATAGAGTCAGTGCAAATATTGAAATGCCCGCGCAGCCGGATTTGGATCTTTTAGCTCCTGCTAAAACAATTGAATCCGCTACGACTTCCATGGATCAGATCGCAGAAAAAGTGAAAGAGACAAAAGAGGAGCAAAAGAAAACTTTCCGTGCTCCTCGTTTTGCTCCGGCGGGACAGACAACGCAGATGATAGTGGGAGCAACTCCCAGTTCGGATTCGTTAATTCTGCAGTCTTCGCAAAATTTGTATAAGAAATATTCCTTACGACGGGTCTATTACTCTGCTTATAGTCCGATTCCTCACGCCGATGTTCTGCTTCCGACAGAGCAGCCGCCACTAATACGCGAAAATAGACTTTACCAAGCCGACTGGCTTTTAAGGTTTTATAAATTCGACGCTTCAGAATTAACAAGTGCTGAGGATCCAAATCTTGCTTTGGACATGGACCCTAAAACAGCCTGGGCTCTGAAACATCGAGAGTATTTTCCGGTGAACGTGAACACGGCTTCTCGAGAACAGCTCTTGCGAGTTCCGGGATTTGGTGTACGCAACGTCGAAAGAATTCTTCAGATGCGGCCCTTTCGAAAGATCACTTTGATGGATCTCGCCAAACTGCGCGTTCCTTTAAAAAGAGCTCGTTATTTTGTTATCACCTCAGATCACAACCCCGATGTGATGTTGCTAGACTCACAACACTTGAAAGAGTCCGTGGCACCGAGTTCGAACCAGCTTTCACTTTTTGACTTAGCCGTGACAGCAAAAACGGGCGAGCTATGAGCTTAACTTTTGAATCGTGGCGATTAAAAGCCCGTGATCTTTTGATAAAAGGTGTTCCACCGAATCAAACTTACTGGGATGAATCCCCTTCTCTTTTTAGTTTTGAAGAAACGGCTTTATTTGCTCCGGTCCCTCATCCAAAAGTTCCTAAGGAGTTTATGGAACTCGCCGAGGCTGTGGCCTGCGCGCGCGATCCTGAAAGATGGGCCTTGCTGTATCGACTGCTCTTCCGATTGAATCATGAAAATCAGAATCTTCTAAACATTGTTGTGGATGAGGATGTGCATAAAGCAAAACTACTTGCGAAATCGGTTCGCCACGATATTCACAAAATGCACGCCTTTGTTCGATTTAAAAAAGCAGACATTGACGGCGTCGAAACTTACGTTGCTTGGCATAAACCCGAGCACTTGATTCTTCCCTTGGCTACTCCGTTTTTTGTTCGACGCTTCGGAGATAAGCCTTGGTCTATTTTTACACCTGACGGATCCGCTCACTGGAATTTACAAAACTTGTCTTTTTCTGAAGGCATGCCGCAAAACGAGTTTGACCATGAAGACCCCTTCGACGAAGTTTGGAAAACTTATTACCGGTCTATTTTTAATCCCGCTCGCTTAAAAATTAAAATGATGAAGGCCGAAATGTCGCCAAAGTATTGGTCCAGCCTTCCAGAGACCGAAATTATTCACGAGTTGATACGCAACACACCTAAACGATTGCAAGACATGGCCGAGGCTCCGCGCTTTAAAGCGGAAGTACCAAAGACAAGTTCTTGGGAAGAACTTCGTACAGCCGCTCTTTCTTGCAAAGCTTGTCCTATTGCTCAACACGCCAATCACACTGTATTCGGTGAAGGACCGTTACAGGCTGATCTGATGATCGTGGGTGAGCAGCCGGGTGATGAAGAGGATCTTGCTGGTAAAGTCTTCATCGGCCCAGCGGGACAGATTTTATCACAAGCACTGGCATTAGCAGGTATCGACCGAGAATCCATCTATGTGACAAACGCCGTAAAACATTTTAAATGGACACAAGGAACAGAAAGCAAAGCGCGTATTCATAAAAAAGCCTCCGGAGCTGAAATGCACGCCTGCAAACCATGGCTTGAGTCTGAAATCGCTTTGGTTAAACCCAAAGTTATTCTAGCCTTAGGAGTGACGGCGGGTACGGCTCTTTACGGCCGCCTTGTGCAAATTCAATCTGAAAGAAATAAAGTAAATACCTCTAGTGCCTTTGCAAAAAGCCTTACGATCTCATGGCATCCATCTGCGATTCTTCGCGCATTCAATGACGACGACCGCGAGCAAAAAATGAAGGACCTTGTAGAAGACTTAAAAAAGGCACATCACTTAAGCCAAACTTAAATCTCATAAGAATTTCCCTTCAAAAAATCTTCGTTCACAAGCTCAAACACCGCTCCGGCTCCCGCCATGGAGCCACTTGCTGCGGCTTGAAGTACGGACTGCATCATCGTCATATTATCTCCCGCTGCAAAAACACCTGGGACCGAAGTCTGTTTCATTTCGTTGACTTGATAAAGTCCCATGTCGTTTTTTTCGCATCCCAGAGATTGACCAATATCTGACTTCATTTGAAACGGAAGAAGTGGAGTCGCAAATAAAGCGTCTCGCTCTTTCACCGTACCGTCTTCAAACTCAAGGCCTTGCAGACGCGTTCCCTCAAAAAGCAACTTCTTGATCTTCTTTTCAACGATCTCGATGCTGTTCTTCTTCATCTGAAGCTTCAGTTCTTCTGGAAAATCGGCAGGACCGTTTGTGAATACCACCACATCCTTAGAAAGCGCTGAAAACATCGGTATACCATGCGCAAGAAATTTGCCATTTCCCACGAGTCCCAACTTATGATTTCGCACTTCAAAGCCATGACAATAAGGGCAATGAAAAACAGCTTTTCCCCATAATTCTTTTAACCCGGGAATTGCAGGGAGGCGATCTTGAATACCATAGGCAAGAATCACTTTTCGGAAATCCGTCACCTCTCCGGAAGAAAGTCGGGCGCGAAAAAAGTTCGTGTGTTTTTCGACCGAAGCGACCGAGCCTGAAAAAAATTGGATAGTTTTATATTTTTCGAGATCGCGTCGGGCTTCTTTTCTCCACGTCGCCGGATGAATCCCGTCTTGTGTTGGAAAGTTATTAAGATGTTCTGAGGCCTCATTGCGAGGTCGCGCATCGTCACATACCAAAGCTGTCCGCCCGATTCTTCCTAAAGACATCGCCGCACTTAAACCCGCGGGTCCACCACCAATTATAAGCACATCCATAAGTTTATTCATGCGTCCTCCATACCATTTCATCCTAATAGATTCAGTGTGAAACGATAATTGCTAATGCGGTTGAATTATTGATACTTTTTTGGTATCAATAGGTAATGGATCTATCTAAGCTTAAGGCCTTTGTCGTAGTTGCCGAAGAACTGAATTTTCGTAAGAGCGCTGAAATACTGGGAATGTCCCAACCTCCGCTCACCCGCCTTATTGCTTCATTTGAAGATGAATTAGGGACAGCTTTGTTTGAAAGGACCACACGCCAAGTGAAGCTCACGGGGGCCGGTGTCTTTCTTTTGAAAGAAGGAAAGGAAATCCTTTCGCGTGCGCAAGGGCTGGAATCCGAGATTAGAGCTTTAGGGAAAATGAAAACCGGAAAAATCAGCATCGCCTTTTCCTCCACGGGATTTTTGGCAAATCTTCCTAAAATTATCCGCGAGTTTCAGGATAGATTCCCGAAAATTAAAATTGAGCTTCAACAAGAAACCCGCGCTGCGATTGTTAAAGGTCTTAAAAGCGGCCGATTTGATGTCGGATTTTTAGAGGGCAGCCTGAGGGATGAAAACTTCCAGTTTCATTCAGTCCAGGATGAAAACCTGGGGGTTCTGCTTCCGAAGAATCACCCATTGAGCAAAAGAAAAGAAATCGAACTTAAAGAGCTCAGCGATGAAACAATCATTCTTCATCCGAAAAAGGACAACAAAGATTTTTACGAAACGATCTCTTACTTGTTTGTTCAAGCTGGCATTAAACCGCTAACTTATGTAAAGAAAGATCACGAAATCTGCCCGTTGCTTGTCGCTACGGGAAAGGGCGTATCTTTGACGATCGCCGCGACTCAAAATTTTGCTCCTGCAGAAACTCGATTCGTACCGATTAAAAAACTTTATCTGCCGGTCAGCGTGTTTTGGGAAAATGAAAATACGAATGCATCCTTAAAGACATTCTTAAGCTTCGTCGTTGAAAATCATGCGCTTTCTAACGGGAAACCAGAATGTCTTATGGACGTGATGAGACTTTAGTGAGATGTAAATTCAGAGTTAAACGCGTGAATACGACGACCAATCGCCGTTAAGCTTTGCTCCAAGGAATCTGCACCTTGTTCGAGTGTTTTCAATCTAGAAACTTGTGCCTCTTTTTTTAAAGTTCGAGCTTCATCAATAAGTGGCTCAAGCTGTAATTGGAACGCCGCTAGGCGCATGGCAACTTTACTTTGCTCTTCATCAGAAACCTTTTCGCCCTCGGGACGTTTCAAGTCATTCAACGACAAAGTCAGCTCACGAACCTTTTCGCCGAGCGCACGAAATTGTTCCATCTTTTGTTGGTGTTGATTTTGACGAGCCTCCAACATTTCAGCCTTTGCAGCGACCAATGCAGCCGCTTTTTCCGCCTCGGCACGAGCCTCATTGAGAGATGTGGAAAGATGAACAACTTCATCAGAAACACCCAAACCACATTCAGTGAAACGATTCATCAATCGCTGAACTTGTTCAAAGTCGAAATCTGATTTTAATTCCATCTCGTCGATCTTCGCACCTAAGCGAACAATCTCAGAAAGATAGTTATCAAGTTTTAAAGCGGCTTCTACCAATGCAGAGGGATTTTTGATTTTGTTTGTCATGCCCGGGGTTATGTCACAGGCCGATTTTAAAGCCAAATTTTTCGGACGCAGTTTCCGTTACAAGTTCGCCATAATAGCAGGGGTCTGCAGAAGACCCCTGCTTTATTTTCTTATAAGCTAGGCTCGGCTAGCATATTAATATGAGCCCGCACATCTTCAGGCCACTTCGAGATCAGTTTTTTAAACTTCTCTGCATCTTTCGCATAAAGAGCTCTAAGCGCTTCTTCATAGTCTGGAAGATCCCCGGCCATCACAGTCATAAATTTATAGGTGGCATCTTGAGATTGGCGGATCAAATCCTTTGCAGCGTTTTTCTTTTTCGCCTCATCTACAAGTCTTCGCAACGTCACCGAAGCTCCGCCCGGTTGTTTTGCCAACCAGTCCCAGTGTTGCGGTAAAAGTGTGACTTCTTTTGAAGTGACACCCAACTTAGGACGGCCCGGACCGCCTTTGGCCGGCTCTTCTTCTTTGATCAAGCCTGATTTTTCAAGACGCTTAAGAACGGCATCGACCGTTCCCCGCAAGTCCAATTCCACTTGCTGACTTGTTTGATTATCAAAGATCAGAATGGCTGCTTGGGGATGATCTTCTAAATGCTCTTTCACTTTTAGAGCGACATCTTTTATGCTACCGCTCGCGATTCTTTGTGAACTGCTGAATGCTGTGCAGGTTTGCAAATTACTTTGCTGCATAAACGTTTCCTTTCAATGACTTCGCAATAAGCCACATCATAAATAAAGTTATAAGGGAGCTTGCAATCACGACGTAACCAACAACATCATAATGTTCTAAAACCCCTTGAGGTCCTTCAACAACGATGAGTCCGGCTACCACAGAAGCACATCCTCCCGCCACTTGCTGAATGGAAGATCCCACCGACATGAATGCTCCACGATTGGATACGGAAGGAATGCCTGACATCAAAGTCTGTGAAGGAATCATGCGCGAGAAAACTCCAACGAACATCAAGACGTTGACCAAAATCACAAGGCCCAAAGGCGTAATTCCAAGATGAGTATAAATCGCCACCATAATGATTCCTAAAATCGTTCCAAACAGAAAGACCTTGAAGTTTCCAAACGTGTCACACGCTCTTCCAACCAGGGGTCCAATGAGGATCGAGGCAAAACCAGAAATCAGATAAATCATCGGAAGCTGATTTTGAGAAATTCCTAAATTGTTCACGGTGAACGCGGTACCAAAAGGCATCAGCATAAAGCCACCGATCGAAAGAAGTGCTGTCGCGCCAAAGGCCATAAGGTATTTAGGCGTGGCGACGGTAGATACTAAATGCGCGACGGGGCTATGCTCTGTTTGAACTTTTAAGTGTTCATCAATGGGCTTAAGATAAGCGAAAATGCCGATGCCCGCGATCGTACTCACAACAACTAGCATGATAAACGGGGCTTTCCATCCCCAAAGATTTGAGAAATAAAGTCCCGCTGGCAAACCCAGGATTTGGCTAGCAGCAAAAGCTGTTTGCACAAAACCCATTACGCGACCGCGTTTTTCCATCGGAAATAAATCGGTGATGATCGCAAAGACGATCGACCCAATCACTCCCCCAAAGATTCCCGTGATCAGTCTGGCGGCAACAAGCCACTCAAAAGTATTCACAAGACCACACATCAAGGTTCCTAAAACGAAGCCCGTGTAAAAAAATAAAAGCAATTTCTTACGATCGAAACGATCCGCAAAACCCGCCGCTAGAAATCCGGAAACTCCGGCACTAAAGGCATACCCTGAGACCACGATCCCAAATTGTGCGGGTGTGATCTTCAGCGCCGGCATTAAGACCGCACCTAAAGGAGAAACAATCATAAAGTCTAAAATGATTGTGAATTGAAGAAAGGCCAATAGGGCCACAACAAATTTTTGGTAGCCCGTGAAAGGCTCGATTCGTTTTTCCATGAAATCAATTATACCCGGATAAAATAAAAATGCAATATTATCCGGGTAATATTATACGTTTAATAAAAATCTAGCTATTTCAACAGCTTACACCAACAATAGATATATCACAGGTTGTTTCTACGTCGAATTTCTTGAATCTGCGCCTTCTGATAAGACCCAAATACATCATTGAACAGACATCGAATCAGGGGGTCCTCAACGATGTCGGCATATTGAATTTCTTCTTCTATTTTTGCTGTAAAACGAAAGTCATTAATACGAACATACATAGATGTCAGTGACTCGCCCAACTCAAGGGCGGCATACACTTTAAATAAAGGAACTTCTGTCACCCAAGCGACTGGAATCTGAGAAGATTCCTCAAGGATTTCTGCCGTTGAGTCTTTTAACAAATAATGAAAATCAAAAGCCTTACCATCGTGATCAAAAAGGGTCAGTCGCCAGCGGCGAGCTTTTAGAAAATAATCATCCTGAGGCGGATCCATAGATTCAAATTTCTCTATGAGACCTTTTCGACAATACTCTAACACCACCCGCTTTTCGGTATCTGAAAGTTTCGGAAATTTTCGTGCAATCTCTGCTGTCGGTGGCGGGATTAGAGAAGGATCAAATTTATAATCGACATTCTGTTCACCGATCGGCTTGATCCATCGCAAGGGTTCAGAGTGTTTTATGCCACTCTTACAAAGTTCAATCGAAACGCCAGGATTTAAACGAACAGTCTCTGTGTCTTGCAAAACATCGGAAATTTCTTTTTGAAACTGCTTATAAGTAATGGGAAAGAAAGCCTGATTATACCAAGACCAGGGCTCAAGCTGGAACTGGCAAGAGCTTGGTACAATGTACTTTGGATTAAGCTCTTTAATCTGTTCGATCCACTCTGGAGGAAGACTTCGTGAAACTTCGGGCGCACGAGAAGGCGCAATCACATCCAGTTCCCGCATTGTTTGAAAAGGCCAAAGCACCATGTCCCAAGAGCCCTCTTTTTTTAAAAGGTCCAAGGTGGAATAATCGATCCACGAATCAACAACATTTAGAATGTTGAAACCCTGATGCTTGATTTGAAAAAGAGAATCGACGTCCTGATCCAAAGCGCGACGGGGAATGATTTCGATATCGCCGATTTGTACACTTTCATTGAGGCTTAAAGAAAAGACGTTTCTAAATCCCAGCTCACGAATCAAAGAAAACATCTCTTCATGAACGCAAAACATGTAAAGCGGCGTCTCTTTATCTAAAAGATTCAGACTTTCCATTGAACAATGATCATCATGGTAGTGGGAAATAAAAATAGCCGAAAGTTTTAGCTTAGAAACTTCTTTTAAATCGAATTCAATAGAAGGATACGCGTGACAGTTACGACTGAAAGGATTTTCAAAAATAGGATCAAACGCGATTTTAGCTGCGCCCGTTTCAAAAATATAACCTGCATGCAAAATTCGAGAGATTTTTAAAGACACGGGCGCATCATATTTTATTTTGCAGACTCTACCAAGCTTTTAAAATTCTGAAGTCCTTTATCAAATATGGGGCTCATCATAAAATCCATCATGATCCCAAGGTAGCGTTTAAAGTAGGGAAGGTTTTGTTCATAGGACCACGTCAGCGTCGTTGTGGTCTCGCCGGAAGCGGCAACAATCCAGTGAGCCATAGCCTCACCCGGCATAGGCTTGTAAAAATCCATGCGCAGGTCCACTGACTTATCCGGAACGGCATTCACAATGGTCATCTTGCCTTCACCTGATTTTTCACCTGAATAGGTCATCGTAGAGCCAACACCCGTTCCGACCACTTCTGTTTTTGAAGTGGGATCACTTTCACTGAAAGGATTCCATTTCACAAATTCATTCAGGTCAGTGAGGCGTGGGTAAACCGCATTAAGGGGGGCGTTGATTTCGATGCTTCGAGCTAATTGGTATTGGGCGGGCATCAACACAGGCGCGATCAGTAGCACAATGACCAAGGCGACAAGAAAATACATGGCTGTTTTCATAAAACTCCTCTCATTTTCCTAACACAAAGTCTGTCTACGCGAGACAAAACTGTCACGCGCAAAAGTGAGTCGTTCTGTGATCAAGACTAGGAAGCATCCAAAGACCATGTCAAAATAGATGTCTATGTTAAAATCATTCTTTCCCGACCGCGATCACAAAGCCCTTTTATTTGATTTCGATGGCACTGTTGCTGACACCATGGGTGCGCACTTAAAGGCATGGAATATTGGCCTAGCTTCTTACAATCTCACTTTAAGTAAAGAACAACACCAGGCGTGGGCGGGCCGCCCGACAAGAAAAATTGTCGAGATGCTTAATGAAATGCACAAAGTGCAGATCCCGGCAGACGTCTTCTTGAAAGAAAAAGAAGTTCACTACTTTTCAGCAATCAACGAAATTAAAGAAATCAAGGCTGTCATGGATGTGATCAAGCACTATCATCGCAGACTCCCGATGGCGATCGTAACCGGCAGCCGTCGACATCCCGTTGAAACAACATTAAAGCATTTAGGGATTACTCAATACTTCGAGCATTTGATTTGCGCTGAAGATTACCAAAACGGAAAACCGGCACCAGACTGCTTTCTTTTAGGCGCGGAAAAGCTGGGGATTGATCCTGCCGAATGCCTAGTTTTTGAGGATGCGCACTTAGGAATCGAAGCCGCTCGTAATGCGCAGATGGATTGTTTGAAAGTGGACGAGTTTCAAAATCTCGTCCTAGTTAAATACTAATCTGGCTTGTAGCTGCTGATATTTTCAAAAAGCTTCGAGATTTTATGATAAAGCTCTGAGATATTTTTCTCAGGGCTTTTTCCAGATAAGTTTGAGGCATCTTCAATTTTTTCAATACAGCGCAAATCTTGGCAGATGTAGTAAGAGCTACTGACATCTGAGCTCATGTTCACCGTTAGCATTCCAATATCTTCGGAGGTGCCGTAGGCATGGCACCAACTGCAAAGCCCTCCCACCGGATCACCCGTCGCAGCAGTCTTTTTGAAAGCGACTCCACGTGGAAGATCCCAGTTAGGCATTTTAAATACAAGATAAGTGTAAACGCCCGAGGGCTCTCTCCACGTAAAGTAGGAACTCACATTTAGCGGATACTTAAGACTTTCAGGAAGAACGAGTTTTTTCTGATCGCGTTTACGAAAGGCCTGAAGCAGCTCCTCTTCAGAAGCGATAGAAAACACATGTTCTTTTTGGAAGTTATTAATTTGCGATAGCACCTTACTCACCTCTTCTTGCTAATTTTAGGTCAGATGTTACGAAAACAAAAGACTCAATTTCTAGGTCGGGCTTCTTTTCAGAGAGTGACTCAAATAAAGCTTTCAAACCAGTGATGTTTACCAAAGATGTGTCAAAGGCGTCACCGTCTGTATCTAGGTGATCTAAAATAGAATCGTGCCCTTTAAGGGCGAAAGGATGACTTTATGAAAGCAAAATTTACTTCCCCCGAATCCGATCGAAGAACCCACCGTCCCCATCTGGAATGGGAAAAAACTGAAATCATCTCTATTGATCCGGAGGCCTCTCTCACTGAAGCAGCTGAACTCATGAAAGAATATCAAATCGGTGATGTTTTAGTTATGCATGAAGATGGACATGGCTCACTTCTTGGAATTCTGACCGACCGGGATATAGCTATGTGCATCGCCGATGGTGCCAATCCGGATCGTGTGCGCGTAAGTCGTGTGATGTCGCGCTCGCCAGTCACGGCTAGATCCGAAGACGATGTTTTTACGATGATATCTTTAATGAAACGTTCGGGCGTGACTCGCTTGCCTCTTTTAGACCGCCGAGGCCGCCTTACGGGAGTCATCACCGCGAAGAACATGATTGAAATTTTAACGGGCGCTCTTTTCGATCTGACTCAGATCGGAGAAACGCAGCACGATAATGAGTGGCAGAAACATTAGGAGGTTTTTATGAATGCTCCGAACAAAGAAGAGATATTGAATCTAGAAAATCAGTATTGGGATGCAATGAAGACGAAGGACGTCGAGGCGGCTGTGTCTTTAACAAAGTTTCCCTGTATCGTCACAGGCCCAGAGGGCGTGCGTAGTATCGACGAAGAACAGTATCGCCAAATGATGAATGCGATGACTTCCACTGATCGCTTTAAAGATATCGAAATTAACGAGCCCCAATTAACTATACTTAACGAGGATGCGGCTTTGCTTACTTACAATATTGAAGTGAGCGGAATGAAGATGCTCGATGTATCAACTTGGGTGCGCGAAAATGGCAAATGGGTCTGCGCCTATCACTCTGAAAACCCTGTGCACTAATTTTCACCGGAGTCGCCCACGGCGACTCCGACTATTTTAAAAAGTCTGCCACGTTGGGATGAAGTCCCTTTTCTTCTGCATCCATGTAAGACCAGACATCCGGTTGTGTTCCATTGATGTCGCGAACTCCATATTCTTTGGCAAGCTGTCCTGAATTGACGGAACGCTGATTCCAGCGTGAGCGCTCTGAATCTGCGGCCACCGCCGCAATACATCTTCCAACAAATCTTGGCGATTCAGATAAAAGAAATCCTGGAGGCGCCTTCGCGTCTTTCCAGTTCGCTTCAGTCACGCCGAAATGCTCAAGCATCATTTCAGATCGTAACCAACCTGGTGATACCGTCATTGCGGTGGCGCCAAACTGCTTAAGCTCATGACCTTGAGAAAACCCCAAGCGATTGATCGAAACTTTCGCCAAATCGTAAAAAACAGAGATGCGGTAATTCTTAAGGTTGTATTCTAAAGTCCCGTCCGTAACTTCCACAAGAAGTCCACCGGGCTTGCGTAAAAGCGGCGACAGAAAAAAAGATGTGATCAAGTGAGTATCTACGGCTAAACGCAACATGCGAAGACCTTGATTAAGATCAAGCTCCCACAGAGGTTTATTCCAGGTATCCGGGGAACCAACCATGGCTTCGCCACCCCAAATATCATTCACCAGAATATCAAGGCCACCAAAGTCTTTAGAGATGCGGTCGGCAAGATTTTTTACTTCATCTTGATTCAAATGATCAGTGGGAATGGCAATTCCGTTACCACCTAAACTTGTTACAAGCTCTGCGGTTTCTTCGATAGTTTCTGATCTTTTATAATCAGAACGCGCCGAGCCTTCAGCCCGAGTTGTTCGGCCTGTGCAGATCACAGTCGCGCCCGCCTCGCCCAAAGCCGTTGCAATTCCGCGACCCGCGCCACGAGTCGCACCAGCGACAACGGCAATTTTATTCCTAAGAGGTTTTGATGTGTTCATTGATAACCGGCCCTATTGAAAACTAAGTGCTAAAACCTGCGCCTTGCACACCATATTCCAAGATATCTTCATCAATCTTGTCAACGAGTCGGTTGTAGGGGCTAAAAATACTTTAGTTTGATGTCCAATGTTTTTGTTTCCGAGGATTTAAAGGCAGCGCGTTTAAAACTGGGGGCTCCAAAATAGACTCGGGGGTTCATAGAAAATCCAAAACCTTCTTGCGGCAGTCCGACAAAATTTGTCTTAAATTTTTTATCTTCGTCTTCATCGTGCATGACCGCAACGGCATATGTGTCATCGTCAAGATCATCGACATCAATGCTCAATTCTTTTTTACCTTCGAGCTTGAGATAAAATGTTTTAGTCGCCTGTTCTGCTTTGCCTGGAAAACTTTCCTTCTGCTTTTCTGAAAAAATGCTGACGGCCAGATATCCATTTCCGTTTCGCAAGTTTGAAAAATTTAATGTCAGTGACCACGCAGGCAAAGAAAGTAAAATGATGACATAGGCACATAAAAATTTAAGCTTCGACATAATCTCTCTCCTGCCAAGTTACTTTTTTCTTTCTCAGTGTCTCTAAAACTCCGGCCATGGATATCACAGCAAAAAGAATTAGGCTCAATGGCGCTAAAAGAACTCCCCACCAAGAAAATCGCCCGTGTTGACGTTGAATGAAACCAAGAAACAAAAGTCCGACGATAGTAATCCAAGTGAACTGAAAAAAGAGGCAGTAGACTAGAGTAATTTCAAGAAAGGCTGCAAAAGAAACCTTCTTCATTCCGAGCCTTAGAAGACGTATCCATCCACGCCAAAACTCTTTAGCAGTATCGTACATCTGAACTTCATAAAGGGAGGTCTTGGGAAAAATGCGGTACTTTAATCCTTTTTCTAAGACTCCTTTTGCCATATCAATGTCTTCGGTAAGTGAAGAACGAAGTGCTTCATGACCGCCTATAGAGTTATAAGCCGCCTTTGAAATTAAAAGATACTGCCCGATGGCGTAGATGCGCGAGGTGCCTTTGCTTTGCGGAAAACCAGCCGCGATTAAAGGAAGAAGATGAAATAAACCTAAACCCTGCTCCCACCAGTTCAAGCAACGGTGGTGCGGAGGTGCTGAAATGAGGTCCGCTTTTTCCTGCAAAAGAAAACCTAAAGCTTGGGATAAGGAATCGGGCCTGTGACGAGTGTCTGCATCAGTAAAAAGGAAGTAATCACCTTGCGCTAACTGCGCGCCATAAGCACAAGCCCATGACTTTCCTACCCAGCCCTCGGGTTTGGGCGGAGCTTTTAAAACTCGCACGTTCTCCCTTGCCGCCACTTCGAAAGTTTTATCCGTAGAGCTGTCATCGACAACTAAGATCTCTGCTTGCACCCCCGACAATCTTTGCAAACTCTGAAGCAAAGGCCCGATGTTGTGCTCTTCATTTCGGCAGGGAACGATAATTGAAACCAGCGGCAATTTTTTAACATTCAAGTTAGTTGCGTGCCGACGCCATGATCTCGTGCGGATAATTAAAACAAAAAGCCCCGCCGTAGATAAAAGCAGATTAAGAATCACTTTAAAACCGCCAGAGTCTCTTTCACTCCAGGATAACCTTCAACAAACCAAGTCCACCAGGCTGTGATCATTATCAAATGACCGACAAGGATAAAAAAGTGACTCCACATCTCTACTCGATCTGATTTCTGAGTAAAATAGCGATGCCAGTGCATACCTTCGTCAACCAGGCTGTAAACGATGCTTAGGAATATCAGCACCAAGGCTGGAATTTTCATAAAGCTAGGATTTTCATAAGCCAAGCACAGCGCCAGCACACTTGAAATACCGGCCGCAATTGTGATGTGATGAACTAAGGCTTCTCCACGTTGAAGCGCCTCTTTATAGACGGTGCGGTGGCCAATCGTATCAAAGGCGATTGCGGCAGTGAAAATAAATGTGCCTACCGGAATATTCCAAGCATAGCCCGGGTATTCAATTCCGTTGATATAACCCACGCTGAAAAAAGCGGCGATGACTGAAAAAAGACCTAGCATCATGCCAACCCACACCGTGTAAACCAGCCAGTCTTTTAAATCAAACTGACGAATACGCATGACGTAAACAATGGAATCTTCAAGAAATGTAGTTTGCTCAGGCTTTTGCATTGGACCTCCATAAAACTATACGCCCGGTTAACGAAGACATCACCCAGAATATTCCAAGACCAACGAGCCAGATCTTGTGCGGGAAAGAAACATATATACGCGAATCCAAAGACGTGGGGCCCAGGCGTAAGATTTTAGATCCGATCTGTGAATACACGGCAGCCGCAATCGCGACAGCCAAAGCAGAGCGTAGCGGAAGGTATTTTAGTCCTTCGCGACCCTCGCGATATAATCCATCTGCCTTTTTTAATAGCCTCTGAACCACGGTGTACACTTGCTCTCTCTGTTCGATAGCAAGAAGGCGCTCGGTGTTCACACCGGCCTCATCCAACCAAGATTGAGGCAGATAGATACGGCCTTTTTCAAAGTCTTCTTTCACGTCGCGCGCGATGTTCGTCAGTTGCATCGCATTTCCCATACTAATGGCAGCTTGTTGTGCTAATGCCAGATTGGCTTTCATCAGGTAACACATCATAACGCCGACAACACCTGCAACCTGATAGGCATACACATCCAGCTCGGCCTCGTTTTTGATACGAACGGCTTGAGTGTCTTTTTGAAATCCTGCAAGAAGCTCAAAAGGATGCTCTGCTGGGATCGAGTGCTTTCGACACACTTTTCCTAAAGAAGAAAAAATTGCGTGCGTGTTTTCGCCACGCAGACCTTTGAGGGTGTTGGTTTGCAATTCTTCAAGCTCACGAAGATTTCCGCCATTGTCGATCACATCATCGCAATGCCGACACCAACGATACAACACCCAACAGTCATGCTTAGTTTCTTGAGAGAAAAAGAGACTTGCAAGATAAAAACTCTTTGAGCCTTTTTCTATCGCCTGTTCAGCGTCTTGGATCATAATCTCCCCATGTCTTCCTGAATAACACTGACTGTGGCCTTAGCTGAGGAAATGACTCCAGGTACTCCTGCCCCCGGATGAGTTCCCGCTCCTACAAAGTACAAACCCTTCACCGAAGCATCACGATTGTGAGTTCTGAAGTAAGCACTTTGGTGCAGAACCGGCTCTAAAGAAAAGGCCGAGCCGACGTGGGCATTCAAGTCTTTTTTAAAATCATCCGGAGTTACAATTTTTTGTACGACCAGATTTTCCTTAAGGCCCGGAAGATATTTCTCTTCCAAATAGTTCATAATCTTTTCGGCGTATTTAGGACCTTCCACGGACCAATCAACTTTGAGATTTCCTAAATGCGCGACGGGAGACAACACATAGAAGCACTCATGCCCTGCCGGAGCCAAAGAAGCATCAGTGCGCGTGGGTGCGTGCAAATAAAGAGAGAAGTCATCCGGAAGTTTTCCGCGCTTAAAGATGTCATCAAGAAGACCGCGGTAACGAGGTCCAAATATCACGTTATGATGAGCCAGTTCGGGATAAGTTTTCTTCGTTCCAAAGTAGATCAAGAATAACGCCATACTGTGGCGCATGCTTTCAACCCGGCGAGCGGTTTCTTTCGTCGCCTTTTCAGAGCGCAAAAGGTGCTTGTACGTATGGACAACGTCACCATTACTTACAACCAAGTCGAACTTTTGTGTGCGACCATCTTTTAACTTTAAACCTGTGACCTTTTGCCCGGTAGTGAGAATTTCATCCACCTCGCAAGAAAGCTCAATCTTTCCACCCAATTCTTTAAAGAGTTTTACCAATGCTTGCACTAAGGCACCCGTTCCTCCGCGAGGAAAATAGACGCCGCCTTTTCTTTCAAGGTAGTGAATCAAAGTATAGATACTTGACGTAGAAAAAGGATTTCCACCTACAAGCAAGCTATGAAAGCTAAAGGCCTGGCGAAGATGTTCATTTTTAATGTAGCGACCAACAGTATCATAAACACTGCGGTCGGCGCGAAGTCGCATCAGCTGAGGCGCGGTTTTTACCATGCTCCATACATTTAAAAAAGGTTTTGCCGCTAATTTTTCATAACCTTCGTGGTATACGTCCTTCGAGTAAGAAAGAAACTTACGATACCCTTCTGCATCCGACGGAGAAATTTTCTTGATCTGGCCAATAGTGTCTTCGACATCACCACCATAATCAAATTGCACACCGTCGTGCCAGAACAGCTTATAAAAAGGCTCCACTTTCATAAGTTCGACGTAGTCTTCAATTTTGCGACCACTGATCGAGAATAATTCCGTTAATGTTTCTGGAGCCGTGATGACCGTAGGGCCTGCATCGAAAGTAAATCCGTTTTCTTTAAAGACGTAAGCTCTTCCGCCTGGCAAATCGCGTTTTTCAAATATCGTGACATCAAAACCTGCCGTTTGCAGTCGTATTGCCGATGCCAGTCCACCAAATCCACTGCCAATAACCGCAGCCTTTTTTCTATTCATAAGCTTTCATCAGTTTGTGCTGAAGCCCTTCTATTGTACTTTTTTGTTCTGATGTTAAAAGGACGGCGCTCTCAAGATCATTGAGGGCCGACTGAAGATAAGAATTTGCCCGAGCCTTGGCCGTAGCCACAACCCCGGCGTGAATAAGAAACTCGCGCACTTTTTTAAAATTCTGGTCCGAATCATTCGCAAGCTCTTTTAGCTCTGCATAGTTATCTGTTGAAAGAATTTCGGCCGCCGTCGCGATAACAAAGGTCAATCGTTTCAGACGTGTGTCTTCGATCCACTTTTTTTCATTGTTCGACGAACAAACATTTCCGATATCGTCGAACATCTGCAAAGCAATTCCGAATTTTTTGCCAAATGCCCCCAAACTTTGAATGAGAGCTGACTCAACTTCACAGGCGACGGGCCCGAATTTGCTCGCTAATTCAGATAGCGCTCCTGTTTTTAGCTCCATGGAGGCCATCGAGATTTCGGGTATTCTTCCCTGGGGCAAAGCACTCCACTCAGTGCCTACGTCAATCGCTTGACCATAGTGAGCTCTTAATAAAACATTTTGCAATTCTTCGGACAATCCTTGTCTAGCTTTATCCGAAACGGGCATACCGCTGATAATTTTAAAAGGAAGGAAGTACATCCAGTTCCCGGCATTCAAAGCCACGGGAAGCCCATAAAGAATATGGACTGCCGGAGCCCCCCGTCTTTCCGTGCTTCCATCTTGAATATCATCAATCACCAAAGAACCCGTATGCAGAATTTCTAAGACAGCACGAGCTTCTTTAGCAATTGAGTGCAGCTGCTCATCAGAAATTTTTCCCTGATTTTTAGCGATCGAAATTCCCAGGTCCACAAGAGTGGACCGCAAATTCTTGCGCGGTCGCGATAGCAAGTTCTTGAGGGGCGCTGTAAGAGCTCCCTCGAGCAAATCGTCGACAGTAGCATTGTTACTGAGCTGAAGAAGACTCCTCAGGCGGGCCCCTTGCGGAAACTCGATATCAGATTCAGATGAAAGATTCATAAAGCCTCTTTTACCTTTCTAGAGAACACCGCACGCAATGCAGGTCCTATATTCACCGGAGGTCTTCCGCTTAAAATTCTAATTCTGTCTAAATACGTCGTATTGCCCGCATAGAAGCGCTCAATCACGGATTGAGGCATGCGATAGAAGTGCTCAAAAACTTTTCTTCTTTCTAAATCCGGTGCCGCTAAGAACAACATACGGTTCAGTAGAAAATAAAACTGTCTGCGCTTCATCTGCTCTGATCGATAGGCTTCAATTGTCGCTAGCAAAGTCTTTCGATTTAGTTGAGATAAAGCAGAAATACGATCAGCCAATCGGACACTGTCGGGTAAAGAGTAACCCGTCACCGGATGAAAAAAACCGGCCGCCATTCCCGTCTTAAAACAATTAGAGGTCGGAGTTTCCGCGTCTAGCGGAATGGGAAGAACTCCGCTTTCGGTTTTTAGGATACGCTCGATCTTCCAGCCACGTCTTTCAATATAGGAGCTGATCTCCCGGGTGAGATCTTCCTGATTCAGGTGCGAATTGCGCGAATACCGAGTGTCTTCAATCAAAAATTCGGTTTCAGAAAAGGGTAGAATATAAAAGAACCGGTAACCATCAAGCTGTGGGACTGTCGCATCCATCAGGAGGGGGACTTGCAGACCATGAGGTTTGCTCAGTCGAACACACTGTCCTAGAAATTTCTGATACCCCAATCTAGCAGAAGAGGAAGTAAATCCTCTTCCGTCCACAACAGCTTCGAAAAACAGAGTTCTCCCGTCACTGAGCGCGACATGATCGTGCGCTACAGTTTGCACAGGTGAAAGAAATTGTAGGTCGACACCCGCATTTAGAAGTTCTCGCTGAAGTTTTTCAGGGGTGATAGTGGCATACGTCGAATCGTAACGCTTTTTATACAAGGGAAAGGAAACTTCGTAACCGTTCCAACTATGAGCAATCAGCTCTTGCAGCACTGCGAAGTTGGCTTCACCTACGTCCGTTTTATGAAAGGACCATGTTCGGCCCTCATCGATGCGAGATTTAGACTCATAAATTACTATATTGAGATCAGGATGCCGCTTACGCAGAAACCAGGCCAAAATACCGTTCCCCAGGCCCGCGCCAACTAAACAAAGAGTGCTTTCTTGCGTCGTCATGGTCCAGAATGTCTAATATTTGTATAGGTTCCGTCAAGTATGCTTATAATATATGCAAGACCATTGTATTTATACAATACTTAGACAATGATTTGACTACTGGCATACCTTGAACTATGTCTGTCATTTGGAGTGACTATGGAAGTATTTAGCATCGGCATCGTCGCAAAGATGACCGGCCTTACCGAGTTTACTCTTCGCGCTTGGGAAAGACGTTACGGCGTCCCTCTTCCAAATCGAAGTGATACCGGACGGCGCGTGTATGCACTTCGCGAAATCGAGAAGCTTAAGATATTAAAGCTCCTAACAGAGAGCGGTCACTCTATTGGTGAGATCGCCCATCTTGAGCTGCCAAAACTCAATGCTTTAGTGAAGCAAAGCGTGGAAAATTCGGCCACAACTCAAACAGTTCTGAAATTAGTGGCCGCAACCTCAGAGTGCGATCTTCCCCGGCTCTCCGCCCTATTAAAATCAGCTCAATTGGAAAATGACACCCGAACACTGTTAGTGGAAGTTATCAGCCCCACCCTAGCCGAAATCGGTCGAAGAGTTTTCGACGGCGAGCTTGATGTCTATCACGAGCATGCGGCCTCCTCGGTGATTCGAAATCTTCTTTCGGGGATTCTCTATTCTATAGAACAACTGCCGGATAAGAACGAAACAAAAACCATTATTCTAGCAACTCCAGAAGGCGAGCATCACGAATTCGGAGTTCTTATTTCTGCCATTCTAGCAGCGCTTCGAGGAAATAAGGTTTTATACCTCGGCCCCAATATGCCCGCTATTTCTTTTGCCCGCGCCATTAAAAACGCCAACGCCGCAGTGGCGGTTGTTGGGTGCTCAGCTCCCCAAGAAGCTTTATCAACGTCTCGGTACAAAGACTTTGTGAATCAGCTTTCAGCGGAGGTGGATAACTCGGTTCCCTTCTGGTTTGGGGGCTTTCGAAATGAGGATATTGAAAAGCTCTCCTGTCTGACCAAAAGAGATGTTGTTTTCATGAACCGCTACCAGGATCTGGAGCGAGCCTTAAGAGAACTTTCTAAATAGCTTAAAACTTTAAGGCCCCAGAAATGGGGCCTTTCCATTTATTAAATAATTTATACGGACCTGGTTTTTCGTTTACAAATTACGTAACTAGTTACATATATCTCATCATGAAGATATTTGAACAGCTCGGCCGTGTTGCCTTAGGAACTCGTGTGCGCTTTTTCGGCGAAAGATTCGCCGATGATGCCACAAAGATTTATGGTCTTTATGACATTGATATGAACCCCAAGTGGTTCCCGGTGTTTTACGTACTTTCTCAGGACGAGGAAAGAACGATCACCTCTATTGCAGAAGAGATCGGACACTCCCACGCCTCCGTCAGCAAGATCGTCAAAGAGATGATTAATGCCCGGCTAATTCTAGAAAAAACGAGCAGTGCAGATAAACGTCGCACGCTGGTCAGTCTTTCGAAAAGCGGTAAGGACATGGCACGCAAGATTGAAGCCCAGTATCTGGATGTCAAAGCCGCTGTCGAAGAACTTTCCGCCCAGTCGAAAAATGATCTTTGGAAAGCATTGGAAGAGTGGGAATATCTTTTCGCGCAGAAGTCCTTATTTGCCCGGGTTGCTGAACAAAAAAAGAAGCGCGAATCAGCGCATGTTGAGATCGTTCCCTACTCACGAAAATACCGTTCAGCCTTTTTAGAGCTGAATGAAGAGTGGATTCGCACTTACTTTAAAATAGAACAAGCGGATCGAGACGCCTTAGGGGACCCAGAAGGTTATATTCTAAAGCGCGGCGGTCATATCTTCGTCGCACTTTTAAATAATAAACCCGTTGGCGTGTGTGCTTTGATTAAACGCGATGACCCAACTTATCCCTATGAGTTAGCAAAGATGGCCGTGGCGCCTGAAGCCCGAGGAAAAAACATCGGTTGGCTTTTGGGAAATGCCATTGTGGATAAGGCCAAAGAACTAAAGGCAAAAAAATTGTTTTTAGAAAGCAATACCATTTTAAAGCCTGCCATCTCTCTGTATGAAAAATTGGGGTTTAAAAAAGTCGTGGGTCCTCCTACACCCTATGAAAGATGCAATATTCAGATGGAACTGAAGTTAAAATAAGCTCCATAAGATTTATCTTGCGCGAAAACAGCCGTTCTTAATTTGACTGGTTTATTTTCCGAAATAGAATCGAAGTCACGACGGAGAACTCTATGCGCAAGATTATTGGCGGTGTCTTTCAATCTCTCGATGGTGTTATTCAAGCTCCCGGAGGCCCCGAAGAAGACCCCACGGGCAGCTTCAAGTACGGTGGTTGGTCCACTTCATTTTGGGATGAACGCATGAACGCTGCTATGGGAGCGGTCTTTGATCAACCCTTTGATCTTTTGCTGGGCCGACGGACTTATGACATATTCGCGGCGCATTGGGGTTATCTTGGCGACAGCGATCCCATCGCCGCTTCTTTTACGAAGTGCGCGAAGTATGTTCTGACCCACGGTGATCAATCTTTAGATTGGAAAAACTCGCATCGCGTTTCCAGCATGGAAGAACTAAAAAAAATCAAAAGTGCGGAAGGACCTGATCTTTTGATACAGGGAAGTTCGACACTTTACCCGGCGCTTTTTGCTGAAAGCTTAATTGATCGTCTTTTCGTCATGACCTTTCCGGTGGTCCTTGGAAAAGGCAAACGCTTGTTCGGTGAAGGAACTCCCGGTGGCAGACTGAAGATGGTGCAAAGTGATATTTCTTCCACGGGAGTTATCATTGCGACTTACGAACCTGACGGCAAAGTTCCCATAGGAGATTTTGGTCTTTCAAAACCAAGCCCCGCAGAACTTCAGCGCAGAGAAAAAATTAAAAAGGGTCAGTGGTAAGAATCCGTCTTTATTCTTGATCCTAACTTTCAACAGTGGTCTGCTTGGTGAGTAGAGTTTTTACTACCGAGGGGACGAATGAGTACAGATGTTCAGGCCGCAGACAATCGACTGTTGAATAGAATTCTTTTAAAAGTTGAAAAAGCCGGAAACGCCTTGCCACAACCGGCGCTGATGTTTTTACTTTTGGCGTTCATCGTCGTCATTGTTTCAGCTATTTTGGCTGCGATGGGAATTGAAGCGACAAATCCCGTCACTAAAGCCGTCATCAAACCAGTGAATCTTCTCTCTGTGAGCGGACTGCATATCATTCTTACGGACATGGTAAAAAACTTCACAAGCTTTGCGCCATTGGGAACTGTGTTAGTGGCCATGCTGGGTTTTAGTTTGGCAGAGAAAAGTGGACTTTTAAGTGCGATTCTTCGCTTGGTCGTGACTAAATCTCCGCGAGCTCTTTTAATTCCCGCTATTTTACTTGCAGGTATTCTTTCGCATACGGCAGGTGATATCGGGTATGTTCTTTTAATTCCCCTTGCTGCGATGGTATTTCACAGTGTGGGTATGCATCCTTTGGCGGGACTCGCTATTTGTTTTGCCGGAGTCTCTGGTGGATTTGCGGCAAATTTTATCATTAGCTCTATTGATCCTTTGTTAGCCGGTCTTTCTCAAGAAGCTGCGCGCGTGATGGATCCGAACTATGTTGTGACTCCGGTTGTAAACTGGTACTTCATGTCGGCTTCTTCGCTTTTGATTATTGTCGTGGGTACCATCATTGGAAAGAAAATCACCATTCCGTATCTAGGAAAATATCAAGGAGATGCTCCGCATGCGGGACCAACAGAACTTAATGCCTATGAGCGCCGCGGTCTTTTATGGTCCGGAGTTGTTTTTGCGATTTTATTAGTTATGCTTCTTCTGGGAACAGTTCCCTCAAATGGTTTTTTAAGAAACCCAGAAAATGGTTCGGTGCTTGATTCTCCCTTCTTAAAAGGCACAATCGCGATCATTTTCATTTTCGGTATCTTAACGGGCCTTGCTTACGGCTTTGGCGCAAAAACATTTAAAAGCCAAACCGATATCACCAATGCCCTTCAAGATTCGATGGCAACTATGGCGCCTTATCTTGTCATGGTGTTCTTCGCCTCCCAGTTTATCGCCTTGTTTGCGGCTTCCAATGTCGGTCTTATTTTAGCGGTGAATGGTTCCGATTTGCTTAAATCAATGGGACTTTCGGCGATTCCGTTGATGATTGGTTTTATTATTCTGATCTGTGTTTTAGATATTTTTATCGGGAGTGCTTCCGCAAAGTGGGCTTTAACTGCCCCCGTTTTTGTTCCCATGTTCATGCTTTTGGGTCTTTCACCAGAGCTGACACAAGCATCTTACCGTGTGGCGGATTCCGTGGTGAATATTATTTCTCCGCTGATGCCTTACTTCCCTTTGATTCTAGCATTTGCGAATAAGTATGATCCTAAAGCTCGCGTCGGTACTTTGATCGCGCTGATGATTCCTTACTCAATTGCATTCTTAATCACTTGGTCCATTATGCTCTTTGTTTGGATCGGCTTTGATTTGCCGCTAGGACCAGGAGCCCACTTAAAATATATTATTCCTGGACAATAGGAATAAAACGAAAGGTCCCATCGCTTCTGCCATGGGACCTTTTTTTTATTTACGCTCGAGGCAGATCGTAACGGTCCAGATTCATCACCTTGTGCCACGCCGACACGAAATCACGAACGAATTTTTCTTTAGCATCGTCCGCTGCATAAACTTCAGACAGGGCCCGGAGCTGAGAATGCGCACCGAATACTAAGTCTACCGCCGTCGCGGTCCACTTGGTTTTTCCTGACTTGTCTTTTCCTTCATAGATGCCGGCTTTTGAAGGCTCACTCCACTCGATATTCATATCAAGAAGATTTGTGAAAAAATCATTGCTTAAGGTACCTGGGCGGTCGGTCAGAACACCGTGGCGGCTGCCCTTGTGATTGATGTCTAAAGCTCGAAGGCCTCCTAAAAGGACTGTCATCTCCGGAGCTGTGAGGTTTAATAGATTCGCTCGATCCAACAACAAGGTCTCTGGTGAAAGCTTAGAACCATCGCGAACGTAATTTCTAAATCCGTCTGCTTTGGGTTCTAACACTGCGAATGAATGCTCATCCGTTTGGTCTTGAGAGGCATCCATACGCCCCGGCAAAAACGGCACGGTCGTGTTATGACCCGCTTTCCGTGCGGCATCTTCAATGGCGGCGCATCCACCTAAGACTATAAGATCTGCCATAGAGATCTTTTTTCCGCTCGATTGGGAACTATTAAAACTAGTCTGGATCTTTTCTAGCGTCTGCAGAGCTTTGCTTAATTCAGCTGGCTCATTCACTTCCCAAGTTTTCTGAGGCGATAAACGAACACGGCCTCCATTCGCTCCACCCCGTTTATCAGTTCCACGGAAGGACGAAGCTGCCGCCCACGCGGTTGCGATCAAGCGAGAATTGCTCAGGCCCGATGAAAGAATTTTTTCTTTCAAGGATTTGATATCTGATTCATCAACGAGTTTGTGATCCACATCAGGAATCGGATCTTGCCACAACTGTGGGGGCGGAACCCAGGGTCCCCAATAACGCGAACGCGGACCCATATCACGATGAAGAAGCTTAAACCATGCTTTCGCAAATGCGTCTGCGAACTCCGCCGGATTTTGATGATAGCGTTTTGAAATCTTATCGTAGTCTGGATCCATCTTAAGGGCTAAGTCGCTTGTTAGCATTGTCGGTGAATGACGTACTTTGGGATCATGCGGATCAGGCACTGTGTCTTTGGCTTCTTTATTTTTAGGCTTCCACTGATGCGCCCCTGCCGGGCTCTTAGTTAATTCCCAATCATAATTATAAAGATGATTAAAGAAATCATGAGACCACTTCGTGGGTTGGGTCGTCCACATGCCTTCAAGGCCGCTTGTGATTGCGTGCGGGCCTTTACCGGTTTTATAGGAATTCTTCCACCCTAAACCTTGCGCATGGAAAGGGCATCCCTCTGGTTCTGGCCCGACATGATCGGGTTTCGCGGCTCCGTGAGTTTTTCCGAAAGTGTGCCCACCTGCAATCAGAGCCACCGTCTCTTCATCATTCATCGCCATACGCGCGAAGGTTTCTCTGATATCGCGTGCCGAGGATTTGGGATCGGGTTTTCCATTAGGTCCTTCGGGATTCACGTAAATTAATCCCATTTGGACAGCCCCAAAAGGTGCGGCTAACTCGCGATCTCCGCTATAACGTTCATCCCCAAGCCAGCTGTCTTCAGGTCCCCAGAAAACTTCAACTGGTTCCCACACGTCTTCGCGACCAAAAGCAAAGCCGAAGGTTTTAAAACCCATCGATTCTAAAGCGCAGTTCCCCGCAAAAACCAAAAGATCAGCCCAGGAAACCTTGCGACCGTATTTTTTCTTAATCGGCCATAGCAGACGACGGGCTTTATCTAAGTTCGCATTGTCAGGCCAACTATTCAATGGAGCAAAACGTTGGGCTCCATCGCCACCACCACCACGACCATCTTCGATACGGTAAGTTCCCGCTGCGTGCCAGCTCATGCGGATGAATAAAGGGCCATAGTGCCCAAAGTCCGCAGGCCACCACTCTTGAGAGTTCGTCATCAGTTGAATGACGTCTTGTTTTAATGCATCCACATCTAACTTTTTAAACTCTTCAGAATACTTGAAAGTATTTTCCATCGGATTAGCACGCGGCGAATGCTGATGAAGAACGGAAAGATCTAATTGATTCGGCCACCAATCACGATTGTTTCTAGGACGAGCCGTCTTCTTTGGCTGCGGTGGAGATATGGCGGGATTTTCACTTTCACTGCGTGGTTCAGACATGAGCGACTCCTTTGAATGTCCTCCACGTTTTCAAAAGTTTTTTAAATTGGAAAGGCTTTAGTATCAGAAGCCTGCGAACATTGTGTTTACACATGTCCGCAAGTAAATGATCATGTTTTTACCAGTATTGTTCCGCAGGACGAATTTCAATCGCTCCACCAAGACGAGCCGCGGGAATTCTAGAAGCTACGGCTACTGCGGCTTCGATATTATCCGCCTCTAAAATACAGTATCCACCGACGCCTTCAGGCATGTATGTTCCAGTTTTTATTTCTAGCTTGCCGTTGCGAACTTGCACCGTTTTCGCAACATTCGGAAGCCCCAGCGGGAGACCCGATACAAGGCCGGCAGTTTTATTAAACTCGGCATAGTCGGCGTAAATGGCCTTTTGCTCTTCATTAGATAAGGCATTCCATTCCTTTGTCCCTGGGAGTGGCGAATATCCCTGGTAAATTAATAATACGAACTTCATAAATAGCCTCCTTTTATTCGTGATTCCAATGGGTTAGGATATAGCAAAAATAATTGCAGTATCCTGTCACATTCTGTAGTGCCCATTCGTCATCCTTGTGACGAATGAAAGTTCACCGATGTGACAAAAAAAAATAAAATGTTGGCGGAGCATGGATAAAAAAGACGGGCTTACAAAAAATTTCGAAGACACGCGCACTCACTTAAAAGCCGTGGCTTATAAAATGTTAGGTTCTGCCGGCGAAGCGGAAGACGCCGTTCAAGAGGCGTGGATTCGATTGAATCATTCTGAATCCGAAAAAATTGAAAATCTAAATGGTTGGTTAACAACCGTTGTCGCCCGAGTTTGCCTAGATATGCTTCGCTCGCGCAAATCGCGCCGAGAAGAGGCTTTGGATCAAGACGACTCAAAAATGCAGATTCAGGATCCGGAAAACTTAGAAGCGAAATTTCTTATCGCGGATTCGGTCGGACCAGCTCTGCTAGTCGTACTAGATCATCTAACACCGAGTGAAAGAATTGCTTTTGTACTTCATGATCTTTTTGAAGTTCCTTTTGAAGACATCGCTCCTATTATTGACCGCACAGAAGAAGCCACAAGACAGCTTGCCAGCCGAGCACGTCGGCGCATCCGCGGCGTCAGTCATTCGCAACAGGATATCGAACGCCAACAAGAAGTTGTGGCGGCGTTTTTAGCGGCATCGCGCGAAGGAAACTTTGAAGCCCTTCTTCGCGTTCTTCATCCAGATGCTGTTCTTCGTGCGGATGAAACAGCGATTAAAGTCGCTGAGATGAATAAAGCTAGGGGCGCACCGCAATTCAAAAAAGAGATCAAAGGTGCTGCCGGTGTGGCAAACACTCTTAAAGGAAAAGCATCAGAGGCAAGATTGGCGTTAATTAACGGCGTTCCGGGACTGACTTGGGTTCCTGGTGGAAAACCCGTCGTGGCGTTTTGTTTCTCTGTCGAGGACGAAAAAATTTCCGCCATCGATATTGTTATGGATAAAGATAAGCTTACAAATATTGAAATTGAAATCATCGAAGCAGGAGAATAAGCATGAGCATTTTTTTATGGGTCCTTCAGTTTGCACTCGCATTTCATACGATCATCGGTGCAGTTTGGAAGTTTTCAAACACCGCAGAAGCCACGATGCCGACCTTAGCTTCCATTCCTCAAGGGGCCTGGATGGCCCTGGCGGTTGTGGAGATCATCGCGGGACTTTGTTTGATCCTGCCTCTGTTTAAAAGAAATCTTGCGAAAGTCGCACCTATGGCGGCAGGCCTTATTGCCGTAGAGATGTTAGCGTTCTGCGCTCTTCATTTATTTTCGGGCAGTTCAGAATATGGTCCGATGATTTATTGGTTGATCGTTGCAGCACTCTGCGGATTCATCATTTATGGTCGCTTAGTACTAAGACCTATCAAGTAAATTTGTCATTCATCGGCGACGAATTTGTGTATAAGCAATGAGGTCGCGAATATGTCCTCCTTTGGTTGAGCTTTTCTAGAGTCAAAAATAAAATGACTCAAAACAATCAAGGAGGAACAAATGCGTTTAGCAATTCTTGTGACTACGGCCATTTTAGGACTTTCTCTTCCTGCACTTGCCGAAAAAGTTTCTGAAGGAAAAATGAAAGAGAATTTAACCAAGCTCGTGCCTGAATCTAAAGTTGTAAAGCAAGACGGAGATGAATTCGAAGTCTCTACAGCGAAACAAACTATCGTTGAAGTGGAATTCAACCGTGATGGAACGGTGGAAGAGGCTTCCGGAGACGCCGCCGTGGCGGGTGACGTTTTCACTCCCGGAAACAATATGATCACTTTGCAACAAGCCGTCGATTCATTGAAAAAAGCCGGTAAAACTCCAAAAGGTGATTGGTCCTATAAGAAGTCCTTCACGAATGGATGGGTTTATGAATTTGAAGGCGTTGAAAACGGCAAAGACATGGAATACGCCGTGAGCGCTAAGGACGGTAAGATCGTCAAAGACAACCGTGATCTGCTTTAATATTTACTAAGCAAAGTCTTTTCATCTTCGCGTGAGAAGACTTTGCTTTTTGTCTATTCAGATCAATCTGCTTTAGACCCTTCAAACATTGTATTTCCGTTTGCCGTTTCCGCAGGAACAGGTTGAACGACATCAAAGTGCTCAACGATCTTTCCATTTTCGACTCTGAAAATATCCACGATGGCTCGGCCTAAATCTTTTTCATCCTTCTTTGAATGAAGATGAAGCGCCACCAAATCACCGTCAGCAAGGGCGCGATAGATTTTTACATGAGACTTAGGATTTTCTTTAAAGTAGCCCTCGAAGTAATTGTAAAAGGCGGCCGCTCCATTGGGAACTTGCGGATTGTGTTGGATGTATTTATCACCGATGTATTTCTTTGCGGCCTCAGTGGGCTTGTGTTTGTTGAACGCAAGTTCGTAGAATTCCGTGACTAACTTTTTATTAGCCTCTTCAGTTTTTTGGGCATTTTGAGTTTTAGCCCCAAGTGCCGTGACGGAAAAGAACAATACGGAGAAGATGCATAGGACTTTTTTGATATTCATTTCAATGCTCCTGTTAAAATTTTTGTTTCGATTTATTTCACCATAGGGAATTTCAAGTGACTAGCCCCTGCGGTCTTCAGTTTGTATATGAACATCAATTAGGACCTATACCGCTGCTTATGCCCCGCTGGAAAAGCAACAGGTGGATTAAGTTAACCAAGCTTCGAAGGTTGGAAGGTTGGATTACTAAATATTCTTAATATAGAGATGTATAATAGATTAATACTCAATTCTCGTAAGACATCTTGCGGAATTCGAGTATGAGGTCAAAATATGCCGCTATCTGGACAAAATTCATCATTTCCAGTATGATCACTATATTATGACGACAAAAACAGTTCGCTTAACAGACAAACAGTTTGAGCAAATCGGGAAGGCCCTAGCGGAGCCTCGTCGTTATATGATCTTAAAGCAGATTGGCTCTTGTAAGAACGACGGCGCGATGTCTTGTAGCGCCCTCCAGGAAGTGCATGAAATTTCCGCCGCCACTCTTTCCCATCACATCAAGGAACTTGAAACGGCAGGTCTTATTGAGATCACTCGCGAAGGCAAGTTCATGCGTATGTCCATTCAACGTGAAGTTTTACATGCCTATTTAGATAAGCTCGCAAAGATTTAATTCGCACCCCATTGCATTTTTAAACATCCCTTCAATTTCTAAGACATTTATATCTATTTGATTTAACTGAGCTTTATAGAACATTTCGATAATTATCTAATCGTCGTATTGACAAAATAAATTTCATTTCGATATTTGTCTAAGTGTCGAACAATAAACCCGGTTTCATCCGGACCAATCAATGGAGTTCTTAAATGAAGAAGTTAAACGGAAAAGTTGCAGTAGTAACTGGAGCCTCTAAAGGCATTGGCGCGGCGATCGCAAAAGAATACGCCGCCCACGGCGCTTCGGTGGTGGTGAATTACTCATCCAGTAAAGAAGACGCGGATCGCGTGGTTAAAGAAATCATCGCTAATGATGGCAAAGCTATCGCCGTTCAAGGTAGCGTTGCCAACGAGAGCGACGTTAAAAGAATTTTTGAACAGACCAAGCAGGCTTTCGGAAAATTAGACATTCTAGTTAATAATGCCGGCGTTTATAAATTTGGCTCCATCGAAGAAGTTACCGAAGAAGAATTCCACCGCCAGTTCAACATCAATGTTTTGGGAATCCTTCTATCTACCCGCGAAGCTGTGAAATATTTTACCAAAGAAGGCGGAAGTATCATCAATGTCAGCTCCGTCGTGAGCACCAGCCCGATTCCAGGCACAGTGATTTATGCTGCCACCAAAGGCGCCGTTGATACGATGACCATCGGACTTGCTCGTGAGCTTGCTCCACGCAAGATTCGCGTCAACAACATTGCTCCGGGTGGCGTCGAAACTGAAGGTTCCATCACACTAGGTATGATCGGTTCCGACTTAGAAAAACAGATCGTTGCTCAAACACCACTCGGACGTATCGGCCAACCACAAGATATTGCAAAAATCGCGTTATTCTTAGCTTCCGACGAAGCTGGTTGGGTTACTGGTGAGCGCATTCATGGCTCCGGTGGCGCCCGTTAATTAATTTTTTTTTCGGACTCGAAGAGGTGCAGGTTGGAACATTTCAGTAGCGAAAACTTAATAGTGATTTTGTTAGCGGGATTTTCCTTCTTGGACCTCTTCAAGCGCAGTGTGGTGCGGATACTTTCTTTTTATAGGAAAAACAATGTCCCTTGAATTCGACGTCGCACATTTATCAACAATCGGGGAATACCGCTCGAAAGAAGAATCAAAAGATTGAATTTTTAGAATAGCGTCAATGAAATCAACTCATCTCAAATAAGCCGAGTTGTGGTTTTTAATTCAGGATTATGGTGAAACGCCTTTACGATGCTAGTTAACGCCACCGTACGCTGAAAAGCGTACGGATCCGGATTTATAACAATAAGTTCTTTGCTACGTGTTGAATAAGTTGCAATCAAGGCGCTAATATCTGCATCATAATCTCCAAGCGAATAGCCCCAAACTATAAGACGCTTTGCGCTGCCTATCCATTCGGATGCTTTCACGTGAGCTTCAATCAATGGATGCATAGATCCATATCTATAAGTACGTTTAACCAACTTTTGGAATTTTTCAGAGGTGCCCTTAAGATCTTCGACAAAAGGTCCTAAATCGAATGCTGTATCCTCGATTACCAACTCAGTGGGAAATACTAAGCTATCGGAAAAATCACATCGGCCATGCAGATGTACAACGTTTTTAAACCTGTTGGAGTTCCAAAGTGTATTATCCCAGTTTGTTGTAATGAATCTCGCGTTTGTTCCTATTAAACTATTTATTACTTTAGATTCTCTCAAAGCCAATTTAGCTTGGTCTTTTTTATACTCATTTGCAATAGCATCTCTTAAGGTAAGAAATCCCTGGATTTGGCTAGCAAGCCCCTCTTTTTCAGTGTCAGCAATACTCATTCCATTTTTTGAACCATTTTTAGATCGAGTCCACTGGGCAAAATGGTATCCTCGGTGAATTTTATATTTATATGATAATATTGATAACTGATGAAATGCCTCTGAGTTTCTTCGTCTAAGATTTTGAACGATATCAGGGATATTTTTATCAGCGACAATCCATTTATCTAATACGTTTCTGAGTGGCCCCCAACCGTTCTCAACTGCACCATTGCCTAACAAAACTACTGTCTCTGAAGATTTATTGTCCGTACGAATTAGCTGATCCGAATTTATTTTCTTCGACACGATATAACCCTATTTGCATATTTCCTTTAGTGCACGCTTCGAAACACAAAGATTTTCCGAAAAGAACATCACCTCTTTTCCCTTACCTACTTTTGCAGCACTATAATTTAGATAATATGTGGCTTTCCTGTACTTCTTATATAGTGTCTTAATTGGCTTTACATCATCATAAGTTACTATCCAGCGAGGTTTTTTTAACTTATCGATTTCTTCAACAATCATTTGATGATCGTCACTTTCATAGAAGTTCAAATAAAGATCTTTGCCTTTGACGTAATATGGAGGATCAAAATATATCAAAGTTTTTTCAGGAAGCGTTGGCCTGAGGAATCTTATTAACTCAACGGCATCAAGATTATAAATTTCAATGCGATCTTTATATTCACCTATTTTTTGAATTCTCTTCATTAAGGTTTCTTTGTAATAACGAGCATCCATCTTCCATTTGCCATTTTGAGCAACACCACCAATTACGCCCGCATCCAATATTCCAGACCTATTGGTTCTATTTAGAAAAAATGTGGCAAAGCCAACTTTTAATAGACCATATTTTTTTCCTGCCCTGTAGATCTCCAATTGTTTTCGCCATGACTTCATATTCACCGGCGTCGTTTCTATTAACTTGCAGAATGCCTTAGGTCTGTTAACTACAGAGTGCCAGAACGCATAGATACGATAATCGATGTCGTTGATTACGATTTTTTGTACATAGTCATTAAACAATAGTGAAAGTGCAACAGATGCCCCCCCAGCATAGGGTTCAACATAGGTTCCACCATAAAGGAGATTATCCTTTATAACACCCTTGAAATAATCAGCCATTTTTCCCTTACCGCCCGGATACCTTAAAGGAGAATAGTGTTCCATTACTTAATGTTCTCCCAAAGAATTTCCATGAGTTTTTGAACATTGTCCCAGGCTGTAATCAGATCTTTAGGCTTCGGAGCATAACGATTACTATGAATATACGCATGTAAAGTTTCAATACCCAAAAATCCGCTATAGTCCTTCATAGCATCTCGCATACCCTTTGAAATAACTTTATCAATTTTTCCCGTATTCGTTAAATGATCAATTACTCCTAATACTTTCTTCTGAAGTGAAGCTGAGTCGCCTCCAGACGAAGATGCTTTAGATAACTTGTGTTCATCTCTATAGCAATCTGCACTCAATTCAATGAAGACCCTTAGCAGAACGGCGCAAGCGTTTACATATTCATCCACTTTTATCTTCTGAAGCTCTTTGTAAATTGCGTTTACCTTGGGGTTGGTAATATGCAGATTGCAGTTTTTTGGAATTAAATTGTTGCGCTCAGTAAAAGTAGATTTTTTACTTGCGCCTACCTTAACACTCGGCTGAGTACGATTTCCAGATTCGCCAGGACGCCATGCTTTTTTTGCTACGATAGATTTATCTGGAATACTGCTCTTAGGAAAATCAGAAATATAGTCTTTACGATCATCTTTGAAGTATATTTTATTTACATTGAAGTCTGGCTTTAATAAATCTTTTGCAACTTGAACTAAGCCCTTCATAACTTCTTTTTTCTCAATATTAGACTCAAGTTGACCATCATGAAGAGTAATACCAAGAAATTCCCTGACATATGGATCTGAAATCAGCCTGTCTAAATTGGTCAGAGGAATATCCCCCAACTTATTTTTAACACTGGCAGGAGTTTCTTTAGAAGCGTTAAGCATTTTAATGACTTGAAGCGCGGTAGAGGTTTTCCCTTCCACTTTTTCATTAAATCGTTCGATTTGTTGTCTATTCCAGTCAACGGTGCCTATTCCATTGTTCTCACCTGTGTGTTTAAGCTTAATCCACTTATTCGCATCTTCTGGATTCTCGTAAACTACACAGTTTACCTCTGTTATGGGATCTTGCTTAAATTGTTCATTAAGCTTTTTGAACTTTTTCTTTAAAGGTTCATGAGCTTGATTATCGATAAGATTGGGGTTCGCGAGTAGCTTGAGAGAGATCGTTCTTCTATTTCCCTCAAGGACATTATACATCCCTTTATCATGTGCTGATGGTGAAACAATCATAACTGCTGATGGATCCATTCCATTTTCAGCAATATGAGATCCTAGATGAAAAAGCTTTTCATTCAAGGCATCCAACATTTTATCAATTGCTTCTTTTTGCCCTGATAGAGGTTCAAAGCGGAAGTTTTCTGTATTTACCAACAGATCATTAACTTTAATTGATTTTACTTTTACCATTAGCATCCATACGAAGATTGTTTGTGTATGCTAAAAGTATATATATTCGCAATTGTTTATGTAAACTTATTTGAGTGTTTCAGCCGTCATGCCTTAGAGACAAGACAATCGTCTTGCTTATTTGAAGTTTAGAAAACAAAAACACAATTTATCTTTAGAACCCATTCCGGATTTCATGGATGGTCATCTAGTCACTACTGGCTCTGTTGCATAAAAGAATTGAAGTGAGCCTCCACTTCAATTCCCGTAAGCTCGTCCTTCTTATACAACTCTTCAGCTAAGAACTTTATCAGTGGTCCTAAAGGGGCTAGTGCTTTAGCGCACTCTGGTATCATGTGATGGATGTATGCCCGAACTTGCAAATTCTGAATCTCGTCCAATGGACCTGGTTCTGGAACTGGCAGAACATCCATCCAACTTCTGTACTCTTCAACTTGCAGAAGACTCTCTGCCCATCTGGCTGCAGTTGCTAGGTCATCACCACCAGGAGTGCATACTTCAAAAAACAAAATCTCGCTGGCATAACCTCCCAAAGAGATCATAATCTTGCGACTGGCATCATTAACGGTGAACTCAGCTTTCTGTTCAGTTGGTTCAAGCGTCATAAATCCAAGATACCTCTCGGTTCCACCAGGTGAGTCCATTTCTTTGAGCGAGACTTTCTGAACGCCTTGGCCACGGAACAATGCCATGACCGCATGGCCTATTTCATGTACCGCGATTTTCAATCTTCTCTGATCCACACTTTAATCTCTTCTGATTGGTTCAACTTCAAGCTAACGTGGTAACGATATGAAGAAGTGTCAAGGAACCCCAAGAACCTTGGAACCTGGGCTCTTTCCCCAGGAGGGGCAGTATCTAATCATTTCAATTATTTAGAACCATTTCCAGGTTCCGAAATTGGTGGAGGCGGGAACACGATTGTCGAACCCACGTGTCCGCATCCGTGTGATGAAAACATCGCTCTTAACTTTATCTATCTTAGATCAAGATGGCATATTTTGTAAACATCAGATACTCCGCCCGTAGCTGGATCAAAAACATGAAGGATTCGGGCTCGTTTCCAGCCAGAATGCGTATGGTGCCATCCAACACCCTTATCATTCCAAATTTTCATCTGGGTGTCGCGCATCAATGTAGCCGTTGCAACCCTTGAGTCCAAAGGTTTGAGATCTATACCCGCTCTGACTGTCAGCTCGTCCCCTTGGTTGTATCGTCGGCGGAGACTCCAGATCGCCTTCCACTCATTGCCAAATTGGCCCAGAGGGGCCCAATATATTGCAACGCCCGCCAAAAGACCTACGGCAGTTCCAATTCCCAACCAGATAATTTCATTCCATCCTATCGTCATTTGAGCTCCTGATTTTGATTATTTTTCTTTACAGGTCGCAAGAATATACTCAAATCACCACTATTCTCCATTCCCTCAATGACCTTTGCGATATTTTGGGAGTATTCTTCGTCACTCATTAAATCAATTTTTTCCGAGGCACCCTCTACGCCAGAAAATATATCCTTGAGATGATTTTTTAAAGTCTTTTTGGAGACGCCCTGACGAACTCGCCGCGCCGGTAACCACTCTCTAGTCACATGTGGAAGCAAGGGCCTTGCGAGATACCTGACTTTAAATGAGCAATAGCCGTAATCGCTAAACTTTTTATCCTCAATCAGGCAAACACTATCGCCATAGGCTAGTGCAAGGTCACCAACTTCAATTTCGGGGTTGGAAATTGATCTGAATAATTCTTCACTTGTTTTCTCACCCGCCATGGATTGTTCAAACAGTAACGCATCACCTGTAGGTTGAACATCGCAAAGCTTATGGGCCACCGAGACTATATGCATGGCAATAAGGCTTCCACGAATAAATTCCTGTTCAATTCTGGCAGATGTTATTTGATTTGAAATGCCTCCAACACTTAGGTGAATGGATCTACTAGGGGATGAGTAACCCGAATCATAGCTCACGCCTAAAGCAAGCTTTTGTTGATCGTTAGCAAGGTTTAAAGCCTTTTTGTAAAGGGCCCTCGCGCTCGCCAAGGCAACTTTCTTTTTATTAAGATCAACATCCGCAAAAAGCCAGAATTTGTCTGAATCTGCAGTCTTTAAGAGATTTTCAAGCTCTTTCAGACAGTCATCAATGGAGTGCTGAGTGTTTTCATTTTCTATCGAATAAAATTCTTTAAAGTCACTTTGAACTCTTAGATATTGATCTAGATATATACCTAGAAGATATAACTGATAAAAATTTTTATCGTTTGTCGAAGTAAAAAGAATTAAATGAGAAAGAAGCTCATTGAATTTTCTTGCCCACATCTGCTGTTCATCTGCAACCGACTCCATAGTTGCACGATAAATTACCTTTGCCGCTTCAAGATCTGATTTATCGATCTCGTCCTCATTCCCACCCAAGAACTCATTCCATCTAATACAGGCCGTAGTAAACTTAGTCACTTCATCAAGGCACGCATATATGAAATATGCCTTTGGATCTGCCTGTGCAAAGCCAATTACGCTATTATAGTTAAGTTCGTCGATATTCAAGGAAGCCCTAAGAGAGTGGGCAGCTCTCAATGGCGTCGTTATAAATATACTTCTTCGTTCTTTTCCCGCCTGTATTTCTGCACTCACTTTTTGTCCTTTTTTAAAATGAAAAAAAACACTTTTAGGAACGTAAGCTTATCGACCAATCTATCCCACATCTATTTCAAATCTTTCAGCAATGCTCCAAACTGATTTAGACCGTATGCACCCAATTTATGTATGGTTTTGATCGCCGTTTCCCGAGCATCAGTCTTTAAAAGCTTCGGTAAAAGAATTTTAGCTTTTTCCAACCAGCCATAAAATCCATGGTCTGCGACTCGGCAATCGACCATAAGGCGAAATACCTCTGCAACTTTTTGTGGATACTTATCAGCCAAATCCAATAATCGCTCCATCACCATGTAGTCGGGAGTGATGTAGTTACAAAGATTTAAAACGACTATTGCTTGGTCCAATGACCATTCATCATCAAATTGCGCAGATTTGAACCACCAACCAAATTCGGCCAATTCAATTCTATCCTTTGGCTCTTTTATCTTTTTGCATTCTTCGACTCTAAAGTCCCAAAAGCTAACAGATCGTTTCACAATATCCGGATCAGGAGCGTGTTTTTCACTTGCGAGTCCTCTGCCAATCATGTCCAACGCTCTTTTCTTAAGATTTGAATCAAGCTTGGAGTACAATTTAGCCATAATTTCAGAGTCGAGCGCAAATTCACCGTACAGATAAAGGGCGATAAGGTGGTCAACCAATCTCTCATCTATCTTTTCTAGTTTCTCATCCTCGCTTAGCTCAAAACGATCTATTGCCAGAGAATAGTGATCTTTAAGTTCTTTAAAGACATTTGTATATGGTTGATTGAAAAGTATGTTCGCGTCCCACGCTGCCGCCCAGTATCCTTTTAGATCATCCTTCGGAAGAATACTTTCTTTGGCGGACTGAAACCACTGCCTATTCAAGGGGAGTAGCCACGGAATCCAACGACCGTAAACAGACCGAACAGATTTTGATTGTTCAAAACGCAAATCAAGGTGTTTGTCTAACGCAGAGAAAAGCTCGGGAGCTTTATCAATCGGTAGCTCAGCTTTAGCCAGGTCAAGGTTTCTTCTCACCCAAAATCCATAGTGAACCGCCGTCTCTAAGGCAACTCCACGAATACTATTGATAGCTGTCTGATAGTAGCCTCGGTCGGATGTGTATTTGTCTTCTACTTCAACTTTAGGATGAATATCGGACAGTCCTAGTGAAATAATACTCCATACCTTTTGTCTCAAAGAGAATGGGATCTCGTTTGTTTCTGAAAGAAGGCCGCGCTCTATAAGCCTACATGCAGCCTGCCGAGACCAGCCCCAACTGGGATCTTTGTCGCCTCCGGGCTTAAACGCATCCTCCTCAGACTCGTCTTGTTGACCACTTGCCCACAAAAGGAAATCAACCACCTTCTCCCATTTTAACGACTTCTTTTCAGCTAGAGCCTTAGCAAAACCTTCTATAATTGCGCGAACATAAGTTTTTTCTAGAAACTGTAGCTGATCTAAGTTGTCAACAAATTCATCTAAGCGCGCAAGTACAACAACTTCCAACTCCCGTCCTAGCCCTTCAATTGATGGACCAAAATTCCACTTGTCTGGTGGAGCCCATTCGTCCAAAAACTTTTTTAACTCGTTGATAGGAAGTGACTTCAATTCATCTGTAGTTTTGGGACTTGTGGGGCCAACCCAACCGGAGCTCATATGATAATGAAAGGTAGGATTCTCGGGGTTGCCGATTTTTGCATGCAGGCGTTCAAAAATTCTTTTATCTTCCCCATGGAGATAATTGCGAATCATATAATAATAATGATACCTAGAGCGTTCATTGGCGTCCTCGTCAATCTCAGACGGGGATTTGTTTTTATTTTGAAATGAAATGTCTGCTGCAATCATGGCAAGGAATTTCTTTTGCTCCGTATTTGATAGCATTGGATAGCCAGCTTCAATCAAAAGCGCATATTCGTGCCAGACATCCAAGCAGTCGAAAAGTTGCTGATCGAGGATAAACTTTGAAGCCAAATCAGCTCTTTCACTCATACGGGCTATGTGAAGTCCAAGACGGCTGAAAATAGGAAAGACTCCTGCGCGAAAATAGTCGCAAAGAGATGCCACAAGGTCAGGATCTTCAGTTAATAGCTCTTCTGATAAGTCTCTTATCCAGTTTATTATGGTATCTTTAATTCCATCATCGCGGTTTTGATCTGAGTTTTCAATTGAGCCTCTCCACATGTAGCTTAGATCTCTAAACTCCCGGTCCTCCTCACGCTCTTCAAACAGAATTGCTTGACGTAATTTTTCACAAAGAAGTTTTATCAATTCTACTTTGTCGTCTTTTTGAAAAGAGGGAGTGATCTCTTTTAGAACTTCATCGTATTCCCATTCGCTTCGTACAATGGGTTGTGCGCGCTTGAAGAAGCTGTCTCCTTCAATTTCTTTTTCAGATTCTCTAAGACCAAGTAAGAAGCTAGAGGTCTCTAATGCTTCCTTTGCAAACCCACCGGCCTTTAACTGCGCAATATAGGTAGCAATCTTAGAGGGTAAAAGAAGAAAGTTTACATCAGGAGACCCAAGCCACTCGATTATCTTTTTATTGAGTTTAACTGAAATCTCAGGTGGCATCTTGAGGGCGGCATCTACAAAATCTTCATGTACTCTAGGATTTTCAGTGGCCGGTACCTTCAAAATTACCTGCATCACTTTGTCTGGCTTCTCAGAGGCAATCTTAACAAGATATCTTGCCGGAGGCCAAAAAGGATACCGTACAGAGTTACCTTCTTTCAAAGGCTCGCTTGGTCGATCGAACTGCTTTAGCTCATCTAAAGGTTCAAGCCAGTCTGGCGACTTTAAATTTTCAAAAAAGAAATCATAGTCAGCTGTTCTTTGGATTTTACTGAGGGCAGCTTGTACATGTTCTTTAGTCGGCATTCGACTCTCCCGCTTCGATAATCTTTTTAATATCGTCTTGCACTTCAAAAGTTCTCGGCTCAAGCCAGTTAAGAAGAAGATATTCAAAGTGCCTTAGGTAGCTTAAAAAAGTTGGCTCATCAGTCGGACCAAAATGAGCAGTTGTAGTGAAATAATCCTGATACTTGATCCATTCTTTTGTTTTTAGGTCTTCAATATCGCTGGGCAGGGGAACGGAGCTAAAGTTTTGCTTTCTTATGACAGCTTGTACTGCATTTCTGCGACCTCTCTTAATTTTTACCTCTGCGCCAAGCATAGATTCAATTTTTACAAGAAACTTTCTTAGGACTCCGTCAACTTCTCCGTTCCATTTCGGATCTCCAGGCCAACGACCCTGTGCGCACATATTTGTCCATTCTTGGTTTACATTATTGACGAAGTCCCCAAGTCTTTGCTTCGCGCCGTCCTCAATAGGAACATCAATCACGTCTGGAAGCTTGCCCATCATCTCCCGAATGGCATGTGCAGTTAAATGTATACGATCTTCGTTGTCACTTTGAGAAAACACCTTAATGGCGGACATATATATTCGAGCTAGAGCTTCACTCTTAACCCTCAAAGCTTTATGAAGTTGAATTTGCATTGGCTCTAAGATTACAGCCGCACTTTCACCACTTGCCATCTGATCTATCTCCATTGGCGCAAATAAACATCCCAGTGTTAACATTATTTAAGACAAAAGGCAGCTCCGTTATGAGGGTTTAGATCTATATCTTAAAGGAAATCAGCGTGTCGCTAGAGGCTTCGCACGGTGGGGCAAGTTATATGGCGTTGGGGGAATTGTTGTTGCATCTGCCCAATGTCGTAAGGAACAAGGCTGGTTAACTAAGACGTTCAAAGTAGGTAGTAGAACGAACTCCGTAAGTGTGAATGAGCCGCTTCAACTTATCACCTCGGGGGGCATCCATGCGCCCGGTTTCAACGTGGGCTATGGAGCTATCAGAAACACCTATGAGGGCGGCGGTTTTTATCATCGAAAGGCCACTCTCGTTACGAAGTTGCTTCAGGAGTCTCGCCGCTGGAGTCATTACGATCCGGTCACTTCGTTTTTTGGTTCTATACTTTCTCGTCTCACTCATCATTTTGCCCCCTTTGTCAGGTTTTTTGTCTAAGTTCTTAGATACGTCCGCAGACAGCCGTTTGGCACTGCAAAAACATGCTAAAAATCGCTGCGGAAGCGCGTTGATAGGGCCGAGATGAACCAAAGGTTGAGCAGTCACTCTGGTGTTCTCAACGCAGATAACTTGTTAAAATCCGTGATGTTGTCTGAAAAAAGAAAACCCAAATATCCTCAGCGGAAATCTGGGTTCTCAAACTTGTGAATTGGTGGAGGTGAAGTATCGATAAGCGAACTCCACTATCATCATGACTTTATTGAACTTTCTGTAAAAACACCAGCGCGAATATTTGAAAAATGTGCTCCTCTTTACGAAAGCGGACTCTCTATTCGAGATATAGAGGAGCGAACAGGCATTCCAAAATCCACCGTGTGCGAAACTTTGAAAAAGAACGGAATGGCGTTGAGAAATCCTCTCAATGGAAATGCAATCCACATAGATCGACTACATACGAAGCGCGGTGGTCACACGCCATACGGCTATGCCTACCTTGATGGAAAGCTTCTCATTGATCCAAAAGAACAAATTATTGTCAGAAAAATTTTGAAGCTTCACCAATCAGGGCTTTCAGGGAATGCCATTGCAAAAGAATTGAATCGCCAAAAGATTCCAAGTCGAACTGGCAAATCATGGAGTCCGTGTGTGGTCAGAAGAATTATTAAAATTAACCAATCCAACAAACCAAACAATAGGAGGACTAAATGAACAGTCTTATCAAAATCGCAGTCGTATTAACTTTTGCCGCCGTTGCCAGTGGCAATCTTCCAGCCGTCATCAACCAAGTCCGCAAAGGCACAGTTTCAGCTTCAAGAATCCAAGGCATCGAAGTGGCCAAAAGCTATGCGCATGCCTACCGATTGAAATAAAAGAAGAGAGTAAAAACATTCAAGATGGGAAGCGCGTCTTGTTATAGAGCGGCCCTTGGTAGTGAGCAAAGGCCGTTTTTAAATTACAATTCTAACGAATGCCCGCTTTTCTTCGATCCACCAAGTCCTTTAAAACCGGACGAAACGCACCGTCGTATTTAACTTTACGCATCCACTCCTCCAGAGAACGCACACGATCAGGCAAAATGTTGTCCAGCATTTCGTAATCGCGAGTCACGATGTCATCATGCCATGCGGACCACCAGCCAGAAAAATTCTCCCAATAAGTTTGTCCTGTCGTCACTTTGGCGTCAGGTGTTTGCGCCCAGGCCGCAGGCGCATCTTTTGGCATTGGAGATTTCGCAAAAAAATCCTGCAAGCTTAAGTCGATAAACACGGCCTTTTTCCCGGTAACTCGCTGCACACAATCGACAAGATTTTTCCAACCGACATGTTCTGTTGCGACCTCTAAGTCAAGACCGTCTGATTTTTGTGGGTGATCGAAAATCCAGCGTGCATATTTACCGATATCTTCCAAATGTACCATCGGCACATGTCCCTTGCCGATCGGATGCGCGTAGATAAGTGTGCCATCTTCTTGCAACTTTGGCACAAACACGCCATCAAACAACATTTCCATGTACGGACCTGATGTCAGAACAGAAACTTTCATCGTCTTTGTTTTATTCTGCAAAATAAAATCAGCAACGCGTCCCTTTGCATCGTAGTGCCCACAACGATATTTAGAATTGTAACCGCCTTTTTTAACTAAATAATCAAGACTGCCCCACACATAATGCTTTATGCCAGTTTCAATAGCGATCTCAAAAGTCCTGATTCCCCAATAAGTTTCATTAATTTCACCAATCGCAAACCCATCAAGATTGCAGTAGACCCCATCGACCTGTCTGAAGGCCGCGTAAATATCTTTTTCATTCAGCGTGTTCCCTTGAAATGCGGAGACACCTGGAAGGCTTAATAGTTCCTGTGCATGCTCTGAAGACAGATTGCGCGTAAAGATGACCACTTCATACTTTTTATCATGCACCAGGGCTCTGACGACCGTAGAACCCTGTGCTCCTGTAGCCCCAATGACGAGGATCTTCTTAATCATAAATTGAACTCCTTATTGAAATAAGACGTCTTTGTCTCAAATACTTATAAAGTTGTAGAGCACAATTAACAATGTGAGCCGCAGTTTTCAGGCTGAGGCTACATACTTAAGCCATTTCAGAAAAATTACACGCTCTTCTTTTTGTCAACAGGCTTAGAGATAAAATTGTTCATCTCACTTGCCAAAGTCTTTTCACAATCTCTCGCCCCAAGAAGACAACTGGCAAGATCAAGGGCAAGTGACTGGGCCTTAAAACTCTTTCTGATCAAGGAAGTCGACAAAGTTTTCACCACAAAGTTCTGGGTACTGAAACAAAAATCCATGTCCCGAATCAGGATAAAGAACCAATTGTGCGTTCGGTGCCAGCTGAAACAGGTTATAAGAATTGATCGTAGGCATGCGAATGTCATCTTTTCCGTTCGCAATTAGAATAGAATTTTTCACATTGCTCATTCGCTTGTCAGGACTTACAGTTTGAGTTCCCCAATCTTGTCGAGCAATCGCTTGCGCTTTCACAGCTTGCATTGAAACCGGTTTATCCAAATCAGATTTTCTGATTTTAATTCTTTCCAAGTACTGACGACCTAGTTTTTGACTGGAAGGAGTTTGAGCAAAAAACGCATAGAGAATATCATCATCAGTAAATTCTTTTTTCGTGCTGACCGACTTAGATTTTTCCGACAAATCATTGACGCCAACACCACCCCTGGCGCTTGAACCCGCGACGATGGCCTTTCTGATCAGATCATTGTGGCGAATGAGCAATTCTTGCGCAACGGCGCCACCAATCGAAAATCCTAAAAGATCCACCTTATTGAATCCGAGAGCTTTAATAATAAGAGCGGCGTCATCCGCCATCTCTGCAAAAGATTCGGGTGCATTTCCGCTAGACAGTCCGACACCACGATTATCAAACGCAATCACCTGGCGATTTTTAGCAAGAATATCTAGCAACGTCGGATCCCAACCATCCATATTACCGCGAGTGTGCATCAGTAAGAAAATCGGCGTCCCCGTTCCCGATGTTGAACCATACATGCGGTAGGCAATCTTTGAACCGTTCACCTCGACATACTTGGTTTTAGCGTTCACGTAAGAGTCCGCCCACGCCGTCATTGAGGTTAAAACCGTAACTACGAAAATAAGCAAATTTTTGATATTAAGAATGATTGATTTCATATATGATGTATATACATCATGAAAATTAGTAATAGAACATTAAATTATAACTATGTCGTATACTGGATTTTAGGCTTGCTCTGGGGCTCTAATTTTCTCTTTATGAAAATGGCCGTTGAAGTCATTCAACCGGCGCAAGTTGCTTTGCTGCGAATTATCTTCGGTATGATGCCGATCATTGCCTTTGGTTTAATTAATAAATCTCTAAACCTCGAGCATCTTCGCCACTCTCGGCATTTTCTCGCTATGGGTCTTTTGGCAGTAGTCGTTCCTTACTTGGGATTTATTAAAGGAACACAACTTTTGGCGTCTGGTGCCGCCGGTGCGATTAGTGGAATCATTCCCCTTATGACGGCACTATTTGCAGCTCTTTTTCTGCCAACTGATCGCATGAATTCTAAAAAGTTTATTGGACTGCTTTTAGGATCTATCGGGGTGGCATTCATCGCACATCTGGATCGTTTGTTTAACTACTCTGCCCATGATGCCGCTTATGGTGCTGGATATATGCTTCTTGGTTCACTTGGATATGCAGCAGCGATGATTTATGCGCGGAAGTTTATCACGCCACTGAACCTAAGCTCACTCGCGTTAGCTTGTTATCAAATCATAGCGGCCGCCATCATACTTTCATTAGTAGTGCCCATGCGTGGAGCCGAAATCATTCTTCAACACCCAAAAGCCTTTCTTGCGACAAGTGTCGGCTTAGGGTTTCTAGGTACCGGGCTTGCTTTTGTTTTATACTACCGAATTATTGAAAAACTTGGCGCAGTTACGGCCTCATCCGTTTTCTATATTCCGCCGGTGTTGGCGCTCATCATTGGAGCCCTGATCGTAAAGGAAGAGATCGGAACCGCACAATACGCCGGAGTTCTTATGATTCTAGTTGGAGTGTCACTGACAAGAAAGGGAGATACAAAATGAAGAACAAATCATCACAAGAACTTGAACCGATTCGATGTGTCTGCACAAATATCAAAATGACTTCTCGAGCGGTGGGCCGCGCGTTTGATGCCGCAATTGAAGAATCAGGCGTTAACGTTGTTCAGTACTCGATCTTGATTAATATTTTTCGCTATCAACCTATCGAACAAATGCGCCTAGCGGAACACTTGGATATGGAGCGCACAACTTTGTATCGAGCACTAGATGTCCTTGCGAGACGCAAGTTAGTAAAAATCAGCCCCGCGGACGGTCTTTCAAAGGTTGTCGAGCTGACAGAAATGGGACGCAAGGTCACAAAAGAAGCACAGAAAAAATGGAGAGGCCTTCATCAAGGTTTCATCGACAAGTTTGGGATGAAACAACTCGAAGAGCTCAATGAACTTCTACAGCATATTCGGAATCATTTTAGGGATATATAGGTTTGAGGTTCTTGGCTTTAAAAATTATCGATTGGAATTGTACATGTCTGTTGCTGATGAATGCAGTGATTTCCACTATCAAGTGAGTAGAACCGTAGAACCATGTATATTCAGAAGAACAAAAAAACTGGTTCGATTCCCACCACCATCTAACCTTCCCAATGGACAGGCGAACACCATATACAAAAATATAGTTGAATGATTTTAAACAATTACGAACCACTCAAATCGAGTGGTTCGCTTAAATAGATGGTGGAGGCGGCGGGAATTGAACCCGCGTCCGCAAGAGATCCACGATAAGGCGCTACATACTTAGTCAGTGTTTTAGTTTGTCTGTACAGCTTCCCCTGACAAAATCAGCACAGACACTCCCCCAGTAAATTTAAGCGAGTCTGCTGGAGAAAACCCAACTCACCGAGGTCCCTAAATGACGATCAATCCAAGCGCGGAACCACCGCAAGGTTGATCGTGCGAGCTAATTAAGCTGCAAGTGCGTAATCGTTGCCAATTACAAAATGGACGTTTTTAACGAGGTCCTCATCCGCCCCGGTATGCTCCTTATGCTTCAGCACCCACGTCGAAGCCAGTACGCCCCCATGTGTGAAAAACATCTTTTCATTCTACCACAAGATTCGCGGCAAAATGAAAATCGTTTATCCTTCCGATTTTGCACCTCACATTCAATGATTAAATTTTTCGTGACGCAGTACTTTGGTCTTGGTGAACTGGTGTCATCCTAACAAGATCTTAATGTTAGCAAGAGACAATTTACGCCAAAAGGTCGAGATATCCACCATTTATGGGTGTATTCCACAGACTTATCCACATTGCATCCGCAAATTCGGGGCAGAAATGACACTGAAATTTAAGAATCTTAAATTTTCGCGAGAGGCTTTCGCGTTTGTCGAAAGCCTTTGTTGCGGTGGGACATAACGAAGTTTTAACGGAAAAGATCAGCTGCGGAAGCAGCTGTTGCGGCCAACGAACTCACATTTGCACGTGAATCTTTGTCAGCAGGAGCAGCCGTTACAGGTGCCGCTTCAACTACTGGAGCCGCCATCACCGGAGCTGGTGTTTCAATGATCGCTGTCTCGGTTTTGATATCAAGAGCAGGCTTGATCACTGGAGTTTTCTCTACACCCTCAACAGCGTTTGTGACCGGGAACAATTGAATGTTCAACTGATACACGCGCTCACCCTTTTGCTTCATACGAGCAATCGAGTTGTCTTTGTGAAGAGCTTTTCTCATCTGACGAAGTTTGAATTTGATCTCTTCAAACTCTGACTTTGTTAAAGACAAAGTCAAAGTCCCGAACTCACGCTCTGTCGGTTGATCTTGATACAAAGACTCTAAGCCTAAGTACATAAGTTGAGATTGAAGCTTGCGCACAAGAGCCACAGGAATCTCTTCTGGAGATTCAATCAAGCTGCGGTTCTTTTTAAGCTCGCCCGTCACTTCGTCACGACGAAGTTCACCAGAAGCTAGCAAAGTATTTAAAGCCGCTTCGATCTCATCTTCAGACGCTTTTCCGCGAAGAAGAGCTTTCAACGCCGATGTATCAAAGCTGACGCCCTCTTGATCCACCATCGCATAGATGATCCAAGCAACCCAGTTCGGAACTTTTTCCCAAGTTTTGCGATCGATCTCGCCGGATTTTAATTTTCCAGCCACACGATGTTCGCTGAGCTTCTTAAGATACATATTACGTTCAGCAGGATCTGTTGCTTGAGTGAAGTGCACAAGCAAACGGAACTCTTCAGTTTGATCTTTCATAAAGCTCAGCGCTTTACCGAACTTGCCAATCATATCGTCGGAAAGATTTCTTTTTCCTTCGATGATCATTTTTAAGTAATTCGGAGATTTGATATTTGCTGCCGCAGAAAAAACTGCATAGTTGTAGGCGCGCAAAGAGCCTTTTGAACTCTTACGTTTGAACTGATAAAAATCAGCCAAGAACTGGCGATAGTTCATGTAATCAGATAGCACCGGAGCAATCACGGAAGCTGTTGAAATTTCTTTGCCTTTGTTAAACTCAGGATGATTGTTTTGCATAGAAATCGGATCTCCTTTGTACTGGAATAGTTCACCCGATTTAAATTCTCAAAACAAGCGGATTCGTTAGATGCGACCCTTAACTTATTGCAAGGCATTATCTAAAGCCTCGCAGAAATAAAAAAAGGACTCTGGGTAGAGTCCTTTTAAGTCGTCGAATTTTAAAACTTATTTACTAGCGAGCAGACAATCTTAAAGTCACGCGATGGATATCAAGATCTCCACGAGTGTAAAGAACGATGCTGTCCGCTCCGTACCCGATCACTGCATTTTGCGGAACAACAGTCTGCCGAGTGTTATAGCGATCCACTTGCAAAGTTTGGCCTTGATTGAATCCGTTAATAAGAACATCGATCAAAGCAGTATTGTAAGCCGGAGTTGCTTCAATCACGATCTGCTGGATTCTGTAACCACGGTAGCGTTGAGCATCGAGGTATTGGGAAAGATCTAAGCGATCATTTCCATACATGCGACGTGACACATAAAGTGGAACATCAATACCGCGATCAGGACGGCCTGGGCGATCCGGGCGACCGATGCGATCACCTTCTCTTAAAGAGATGCGAATCGAAGCAATATCGGCGTTACCACGAACTAAAAGCTGCAAAGTGCGGATATCTTCGCCGATGGTAGCTCTGTAACGAGGACGAAGAAGAATAGATCCTTGCGGAGAGTAAGAAGTTTCATCCACGCGACCATCTGTTAGCAAAGAAATTTCAGCGCGAGGTCCGCTGCGATTGATTTCAACTTCTACGGACTCGACTTCATAACCACGGTAGCTTTCACCGATACCGGCAAGTTGACGAAGTTCTAAAGTCTCATTTGAAACGCGGCGACCGACATAGATGATTCTTTGATCTAAACGACCACTGCCGTTTCCGAAATCATCTTGTCCTGGAAAAGGAAATTCAGGCCCCACATCAGGACGTGGAATGGGCGCAGGCCCGCGACCTGGAACGATATAAGCTTCCGCGATAGCCGCAGTCAGAGTGATGGCAGAGAAGGCAACTAACAAACTAGATTTAAAAGTCATTGTATCCCCCAAAAAGATTCAGTGATTCCCCACTGACCGCTAAAGCAACCAGCGTACCAAATGTTTCAAGGTCACTTCGACACCAGATTCGCGCGGTATAACAGCGTTTAATTGCAATTGAAGGTTCAAACAGCCAAAAAGTGGGACCTGGCAAAATCTTGAGCGTTTCTGAAACTAAAAAGAACACCGGCCGGTGCGGTTCTGACCTTGCAGTAAAAAATGCCATTAACAGGAGACTTATATGAAAAGTGCCATGATCGCGATTTCCGTATTCTTTGCTTCTATGACTGTAGCCCAAGCCGGCGAATATAGCGGACTTGTTCAAAGACAGGTTCGTCAGATCACCGAGCAAAAAGCCCTTATTCAGCAGTTAAACCACGAACAAAACGGCGAAAAAGAAAATCTTTGCGGATATTTCTTAGAAAATCTGATTGAGCAAAAAAACTCTGCCGTTAAGCTTGCTGCCACGTTGGGCGAAGACCCCTCCGAGCTTCTGCAAATCGAAATTGATTCGAACCTTTGCAGATAAAAAAAAGGGACCACGGTTGGAGGTCCGTGGTCCCAGGGAAGATCTATTTATATAGGAACAAATTACTTCAAGTTATCGTCAGTCAAATCCACAAGAGGTTTGATTCTTCTCATGAAAGTGATCGCAAGTTGATCTTGAGCGTAAGCGCCACGCTTTCTCATTTTCAACGCGATACGAACCTGACCTAAACCATTATTCGCAATCAAACGCGCTTCACCAATGTAGTTTGCATAGTTCAATTTCGTGTTGTTCAAAGAGATCAAATCCAAAGTGTCTTCTTGATCTTTCGCGATACGAGAAAGATTGATGTTCACACCCGTACCCGCTTCAGGAGCAAGCAATGGACCCGCGAAAGCCAGAAGCTCTTGGTTCACGCCTTTTAAAGATACATTAAAACCAGAGCGACCGTTCACAACTTCCCATGAAGAGATTTTTGAAGTCTTCACTTTGTTTTCAACATTCAATCTTTGGATCGTGCTTAAAGCAAACTCTTGGATCAACAAGAACTCTGGGTTGTCAGAGTGAGCCCCTTGAGCCGGCAAGTGGAAATACAAATCAGCAGGTGAGTTTCTGAAAACCAAGTTGATGATCGCTGTATTTGGAGAAGTACCAATTTGAAGTCTTACGAAAGTAGTTTCACAACCACCATCAAGATCCAAACATTTCAAAGTACCAGAAAGAGCGCGTGCTCCTGTGGATTTTTCTCCGTTACCAGCGCGAACTGATTTAACTGGAGATGCGTAACCACCGTTCACACTTGCGCCGGCTACGTTATAAACTTTAACGTCACGGCCTTCTTGAACTTTCAAAGTCACAACCGCGTCGCCAGACAAACCGTCTACAGACATTTTTGCAGACAAGATAGAAGCAGCTGCCGCCAAATTAGCACGACGAGATTCAGCGCCGACTTTTTCGTTACGAGCTCTAAGATAAGTTAAAAGATCATCTGTTGAAGAAGAGGTATAAACCAAACCATCCTCAGTCACTGCACCCGTCATACGTTTAGAAAGTGCATCGTTCGTCGCATTTGAAGCGTCGTTTGAACGATAGTCTGAAGGCAAACGATTTGTGCCTGGAGCTGGAACCGGAAGAGTGTCCACAACAGGAGGAGTTTGCTTAGGAATCTCTGTTGTTGGAGGAGGAGGAACCGGCGTCGACGGTTTAGAAGGAGCACCACCACCTGTAGAAGGAGGAGTTGTCGTTTTTGGTGGGTTCGCTTTCGGTGGATTTGCCTTAGGCGGATTCACTTTTGTATCAGGGATCGGCTCTGGAAGAGGCGGCAAAGTATCATTCGGATTGCTAGGATCTGGCAATTCACCTTGACCATTTGTATTTGAAGTTTCGGAATCGGAACCCGTCTTTTGTGTAGTTTGCTGCTCTGTCGGAGGAGCAAGAACGTCTTTTTTCTTACCGCAAGCAGTAAGACTTAATGATGCAAGCAAAGCTGCGGTAATCACAGTGTGCTTATGAAGCATTGGTAACATGAAAAACCTCCAAGTATTCTGTCGCTGGACCAATAAGCAAGCCTTGGGCCAGTTTTCGTCACCCCTCATCAGGGCTTGTATTGCAATACGGTTACGTTTTAGACTCTGCTTTGGAAGGAATTACATGCCTGTACAACAATTCGGCGAGCTCGTCGGCGACCCTCAAAAACTGACAAAACATATTATCAAAGTCATTCTTGGCTCATTCATTTTAGCTATTTTGGCGATGTATTTGTTCGACCAAAACCTTTCTTTATACTTCGCGAATGAGCAAGTTAGAACCGCATTAAGAGAACCTGCACGGGAGCTGACTGATGTTGCGCTTTCAGAATACTGGTTCGTATTGGCGTTAGCGACTTGGGGATTTGCAGCGTGGATTGCTCCACGTATTTCGGCTTTTCGCAAGCACTCAAATACAGTCGATTTCTTTCGTCGCTGGGGTCTTAATTTTTTTGTTTCCCTGATCGTGTGTGGAATCATCACGCACATTATTAAGTTTACAGTGGGACGTCAGCGCCCACATAAAACTCCGGATTTTGATCCTTTCATCTTCACACCAATGACGACACATTGGCATTGGCATTCGTTTTCTTCAGGACACTCACAAGTGATCTTCACTGTAGCGACAATGATGACTGTGGCCTTTCCGAAGATGCGTTGGTTTTGGATTCCTGCGGCAGTGATGATTTGCCTGACTCGCGTTGTGGTTCACGATCACTTCTTAAGTGACACTATCTTCGGTGCTTGCGTCGGTTATGTGGGAACATTGCTTGCGATGTCCTTGATGCGCGCAAAAACAGCGAACGGTCTTTATTAGTTTTGTTCAGATAAAAATTCGACTAAGTACTGCGACTCTTTAAGGGATTTCATAATCCCTTTATAGTCTGCCACATACTTTTCTACTAAAGACCAAAAGCGATCCGAGTGATTCATGTGCTGCAAATGTGCCAACTCGTGCACGATCACATAATCAATGATTTCTTGATTAAACACGATTAAACGCCAATTCAGATTGATGATCTTACGAGACGAGCAACTCCCCCAGCGGGTGCGTTGCTCGCGGAACTTCACTTGCGCTGGATGCAGGTTCATTTGTTCAGCCCAGAACTTGATTCTTTCAGACAATAATTGAACGGCTTCGCGTTTATAGAAATGGCGGATTTCTGTCAGTGCCGTGGGATGCTCTTCTATCAACGAGTTTGCACTCCAATCGTTTCTTGGAATATGCAAAAGAAGATTTTCTTCTGTCACGGACACGAACGGTTTTTTATTCAAGGTGATGACAACCTTGAGCTTGCGGTCTTTCCCTAAGAAAGGAAAGTTTTCGTAGGCCTTGATCTTCTTTTCAGGGAATTTTTCAGCGATCTCAGAAAACTTTTCGAAGTTCTTTTCGATCCAGTCCTTTTTCGCCATCAAAAAGTCGGTGATCACTTTTTGCGATGTGCTTTTCGCCGCTACGACCTTAATAGGCTTATTAGGATAAAGATAAATCGAAACCGAGCGACGAAAGTTGCGCCGATGCACTTCAACAGGCCATTTAGCAAAGAGGAAAGTTTCTTTATCGCTCATCCAGTCAGAGAATGACTTACCCACAAAAAACTGGCAAGAAAAAGGTACCTGCTTCCCTTTGTGAAGAAAAGGAAGCAGGTACCTTTGGGAGCAAAATGGATAAAACCTCTTCTTTCTATAGTTTAGATCCTGAAAAAGTTCTGCAAGCGGCGGAAAATGCAGGGTTTTATCCGACGGGAGAGTTCACTCAGTTAAATTCCTATGAGAATCGCGTTTTTGATATCAAGCTAGAAGAAGCGCCCGAACCAAATGGCTCTACTAAGAACGTCATTGCCAAGTTCTATCGCCCCAATCGCTGGAGCAAGGACGCCATTTTAGAAGAGCACGAGTTTCTGCTTTCCTTAAAAAATGAAGGCATTCCTGCCGTCGCTCCCCTTTTTCAAGGGCATGACAGCACGGTTTCTGAAGTTGATGGAATGTATGTCGCGTTTTTTCCAAAAGTTTTAGGAAGAATGCCGCAAGAGTTTCTAGACGGAGAACTTAAAAAAGTCGGCCGCCTGATGGCGCAAGTCCATAACATCGGCGCAAAGAAAAAAGCTCTTCATCGTCCGACGTTAGATACTAGCTATTATGGCGGTTGGGATACGATTGATTATTTGCATGACTGGATCATCCCCGAAGTTCGCAATCGTTACCTTACGGCGGCGGAAGACATTCTTTATGCTATCGACGATAGTTTTAATCCCTCTGAATTCATTCGCATCCACGGCGACTGCCATAAGGGAAATCTTTTAAATAACGGAAAAGAATTTTTCTTAGTCGACTTCGACGATTTCGTGAACGGCCCGGTGATTCAAGATTTCTGGATGCTTCTTTCCGGAGACAACGACACTTTGGATGAAGAGAAGTTTCAAATCATCGAAGGTTATGAAGAGCTGCGCGAGTTCCCAGATCACCAATGGTCCTGGATTCCACTATTACGCGGTCTTCGTATCATTTCTTACGCGGGATGGATTGCAAAGCGCTGGGAAGATCCAAGCTTCCCCCGTCTTTTCCCTGAGTTCAATACGTACAGATATTGGGCCGAAGAGGTCGAAGCTTTAGAAAAAATCGCCTGGCAAATTCAAGGATGATCTAAAAACCATTGAGTGATGAGTTCAGGTGCCTGCTCTAACCACTGATGTCTTGCTGTGGGATCAACAAAAAATTCTGTATCGATACCGTGAGCCTTTAATGTCTCGAAGTAGGGATACATGGTTCCCACTGGAACAACGGTATCTAGTTCCCCGTGTAAGAAAAGTGTTGGAGGATGATTTTCTGGAATCGCCGTTGGAACAAAACAAACAGGCCCTTTGCAATCCGCAAAGGATGCGGATTCCACGGCCAAGGCCTTAAAGACACCTGGAAAACTGACAGCCATGCGGCTTGAATGATAGCCTCCGCTAGAGATACCGGTGGCATAAAGTCGCTTCATGTTTAATTTACCGAAACTCCCCTTTTTCATTTCTGAAAGCATCTCGGTAATAAAATAGAAATCTTCCGACGTTTCGTAGTCAACGCCGATGAGATTTGTCATCCAAGCAACACCAGCAATGGCTCGGGGAGCAACGACGGCAAAGCCGCTGTCTAATAAAGATTGAATTAGACGGATCTCGTTATAACCGCCAAAAGGCATAAGCTTTTGTCTTGAAAACTCAACATCAAAAAAACTTCCTTGATAAAGAACGACTGTCGGCCATCCTCCACGCGGAGTTTTACCTTTTGGAAGGGCGTAGCGAACTTCGCGAGTTAGGTGCGGGCCCGAAATCTCAAGAGTTTGAGACGGACATGTGATGCGATCCAAAACCCCGCTAGTCTCACAGTTTGAAGCCTGCGCATTTACAGAGAACGCTGCGATTAAAGTTAAGAATGCGAATTTCATCCGGGCCGCCTCCATCAAAAGTTCCAAGGCTTTTATAGGAGAAAGAAAATACTTTGTCCCTTAAATCAGTTGACGGTTTCGCCGAGTATTTGTCAAAAGTGGTCTTAATAGAGGTCCACAATTACCGTTACGTCTGTGAAAAACAGCGCACAAAGGCCTGACAAGCTCAAAGACTTTGGTAGTATCGGCCTCTTTGGGAGGACCTATGAAATCAGTATTAATCATGGCTGCATTACTTTTCACTTCTTTGGCGCAAGCAAACAGTGGCGTTTTGGGCGAATACAAGGGGACCTTGAAAGGTCAACTTCAATACAATCCCGCAAAAGGATCTAGCACTCTTCGTGATATTCAATGCGACTCTGCTTTAAACATTGAACTGACCGAGCAAGGTCTTTCTATTCCTTTTTCTTACTATTCTTGTAGCGACGATATCTTTAACGAATTCTTGGCTTACGTATTTGATGGAAACGACATTTACGTGGCCGATCGAAATGGAAAAGCCGATACCGCTAAAGGTGTCGTGGGCACGATAGAGCAAGATGGAACAATTCGCATCGCACATCCGACACAACGTCAGTTTCGTTTAGAAACAGGTTACATCAAAGAACCTTACTGCAATTTGCACATGGGTGTGAATAAGTTCACTTATACTTTGCACACGACTTTGACGATGGTGCTTAAGAAGACTTCGACGAACTCATACTATTTTGAAAGAACCCAATTAGCAGAGAATATCCACACGGTTTACATGGGCCTTCCACCAAGAACAGAGCGTGTCGCCTGTGAGAAGATTCGCAAATCTTTGTCTCGCGAAAATCTTGTTTCTACGCAGCTTCGTGCGATCTCTGGTACACTCGTAAAGTAATTTTCATTTTAAGCTGGCGATAGGCCTTCCATTAAGACCTATCGCCCTTGATCTTTCTTCCCTAGTTATGGGAAACAAGCTGACATTTTAAAGTTGAACTGATGTCAGACTTTTTTTGCCCTCTTAAAGTCAAAGATTTCAAATTTACATTTGAGCCGTTAATTTCATAAACAGCTTCAAAATCATTTGCAGGGTTCGTTGCACTCTTTAGGTAAATGTGATGGATGCCTTCTTCATTCTGATTGTAGAACGCTGTCGCATCTACATTATTAATGCTTGTACCACTATGGTTGTAATACTGAGTAGAACCGCAGTTTCTTGAAGGGCATTTACCTGCAATCGCAAAGACTGCGCTGTATTCCAGATCATAACTCACTTGATGCAAGCGTGGTGCAGAGAGTTCCGTTGCAATCACTTTAAAGGATACGTCAGAGAGTCCATAAGAAACATCTGCGGCTTCTACGCATTTAATTTCTTGCTCACTCACTGACTTTTCCACAAGTGCATGTGCATAACTTCCGACGAACAACGCTGCGATCAACAAGATTTTTACTTTCATTTTTCCTCCTAGGATTTGTTCCTACATTTAGTGTCTATGTTGCGTTGATCTTAAATATTCTTAAATTATGTATTTGTATAATTCATATATTTCAGTTTATTATCATTTTTAATGAGTTTACTCAGCCCTTCCCTTGAAGCTTTCTGGGCCGTCGTCCAAAAGGGCACGGTCCTGGAAGCGGCTAAAATGGTGAATCTCACGCAGACAGGCGTGACCCAAAGAATCCGGAGCTTGGAAAAGCAACTGGGCGTTACTTTATTCACCAGATCTAGAAAGGGAATGCGTTTAACAAGCGAAGGGGAATCTCTTCTTCGCTATGTGAAAGCGGCCCGTGACTTAGAAGGCGAAACCCTTTCAAGCATAGGTGGACAAAAACAGAATACTTATTTTGAAGTTTGCATAAGTGGGACTTCCACGCTGATGCGCTCGCGCATGATTCCGAAAGCTGCTGCCGTGATGAAGAAATATCCGAACCTCAGAGTTCGCTTTGATCTTACCGACACAGACAGCATTCTCGGAAAACTAAAGACAGGCTTTGCTCAAATGGGTGCCCTTCCCGTTAACCATGTGGGCTTAGAGCTTGATTCGAAAGTAATGCTGCCAGAACGCTATTATCTTGTTGGGCCATCAGCGTGGAAGAAAAGAAAGCTTGAAGACATTCTGGCGAATGAAACCATCATGGATTTTGATCCTAACGACACCATGACGTTGGATCTTTTAAAGAAATACAAAATCACGAAATTTCCAAAGCACCGCCATTATGCCAACAACATTGATGCCTTGACGTCTTTAATGATTGCGGGTGTCGGGTACTCAACCTTAACTGAAGAGTTTGCGCGTCCTTTTATTAAAGAAGGTTCGCTGACATACTTATCACAAGAAATGTATTTGGAATATCCCGTTGCGCTTGCTTGGTATCCTCGCAGCGAAATGCCGCCCTACTTTAAAGCCTTGATTGATGCGTTCACAAAAAAATCTTAGTGGCGCATTGTGCGGTTCCAAGTTGCCACTCCCATTCTGGAACTGATTTTCAAAACGAAACCCGCATTTAGCCTCCAGTTCCGTTAAAACAGTTGTGATATATGTTTGTGTGTGGCTTTGCCTTTGCAACGCGCTTCTGCAGCTGATCTTAAGATCGGTCTCAAGTAGAGTTACGAAAAAATAAAAAAGTATTTCGTTTACTTTCCTCGAGAGATCACAGATATTAGAGATAACTCTTATGAAAGGAGGCCATCATGATTATTATGATGTTGAATAATAAAAACCTGAACGATTCCAACGTGCACGGACAAGACGTGGCCTCCGACAGCCAATTCTAGAGACCAAGTTCTGTTCTAATCCACGATAAAATCGAACTTACATCACCCAAGTTATGACTTGCTTACCGGCATTTTCATTCTTGGCTTAACCCAAAATAATTTTAAACGTTTTTCAGGACGATTTTCGTCTTGAAGGCATTTTTATTTCAACTCTTGCCTAAGCGTAGATCAGCGGCCTTTTGATCGGCGCTTTTGCAAGCATTATCAATCCTGAGGAGGAAGCTATGAACGCGTTATTGCGTAAAAAGAAAGAATGGGAATTCGAAAACGAGCGGTATTTACTGAAACTCGTTTCTACCTCTGCGGATGTGACTGTTGAAAGCGTAAAAAGGGCCGGTCTGATAACAAGCTTCCTCGCGTACCTCGTGTACAAATCACTGGGAGTGATGCTTGCAATAGCTGCTGCTATTTTCAGAGGACCGCAACTTGTGCGCTTAGTTTCTCCACAACATGCTTTTGAGCCTGTGGAGGCAACGTCTCATCTGCTTGAGTCCCAAATAAAGAACCCTTATTCCTTAAGGTAATTCTTTTGGGGGGACCCGTCGGGTCCCCTGTTTTTGGTGACTACTTACCTTTGCTGCCAAGGTCTTGCACCTTTTGAAGAAATTTTTTGATTTCTTCGGGCTTTCTATTTTTCACAGAGTCAAACTGCGTGACACCGACGGGTTTAATGCCACAAAACTCCATGACGGTTGTTTTCATCATCCGAATGGCAGGATCACGATTCACAATCCAGTTGTACCAAGCAGGTGCATCGGTCGTAAAAATAATCCGCCCCGTTCGTCCTTTCAGCAGTCGATCCCAGAACGGGTCATCTTTATGATATTTAAAAGCAAAGCCCGGAAGCAAAGTGCGATCTAAAAATCCTTTTAGTAAGGCGGGCACGGTTCCCCACCACATAGGGAAAGTTATAACGATGTGTTCAGCCCACAAAATCTCTTTCTGGGCTTGAAGAAGATCCGGCTCAAGTTCTTGGATCTTTAAATAGCCTTTATGAAGAATCGGATCAAACTGAAGATCTGCGATGTTCATGAGTTTAACTTCGTGGCCCGCTTCTTTCGCGGCGCTCGCGTAAACTCTTGCGAACTCACTTCCTAATGCTTCCACGTTAGGATGACCGTTAATTATGAGGATCTTCTTCATAAAATGCCTCCCACATAAAGTGCGACAATAAAAAGAATCTGAATACTTCCGCGAACGAGTGCTGACGGAGGTTTTACTCCTCGAAAGCGAATCCCGTTTTTCGCGGCGTAATAGTTTGCCGGAAATACAAGAACTAAGAAGGCAATAAGAGCCCAAGCGGCATAGGGACGAGTGACGGGGTCTATTAAATCAATGGCTCCGACAATTTCAAGAACGCCTGTAAAGTACACCCAGAACATCTTCCAAGGAATCATCGGAGGAATCATTTTTACGAATTCGTGGCGCAGCGGTGTGAAATGACTGATGCCGGCAAATAAGAACATCTGAATCATCACCCATAGGGGCACTTCTTGCCAGTTCTTTAAGAACCCGAAAAGCTTAGCCCCTAAGGCCAAGAGACAAAATACAATCAACATTCGGTAAAACGCGTTTAGCTTCTTCATGTTACCAATGTTAACATAAATGTGACCATTGTAAACATGGATAAAGCATGCTAGACTTTTTTCATGGCAAAAACGTATCATCATGGCGATTTAAAATCTGCGGCGATTAAAAAGGCTGTTGAAATCATTCACAAAAAGGGTGAGGTTGACTTTACGTTACGTGAAATCGCTCAAAGTCTTAAAGTGAGTCACACGGCCGTTTATCGTCATTTTGCCTCAAAAAAAGATCTATTGTCCCATATCGCAGAAGAAGGTTTTCATTCCTTTAGCGCGAAGATGCTTAATGAAATCCCTAAAGGAAAAACCGTCCGCCAGAAACTGCGTCTGGCGGGCAAAACTTATATAGAATTTGCGATAAGCAACACCGGTCACTATCGCAGTATGTTTCATCAAGAGTTGCGCTGTTTAAGCGAACAGCGTCCGGAGCTTGAAAAGGCTGGCGCAGAAGCTTTCATGACTCTGATGGATTTAATTTCTGAAGGTATGAAGAATCAGGTTTTTAAGAAGGATGACCCGAGAACCGTCGCACGCTTTGTTTGGTCTTCTATTCACGGGTTTGCGATTTTACTTTTAGACGGTCAGTTTGAGAGTCTGCAAAGCAAAGCATCCATCCAAGATGGCATTGATCACCACCTTGAGATGATAGAACGCGCTCTTTTAAAATAATTATTTCTTTTTCACCTGCTCATACAACGGCATTACTTTGGGTAAAAGTGCTGTGATCTTTTTGATACGCGTTTCGTCGGCGGGATGTGTGCTTAGAATTTCAGGAGGTTTTCCTCCCCCTTGAGCCGCCATCTTCTTCCAAAGATTTACAGCTTCCTGCGGGTTGTACCCGGCGCGCGCCATCAGCTCAAGCCCCATATCATCAGCTTCAGTTTCTTGACCACGACCGTAGGGAAGTAAAATTCCTAACGTCACTGCTTGGTCGGCGTAGCCAATGTATGCAGGATCCACCTTCCCCGTTGCTAAGACCACTTGAGCAAGACCACTTTTAATCAGCTCTTGCGACATTCTTTCACGACTGTGCTCACGCAATGCATGCGCAATTTCATGACCCATGATGGCGGCAATCTCTGCGTCGGTCAGTTGAAGCTTATCGATGATGGCTGAATAGAACATGATTTTTCCGCCAGGCATGCAGAAGGCGTTGAGTTCATCTGACGTGATCACGTGAACTTCCCAATCCCACTTCAAGGCATCTGAACGATAGACAGAAGTCTGCGGGATGAGTTTTTTTGCGATAGCTTGGACTCGCTCGACTTGTTTTGGATTTTTATCCAAAGCTCCTTTTTTCTGGGCATCGGCTTTCATCTGATTGTAAGTCTGCGCTGCCATGTCGTTGATTTGACCTACGGGTAAAAGCAACTGCTTACGGCTAACACCGATTTCACCCTCATTGGTAGAAGTGGCACAAGAAGCGATAAAAAACATGAATGGTAAGATAGCTAAAATTCTCATCCCTCAAAGCTAGCACAGGCCGAAGACTCCTCAAAGAATCCGTCTGATTTTTTGTATCGCTGCAGAACTTTACGACCGAATTTTTGCTTTATTAGAGCGCCAAAGGAAGGCTTCAGAATTCCCAATTTGGTTTCATCTTTGGCGCATAGAACAGCCGCAAACTGCATCAAATCAGAACACCGTGGTCGTGACCAAGCTTGTCATGGGTATTTTTCTGCGAAAAGGCCGCACATTCGGGTTATTTCCTTTGAATGAGTTTAAACTTCATTCTATATTTTCAAGGCTTTAGACATCCTAAAACTGGAAAAAGGACCGACTATGAATAAGATCAAAGTTGCTAATCCCGTCGTTGAACTCGATGGCGATGAAATGACAAGAATCATCTGGAAGTTCATCAAAGAAAAATTGATCCTTCCTTACCTAGATATCGACATCAAGTATTACGACTTGGGCATGGAACATCGTGATGCTACGAACGACCAAGTGACTGTAGACGCTGCAGAGGCGATCAAAAAGTACAACGTGGGTATCAAGTGCGCGACAATCACTCCAGACGAAGCTCGCGTAAAAGAATTCAACTTGAAACAAATGTGGAAATCACCAAACGGCACTATCCGTAACATCTTGGACGGTACTGTTTTCCGTGAACCTATCATCTGCAAAAACGTTCCTCGCCTAGTTCCTAACTGGACAGCGCCAATCTGTATCGGTCGTCATGCATTCGGTGACCAATACCGCGCGACAGACTTCGTAACAAAAGGCAAAGGTAAATTGACTGTCACTTTCCAACCTGAAAACGGTGGCGAAACGATCACTCACGAAGTTTACAACTTCAAAGGTGATGGTGTTGCGTTGACTATGTACAACACGGATGAGTCTATCACTGGCTTTGCTCGTTCTTGCTTCAACATGGCTCTTCAAAAGAAATGGCCTTTGTACCTTTCTACGAAGAACACAATCTTGAAAAAATACGATGGCCGTTTCAAAGACATCTTTGAAAATATCTACCAAACTGAATTCAAAGCGAAGTTCGATGCTGCCGGCATCACTTATGAGCACCGTTTGATCGACGACATGGTTGCTTCCGCATTGAAATGGAATGGTAACTTCGTATGGGCTTGTAAGAACTACGACGGTGACGTTCAATCTGACACTGTTGCACAAGGTTTCGGTTCTTTGGGTCTTATGACTTCAGTTCTTGTGACTCCAGATGGAAAAACAATGGAATCTGAAGCGGCTCACGGAACAGTGACTCGTCACTTCCGTCAGCACCAACAAGGGAAACCTACTTCGACAAATCCAATCGCTTCTATCTTTGCTTGGACTCGTGGTCTTGAGCACCGTGGAAACTTGGACGGAAACACAGAGCTTGTGAAGTTCGCACAAACTTTAGAAAAAGTGTGTGTAGAAACTGTTGAAGCTGGTTTCATGACAAAGGACTTGGCTGTTTGTATCTATGGCGACAAAGTTCCTGCTGATAAATACATGAACACTGAGCCGTTCCTTGAAAAGCTTGATTCAAATTTGAAAAAAGCTCTTTCAATGTAATTAGATTTTAAAATCTGATTCTTCAAAGCCCTCGTGCAAACGGGGGCTTTTTTATTTCGCCTTTACGCTCTCTAAAATTTCTACGATCTTATTCAGCTTTTTTCTTCGCGCATGGGCGAGTGGCGTGATTCCATCGACATCGGGAATATTTGGATCCGCACCGGCCTCAATAAGAATTTTTACGACTTCTTGATAGCGAGGACTTCCGTCGCCAAGAACCACGGCCTCCATCAAGGCTGTCCATCCGAGTTGATTGCGGTGATCTAGATTAATCTTAGTTTGTACAAGTTCACGCACGACTTCGACATGACCCTTTTCCGCCGCAGGAATCAGCGGAGTGGCTCCATGGCGATCAAGAACTTTGAAATTCGGTTTTGCTTTCAACATGAATCTTAGAATCTGCAGACGACCGTCAGAACCCGCACGCAGAAGTGGAGTTTCATGTTTGGCATCCTGTGCATTTACGTCGGCTCCGGCAGAGATCAAGAGCCACGCAATTTCGACGTCGTTGTTTTCAGTGGCGATCAAAAGCGGCGTTCGTTTTTGCGAATCGGTGATCTCTAAGTTCACACGTTTTCGCAAGGCCTCTTTGACTCCCGCCACATCGTGTTTCTTTACGACATCCAATAAGGAAATAGGCCGAGGAAATGCTTCCATGGATACCTCCCCTCCAATGACTACACGCTCTTTTAGTATAAACCTTTGGCTCAAAGCGAAGAGTCCTGATCGATGACAGATGTTTTTTAACACTGGCGGATGCGTCAATGTTGATGAGTTTTATAATAGGTATAAAAGGAGTTGTTATGAGAATCGTAGCAGTTCTGATCTTTATTTTTGCCGCCGCAATGGCTGAAGCCAAGCCCTTGCAAACCGTTAAATACGTCGACCTGACAAGGTATCAGGGTGTCTGGCACGAGATAGCCTCGATCCCCCAGTTCTTCCAAAGAAAATGCGTGAAGGATACGACGGCTGAATACACCGTCTTATCCAATGAAGAGGTCAAGGTCCTGAATTCTTGCACAACTGCAAAGGGCGAACGCCTTTCTACGGAAGGCCGAGCTAAAGTCGCGGACGCAGAAACCAACGCAAAACTTGATGTCACGTTTGCAAACTTCAAAGATAAATACTTTTATCTGTTAGCGGGAAAATACTGGATTATTTACTTAGATAACAACTATCAGGTGGCCGTCGTAGGACATCCGACTCGAGATTACGGTTGGATTCTTTCACGAACTCCGTCACTGCCCGACTCCACCTTAAGAGATCTTGCCGATTTCCTTTTAATTCGCGGCTACGATACTTGTAAATTTATGACGACTCCTCAAGAAGGCGGGCTGACAGAAAGAACAAAACTTTGCGAGTGGAATAAATAAAAAAAGCTCAGTCACATCGACTGAGCTTTTTTTTATTTTTGTTCCACGAGATAATTATTTTACACGAACTTTCAATTTGTACTTCGCATTTGAAGTGCAAGTTGATTCCATCGCGACCGTTGAGCATTGCATTTTGCCGCAATTCAAAGAAAGAACCTGATTTTCCTTATTCAGTTCTTTGATCTCTTTTTTCCAATCAGCACAAGCCGTCTTCCAGTTAGCACGAGCCTCTTTCAAAAGCGGCGCCGCCTCCCCCTCAACTTCATCCTCACCGTTCACAATTTCAAATTCATTGTCCGTCTTTTTACCCTTTTTAATCTCAATAGTAGTATCCCCATCCGCCGGAATATCTTTAACCCCCACAGACTGAGCAAAAGCAAAAAGAGGAAGCATCAAAACCAAAATCAAAATCTTCTTCATAACAAAAACTCCTATAGACCCCATTAATCCTACCCGAACCCAACAAACCGACAAGAAGTGATTCAATACCGACGACCTCTCTCCAAAAAATCCCGATTGCCGCACCGAAGTGCAAAAAAGAAACAGGCACCCCTAAAGAATGACGCGCCGTAGACCCAAAAAGTAAGCAGGCACCTCAGGTTGAGGTTTTCTGTTCGAGAGCTTCGTCCATAGAGAGAAATTTGGGT